>NZ_JACHKA010000001.1:3880000-4207152 GCF_014203955.1 Sphingobium lignivorans
TCTCTTACCACCGAGGGAATGGCGTCCTGCTATGTTGGCGACCAAGCGAGGCGAGAACCGAAGGTCCGCACCGCGTCGGTGAAGGGGCATATATGGGCGGCTCTCCGACCCGTCAAACCCTTTTTGCAATTTTATTTCAGATAATGTTCGTTCCTTCCCGCTAGGGCCTCGAGGCATGACACAGGATCCCACCAGCAGAACTGCGCAGAACCCAGCGTTTCAGGATGCCGAGGCTACGCATGATGGTTTTGGGGACCGGGTCCGCAGCGCCCTCTTCTGGCGCTCGGGAGGACAGATCGTCACCCAGATCCTGAGCTGGACATCCACGCTGGCGGTGATCCGCATCCTCAATCCCGCCGATTACGGGCTCTTCGCCATGACGCAGGTCATGCTGAACTTCATGATGTTCCTCAATGGATACGGGCTGATCAGCGCGCTCGTGCAGTCCGAATCGGTCGATACCCGTAAGCTGCGGCAGGCTTTCGGGCTGATGATTCTCATGAATGGCGGGCTCGCCGCGGCACAGCTGCTCCTCGCCCCGCTCGCCGCCAGCTATTATCGCCAGCCCATGGTCGCGGACCTGCTGCGCGCCCAGGCCCTGATCTACCTCTCCACGCCGTTCATCTCCCTCCCCGAAGTGCTGATGGGCCGGAGCCTGGACTTCAAGCGCCCGGCCTTCGTCAACCTCATCGCCGGACTCATCGCGGCGGGCGTCGCCATCGGCGGCGCTCTGGCCGGATGGGGCGTGTGGACACTGGTCTGGGCGCCGATCGCGGGTTTCTGGTCCAAGGCGATCGGCTATCTCATCGCGACTCGCTTCTTCGTGCTGCCGATCTTCGACTTCCGGGGCACCGGGCCGCTGATCCTCTACGCACTCTCCCTGCTGGGTTCGCAGCTCTTCTTCCTGATCCAGAGCCAGGCGGACGTGTTCATTGGCGGGCGCGTACTCGATCCGCACGCCCTTGGCCTTTATGCCGAGGCGCTGTTCCTCACCCAGATCTTCGTCTCGAAGTTCATCCCGCCGCTCAACGACGTCGCCTTTCCGGCCTTCGCGCGGATGCAGGCCGACCGGCAGCGCGTGGCGCGCTCGTTCCGACAGGCGATCCGGCTGCTCATGCTGATTGCCTGTCCGCTCTATCTCGGCATGGCCGTGACGGCCGAGCCGCTGGTCGCGACCCTGTTCGGGCATAAATGGCTCGGCATGGTGCCCTTCGTGCAGGTGCTGGCCCTCGCGATGCCCTTCTATGCGCTGCAGGTCATGTTCCCGCCGGTGTGCAATGCCATGGGCCGCCCGGGACTCTCCGCCCGAATCGCCATGATCGGGGCGGTCATCATGCCGGTCGCCTTCCTGATCGGCATCCGGTTCGGGGCACTGGGGCTCGCCATGGCCTGGCTCTGCGCCTTCCCGTTGTTCGCGCTCGTCACCGCGCGGGTGGCCGGGCGGCTGATCGGCCTGTCATTCGCCGAGGTGGGCCGAGCAGTGGCGCCCGGCTTCATCTCGGCCGCCGCGATGGCCCTCATCGTTCTTGGCACCGACAGCCTGCTGCCCGGAATGGCGGCGCCGATCCGGCTGCTGGTGCTGGTCGCGATCGGCGCGGGCAGCTTCGTCGCGCTGCTGGCCCTGGTGTCACGCGAGACGATCGACGACCTCGCCGCGCTACTCCTTCGGCGCAGGCCGCCCACAACCTGAAGCCATCAGGCGCGCCTCCGAACGCCGGAGGGTGCGACTGGCCGGCAGCTCAGGCGCTCTGGATATAGCTGCGCATGGCCTCGACTTCCGATTCGATCCGGTCGATGCGCGACTTCACCAGATCGCCGATGCTCACAAAGCCGATCATCCGCCCGTCCCTGACGATGGGCAGATGGCGAATGCGGCGCCGCGTCATCAGGGACAGGGCAGACAGGATAGGGGTATCGGCGTCTATGGTGACCGGGGGCGTGGTCATGACCGCCTCCACCGGCTTGTCGAGCAGCGCCGCGCCCTCGCGCGCCAGGCCGTAAACGACATCCCGCTCCGAGAAGATGCCGAGCACGCGTCCGTCCTCGACAATGGGCACGCAGCCGATTCGCCGTTCCGCCAGAAGCGCGACGACCCGCGCCACGCTGTCAGTCCTGTTCACCTGGATGATCGTGTCCGGCGACTCGCCGACAAATGCGCTGACTGTCATCCTCACCTCTCCGGTTCGCCTGCGGACCGGCCCGGCCGACATCAACCATGGACCGGTCTGCGGTCGCTTCCATGACCCGGACTATGCGCTTCCCGGCGCGAGGCGTCAAAGGCGCTGTTGATCGCGCCGCCGCCTGACCTTAAGGGATGCGCCCATGACAAACCGGCCCGGCCTTGATGACCATCGCCAGGCGCAATTCGCCTGGGCACGCTTTCGCAGGATCATGTGGTGGATGGCGGCCTTCGGCCTTGCCGTCGGGCTCGTGGTGGCCGGATTGCTCTGGGTCTTCCGCGGGCCGCTTCCCCTGCTCTTCCTGGGCATGACAATAGCCGGAGTGTGGTCCACCATCATGATGGCTGCCCTGCTCATGGGCCTCATGTTCCTTTCGAGCGGAACCGGCCATGACGATCAGGTGGACGACCGCATCAGCCCCGAGATCCTCGACGAGGACTGAGGCCGCCGGACACGAAGACGGGCGCCCCAGCGATGCTGGCGCGCCCGTAAAAAGCATATCGCTTGAATGATTACTCGGCGGCTTCCGGCTGACGCGGGCGGCGGCCACGGCGGGGCTTGCGCACTTCCTCCTGCGCCTCGGCAGGAGCCTCGGCCTCCGCGTCTTCGCTCACCTCGACCCGCGCGATCGACGGGGGCAGACCCGGCAAGCCGATCTCGGCCTCCGCTTCGCCATCGCTTGCATCGTCATTCGCGACGCGGCGCGGCTTGCGCTCCTGGCTGCGCTCGCGCTGACGCTCCGGGGCACGCTCGCGATCCGGAGCGCGCTCGCGGCGCGGACGCTGCTCCTGCTGCGGAGGCGCGAATTCATCGCTCTCATCGCCGCCGGCATCGATCAGCTCGTCGCTCTCGTCGCCATTGTCCTGGTCGGACTCGTCATGACGGCGGAACCGCTGCTGCTGCTCTTCCTGTCGCGCGCGATTGTCGGCGAGAACCCGGAAATAATGGTCGGCGAACTGGAAATAATATTCCGCGTTGACCCGGTCCCCCGCCATCTGCGCATCCCGCGCGAGATTGCGGTACTTCTCGAGAAGCTGCGCCGCATTGCCGCGGGCGCGGCTGTCGATGCGGTTGCCGGAGTCACCATTGCCGCGATTGCCGCCGCCACTCTGGCGCGGATTGTTCCGGCCGCGACGACGACCGGCCTGACGATTGTTGATCAAAGGTTCGTCCCTATGTTCTCGACCAAAACTCCGGCGTTTCCGAACGCGTACCGAAGCGCTGTGCATCACATCGAAGGCGGAGCGGCATTTCAACCACTCGCGCCCCGCGCTTCGGCCAACGGCTCCACTCTAGAACGCCGCCAAAACTGTGGGAGCAGGCCGCTTGCCCAGACGCCGCGCGTGTGAGCGAGAGCAACCCTGTGACCGCCAGATAGACGGTCTGGCTCACCAAACCAAGAGAAATTCGCATGTAGTCGTTAAAAAGGAACTTTCAACGCTGGCTGGCCCGATCGGCCTTCACGACGAGCGCGCGGGTGTGGCCGGAAAGGTCGCGCACTGGCGCAACGGCGAAGCCGGCGGCGAGGAACAGGGCGGCCGCACTCTCCGCCTGATCGAAGCCGATCTCGAAGATCGCAACGCCACCGGGCGCGAGCAGCGAACCGAGCTGGTCGGCCAGCAGGCGATAGGCATCCAGCCCGTCGACCCCGGCGAACAGCGCGCCGGCCGGCTCATGCGCGTGCACTTCCCGGGGCAGGAGGGCATCCTGTGCGATATAGGGCGGATTGCACAGGATAAGATCGAAGCGGGCCGCAAGCCCTCCCCCCCAGTTGCCGAGCCGAAACTCCGCCCGGTCGGCCATGCCGCAGCGCGCGGCGTTCTCGCGCGCGACGTCGACGGCGGCAGGCGAGACATCGATGCCCAGCCCCCGCGCCTGCGGCCAGGCGTCCAGCGCCGCAAGCAGCAGCGCGCCCGAGCCGGTGCCGAGATCGAGAATCTGTTGCGGCGCCTCGGGCCCCTCGAACCGGGCAATCGCCGCCTCGATCAGCGTCTCGCTGTCCGGACGCGGCACCAGCACGTCGGGCGTCACGCGCAGGGACAAGGTCCAGAAGTCGCGCGTCCCGGTGATGTAGGCAATCGGTTCATGGTCGAGCCGCCGGGCAAGCAGCGCCTCGCCCTCCGGCGGTGCAACAAGGCGCGGCAAGGCAAGAAGCATCGCTTCGCGGCTCATCGCCAGCGCATGGGCGGCCAGCAGTTCGGCATCGAGACGCGGCGTGTCGCTCACCGGTGCGAGCCGCGCTGTCGCCATGCGCAGCCAGTCGGCGAGCTTCACCGGCTCGTCCGGCTCGACGGAACCAGCCATGCCGCCCCCCGCCGGTCAGGCTGCCGTGTCGAGCTGGGCGAGCCGCGCGGCTTCGTCCTGCGCGATCAGCGCGCTGATCATCTCGTCCAGTCCCGGCCCTTCGAGGATCTCGGGCAAGCGATGCAGCGTCAGGTTGATGCGGTGATCGGTGACGCGCCCTTGCGGGAAATTATAGGTGCGGATGCGCTCGGACCGGTCTCCCGATCCGACCATCGCCTTGCGCGCGCCGGCCTGCTCGCTCTGCGTGCGCTCCCGCTCGGCTTCATAGAGCCGCGCCCGCAGCACCTTCAGCGCCTTCGCCTTGTTCTTGTGCTGCGATTTCTCGTCCTGCTGCGTCACCACGATGCCGGTGGGCAGATGCGTGATGCGCACGGCCGAATCGGTGGTGTTCACATGCTGGCCGCCAGCGCCCGAAGACCGGTAGACATCGATGCGCAGGTCCGTCGCCTCGTTGATCTGCACGTCCACTTCCTCCGCCTCGGGAAGCACCGCGACTGTTGCCGCGCTGGTGTGGATGCGCCCGCCACTTTCCGTCACTGGCACGCGCTGCACGCGATGCACGCCGCTCTCGAACTTGAGGCGCGCGAATACGCCTGCGCCGCTGACACTGGCGATCACTTCCTTGAAGCCGCCCGCCTCGGAGGCGCTGGCCGAGATGATCTCTACCCGCCAGCCGCGGCTCTCCGCATAACGCTGGTACATGCGTAGCAAGTCGCCCGCGAACAGCGCAGCCTCATCCCCGCCAGTGCCGGCGCGGATCTCCAGCATGGCCGCGCGCTCGTCCGCCGCATCCCTGGGCAGCAGCGCGATGGCAAGGGCATGTTCGGCCTCGGGCAGGCGCCCACGGACCGCCTCGATCTCCTCCTGCGCCATCGCCTTCATTTCCGGATCGGCGAGCATCGCCTCCAGCTCGCTCTGCTCGGTGCGCAGTTGCGCCACTTCGCGCGCCGCCGTCACCACCGGCTCCAGCTCGGCATAATCCTTGGACAGGCGCACGAACTCCGCCGGATCAAGATCGGGCCGGGCCATCTGCGCCTGCACTTCCTCCTGCCGCCGGAGGATCGCGGCGATGCGATCGGGGGAGACGGTGGTCATGCCTGCCCCCTGAATGCGTCATGCTGAACTTGTTTCAGCATCCATGGCGCGGCAGTGATTTCCCCATGCAGCGCCGGAACCCGTGCACCTACATCCTCGCCAGCCAGAAACGCGGGACGCTGTATGTCGGCGTCACGTCCGAGCTCCCCGCGCGAATCTGGCAACATCGCTCCGGCGAAGTGCCGGGCTTTACCTCGCGCTATCGGGTTTACCGCCTCGTGCACGCCGAATTCTTCGGAGACATGGAGAGCGCCATCACTCGCGAGAAACAGCTGAAGCGCTGGCATCGGGCGTGGAAGATCAACCTGATCGAGGAGTCCAATCCGGACTGGACCGATTTTGCGGTGACCTGGGGGCTGGCGGCGCCGCTGCACCGTGGACCCTGAAACAAGTTCAGGGTGACGAGGGAATAGGAGCGAGGCAATGGCCATCAGTCGCTCACGGATACCCGGCCGCCCAGACCACCCAAGAGAAGGCCGTACGTCGCCGAATGGCCAACGCGCGGATCCTCGATCTCGCTGGTCTTGCGTTTCGCCTGTTCGCCGGTCTTGAGATCGCGCACGACGATCTCGCCGAGGGCCAGCTCATCGTCACCGACGATGATGGCGGCTTCGGCGCCGGAGGCATCGGCCCGTTGCAGCCGCTTCTTGAGGTTGCCGCGATAGGCCATGTCACAGGGAATGCCCTTGCGACGCAGCGACGCCATGAGCCCCGTGCAATATCGCTCGGCCTGTTCACCCATGGGTGCAAGAACGAAAGCCAGATGACCGCTAGAGGGCGCATCCAGCAGCATCCCCAGCCGCTCGATGCCTGCCGCCCAGCCGACGGCCGGCGTGCTCGGTCCGCCGAGCGTCTCGATCAGCCCGTCATAGCGTCCGCCGCCGAGCACCGTGCCCTGCGCGCCCAGCCGGTCGGTGACGAACTCGAACGCTGTGTGGCGATAATAATCCAGCCCGCGCACCAGCCGGGCATTGCGCGTCCAGGCGACGCCTGCGGCCTTCAGCCCGTCCGTCACTTTCCCGAAGAAGGCCTGCGCCTCATCGGTCAGATAGGCATCGATGTCCGGCGCGCCGGCCACGATCGCCTGATCGCCCGGATCCTTGCTGTCGAGAATGCGCAGCGGATTGCGATGCAGCCGGTCCTTGCTCTCCTCGCTGAGCTGATCGCGATGCCCCTCGAAATAGGCGACGAGCGCGCTGCGCCAGGCCTCGCGGCTCTGATAGTCGCCCAGCGTGTTGAGCGTGAGCGTCACGCCCTCGACGATGCCCAGTTCCTTGAGAAGCTGATCGGCAAAGACCAGCAGTTCCGCATCTGCCAGCGGCTCGGACGCGCCGATGATCTCGGCGTCGAGCTGGTGGAACTGGCGATAGCGGCCCTTCTGGGGGCGCTCGTAGCGGAACAGGGGCCCGTGCGTCGCGACCTTGAGCGGCGCATATTGCTGCCAGCCCTCGGTGACATAAGCGCGCGCGATGCCCGCCGTGAATTCCGGCCGCAGCGTCACCGAATCCCCGCCACGGTCCTCGAAGGTGTACATCTCCTTGGAGACCACGTCGGTCGTCTCGCCCAGCGAGCGGGAGAAGACCGCCGTCGCCTCGAACACCGGCACCTCGACGCGCCTGAAGCCGTAAAGCTTGCGGACGCGCTCGAACGTCTCGACGACATGCATGAAGCGGTCGGCGCTTTCGCCGAGCATGTCCTGGGTGCCGCGGATCGGCCGTGGTGTTGGGATCTTCGCCATGGGCAGCGCCTCTAGCCGGATTTGGCGAGCACTGGAATAGCGCGCTGGTTTGACCGGCATCAAACGCATCAGCGCCACATTCATGCAGACAGGCTGTTGTTGATATCTCAACATAGGAGAGCGATATGGCCCATTTCCCCGACACCCCCGGCATGACCGGCGTGCTGCGCCCCCTCCGGATCGAGGGCGACATTCTGGATCTGGAAGTCGAAGGGGAAATCCCTGCGCAACTGAACGGGACCTTCCACCGGGTGCATCCCGATGCGCAATTCCCGCCCCGGTTCGAGGATGACCAGTTCTTCAACGGGGACGGCATGGTGAGCCTGTTCCGCTTTCACGACGGCAAGATCGATTTCCGCCAGCGTTATGCGCAGACGGACAAGTGGAAAATGGAGCGCAAGGCCGGCAAGTCGCTGTTCGGCGCCTATCGCAATCCGCTGACGGACGATGCGAGTGTCCAGGGCATGATCCGGGGCACCGCCAACACCAATGTGATGGTCCATGCCGGCAAGCTCTACGCCATGAAGGAGGACAGCCCGTGCCTCATCATGGACCCGCTGACGCTGGAGACCGAAGGTTACACCAATTTCGACGGCAAGCTGAAGAACCAGACCTTCTCGGCCCATGCCAAGATCGACCCCGTCACCGGCAACTTCTGCAATTTCGGCTATGCGGCGACAGGCCTGCTCACCACCGATTGCAGCTATTTCGAGATCGATCCCGCCGGCAACCTGCTGTTCGAGACCGAGTTCCAGGTGCCTTATTACTGCATGATGCACGATTATGGCCTCACCGAGCATTATGCGATCTTCCACATCGTGCCGTGCACGTCGAACTGGGACCGGCTGAAGGCGGGTCTGCCGCATTTCGGCTTCGACACGACGCTCCCCGTCTGGCTCGGCGTGGTGCCGCGCGGACCGGGCGTCACCAACAAGGACGTGCGCTGGTTCAAGGCGCCAAAGACCATCTTCGCGAGCCATGTGATGAACGCCTTCGAGGAAGGGTCGAAGATCCACTTCGACACGCCGCAGGCAGAGAATAATGCCTTCCCCTTCTTCCCGGACATTCACGGCGCCCCGTTCGATCCGGTGGCGGCGCGGCCCTATCTGCATCGCTGGACGGTCGATCTCGGATCGAACAGCCAGGATTTCGCCGAAGTACGCCAGCTCACCAACTTGATCGACGAATTCCCCCGGCTGGACGAGCGCTATGTCGGCCAGCCCTATCGCCACGGCTGGGGTCTGGTCATGGACCCGGAGATGGAGATGGAATTCGCGCGCGGCCGGGCGTCCGGCTTCAAGATGAACCGCATCGGCCACTGGGATCACGCGACCGGCAAGGAGGACAGCTGGTGGTGCGGCCCGCAGTCGATCATCCAGGAGCCCTGCTTCGTGCCCCGCACGGCCGACTCCGCGGAAGGTGACGGCTACATCATCGCGCTCGTCGACAATCTCATCACCAATTACAGCGACCTGGTGGTGCTGGATGCCCTGAATCTCAAGGGCGGCCCGATCGGCCGCGCGAAACTGCCGATCCGCCTGCGCTCCGGCCTCCATGGTAACTGGGCGGACGCCAGCAAACTGCCCATCGCCGCCTGAGCCGGTGGTGACATCGCGTGATGCCCGCCTCACCGGGGCAGGCATCACGCCACGGGGCGACCCCTATTCGGCAGCCGCCATGAAGCGATCGTCGATCGACGCCTGCGCCGTCCAGCTCTTGACCTCGGGCAGCACCTTCTGCGCGAAGAGGAGGATGTTCTTGCGCGCCTCTTCCTGCGGCATGCCGCCGAAGTGAACATGCGGGAAGAAACCCTGCGGCTCGTAGATCTCCTTCAGCTCCCACATGCGATCGAGAATCATCTGTGGCGTGCCGGTCACCACCGACCGGCTGAAATTCTCGACATAAGGCTCGATCTCGTCTGGCTGGAGCGTCATCTTCTCGTAGCTCTCATAGCCCTTCATGGTCGCGAAGGTGCCGGGCTTGTCGAGACTGTAATTGCGGATCGCGGCGCGCATCGTGTTGGCCAGATAATGACGCCCCTGCACCTCCGCATAGTCGGCGCTTTCGTCGATATAATAATTGCCGCTCACCATCGGCGGGGGCGGTAGGGTGCCGGGACGCTCCTGCGCCCAGATTTCCGCATACATGTCCGGCGGCGCTTCCTTGCCGCGCTGGGGCAGCATCAGCACCATGTTGCCAAAACCGAGCCGGGCGGCGGTGTGCATGGAGGTTCCTGAAAGCGACCCGCAGAACTTGCGTCCCTCGAAGCTCCGGAGGGGCGCTGGCCGCAGCTCGCGACGCGGCTGGTCGATATGCTTGCCCTTGCCCTCGATGATGCCGGTCTCGATCGCCGGGATCACGAGATCGAGGATCTCCCTGTAGAGCTCGCGTGACTTGGTCTGGTCGACGCGCAGCCCTTCGAATTCGTGCGGCGCGAGGCCGTTGCCGAAGCCGAGCAGCGCCCGGCCGCGCGAGAGGATGTCGAGATTGATGATCTTCTCGGCAAGGCGCACCGGATCATGCCAGGGAACAATGATGACCTGCGTGCCCAGCTTCACCCGCTTCGTGCGCCCGGCAATATAAGTGAGGAGCTGGAGCGGATCGTTGGACATCGAATAATCCGAGAAATGATGCTCGGTGATCCATACCGAATCAAAACCCAGCTCTTCCGCGAGGACGAGATTCTCCACCTCCTCCTGAACGAACTGCTGGTCGGGATAGTCCCTGCCGCGCTGGTGCGCGAAGCCACTGGCCAGACCGATATGCATGTCCCAAGCCTCTCCTTATTCTCCTTCGCGGCCGCCGGCAGCACTCTTGCGGGCTTTTCCGTGCGGACCCGCGAGGATGTATCGCGTCCGGCCACCCCATGCGAGGCCTCCCGGGCATGCGTGGCGCTGCGCGAAATCGACGGGCCGCGCAGCGATTCGCCGGACGCCGCTCTCTCGCTGCCCGCCGCCGGCACTGGACGAGCGCCGGTTGTGCCGCCATGCTTGAGGAAATGCCCTCTCCGGAGTGACTTGATGCGCCGCCTTGCCCTTTCCCTGATCCTTCCCCTTGCCATGACCACCTCGCCCGGCCGGGCGCAGACTGCGCCCGAGACGGCGCGCAGTGCCCCGATGGCCCTGCCGAGCCCGCGCACCGTTCCGCAGGCGCGCGACATCGCGTGGACCGGCGGCACGATGCGGCTCGACGTGGACGCCAGCGACACGACGCAGCGAATCATCCGCGTGAAGCAGACGATCCCGATCGGCGCCGCCGGCCCGCTGACCTTGCTCTTCCCGCAATGGCTGCCGGGCAACCACGCACCGCGCGGGCAGATCGAGAAGCTCGCCGGCCTCACCTTCGAGGCGGACGGAACGGCGATCGACTGGGAGCGCGACCCGCTGGACGTCTATGCCTTCCATCTGTCGGTGCCCCCGGGCACGAAGGCCGTGACCGCCACGTTCCAGTTCCTCGCGCCCACCGCAGGCAATCAGGGCCGGATCGTGCTGACCGACCGGCTGATGAATCTCCAGTGGCAAAGCGTTTCGCTCTACCCGGCGGGCTTCTATACGCGCCGCCTGCCCATCCAGGCGAATGTCACGCTGCCGGACGGCTGGACCGCCGCGGGCGCGCTGAAAGGCACGCAGAGCGGCAATGTCGTTTCCTATGAGGAGACCGACTACGACACGCTCATCGACTCGCCCCTCTTCGCGGGCCAGCATGCACGTCGTGTCGAGCTGGGGCACGCCGTCGCCCTGAACATCTTCGCCGACAACCCGGATGAATTGCAGGCGAGCCCGACGCAGCTCGACCTGCATCGCAAACTGGTCGACGAAGCGGTGGCGCTGTTCGGCGCGCGCCACTTCGACCGTTACGAGTTCCTCTTCGCCATCTCCGATTCGCTCGGCGGCATTGGCCTCGAACACCACCGCTCCAGCGAGAACGGAGTGGGCCGCGGCTATTTCACCAAATGGACTGAGGCCCTGGGCAATCGCGACCTGCTGGCGCACGAGTTCGTTCATAGCTGGAACGGCAAGTTCCGCCGCCCCGAACTGCTCTGGACGCCCGACTTCGCCACGCCGATGCAGGACAATCTGCTGTGGCTGTACGAAGGGCAGACGCAGTTCTGGGGCTATGTCCTCTCGGCACGCGCCGGCCTGCTCAGCAAGGCCGAAACACTCGACGCGCTGGCTGCGATCGCCGCGCGGCTCGACAATGTGAAAGGCCGGCAGTGGCGCCCGCTGGAGGACACCACCCATGATCCCATCATCGCTGCCCGCCGACCCAAGGCATGGCCGAGCTGGCAGCGATCGGAGGAGTACTACAATGAAGGCCTGCTGATCTGGCTCGAAGCCGACGGCATCATCCGCAGCCAGACCAATGGCACCAGCGGCCTCGACGACTTCGCCAGCACCTTCTTCGGCATGAAGGACGGGGACTGGGGCGTGCTGACCTATGGGCGGCAGGATATCGTCACTGCCCTGGAGAGCATCGTCAGCCATGACTGGGACGGCTTCCTGCGCGAGCGGGTCGACCGCACCAGCAAGGAAGCGCCCAAGGGCGGCTTCGCCCTCGGCGGCTATCGCCTCGTTTATGGCCCGACGCCGAACAGCTCGATCCGTACTGCGGAAACCAAATCCAAATATGTGGACCAGAGCTATGGCCCGGGGCTGATCGCCACGGCGGACGGCAACGTCACGGCGGTGATCTGGGACAGCCCGGCATTCAAGGCCGGCATGGCCGTCGGCAACCGCATCATCGCGATCAATGGCGAGGAGTTTTCGACGGACCTGCTCCGCTCCGCGATCGGCGCCACGGCAGAAAAACGCACGCCCCTTTCATTCATTGTGAAGCAGGACCGACAATATCGCACGATCACGCTCGATTATTCGGGCGGTCTCCGCTATCCGCGCCTGGAAAAAACCGGAGAGGGTAAAACCAGTCTGGACCGGTTACTTGAATCAAGAACCGGCACGGCACCCGTCAGCTAACTCTTTTCAGCGAGTCCTGCATGAACATCGATCTCATTCCCGTCGGCGAAAATCCGCCCGAAAGCCTCAATGTCATCATCGAAGTGCCGACCGGCGGCGAACCGGTGAAATATGAGTTCGACAAGGCATCGGGCGCGCTGGTCGTCGACCGCATCCTCCACACGCCGATGCGCTATCCCGCCAATTACGGTTTCGTGCCCCACACGCTTTCGCCCGATGGCGATCCGCTGGACGCGCTCGTGGTCGCCCGGTCCCCCTTCATTCCCGGCTGCGTGGTGCGCGCGCGCGCGATCGCGGTGCTGAACCTCGAGGACGAGCATGGCGGCGACGAGAAGCTGCTCTGCGTTCCCGACGACAAGACCTTCCCCTATTATTCGAACGTGACCGAGAAGGAGCATCTGCCGGACATCGTGTTCAAGCAGATCGAGCACTTCTTCACACACTACAAGGATCTCGAGGCGGAGAAATGGGTCCGCGTCGGCACCTGGGGCGACGCGGCCGACGCGCGCCGGATCGTGGTCGAGGCGATCGAACGCTACCAGGAAAGCAAGAAGCCCCGCACCGCGGCCTGATCTGCCGGCCGGCGCGCCGCTCTTCCGGGCGCCGGCCCCGCAGCACGCCCGACCAGGCCGCTGAGCGGCCTGGCGTGGCCGCCGCTTCCGGGGGCGCATTTCGCTTCCGTTCCCCGTGCCCACTTCCTATATGCTCTTTATGACGGACCAGACGAGCAATCCCCCCAAGAGCAATGAATATGGCGCCGACAGCATCAAGGTGCTGAAGGGCCTGGATGCCGTGCGCAAGCGGCCGGGCATGTATATCGGCGACACCGATGACGGGTCGGGCCTGCACCACATGGTGTTTGAGGTCAGCGACAATGCCATCGACGAAGCGCTGGCGGGGCATTGCGACCTGGTGCTGATCGAGCTCAACGCGGACGGCAGCGTGTCCGTGGAGGATAATGGCCGCGGCATTCCCACCGACATCCATCGGGAAGAAGGAATTTCGGCCGCTGAAGTCATCATGACCCAACTCCACGCCGGCGGCAAATTCGAGAACACATCCGACGACAATGCCTACAAGGTCTCGGGCGGTCTCCACGGCGTGGGCGTATCGGTCGTGAATGCCCTTTCAGAATGGCTGGAACTGACCATCTGGCGCGACGGCAAGGAACACTGGATGCGCTTTCGCCACGGCGATGCCGAGGCGCCATTGATCGTGCGCGGCGACGCGCCGGTGGTGGGCGGCAAGGCCAAGAAAGGCACGCGCGTCACGTTCATGGCGTCCACGGAGACGTTCAAGAATGTCACCGAATATGATTTCGACAAGCTGGAGCATCGCTATCGCGAGCTCGCTTTCCTGAACTCGGGCGTCCGCATCCTGCTGCGCGACAAGCGCCACGCCGAGTTCAAGGAGCATGATCTCTATTATGAAGGCGGCATCGCCGCTTTCGTGAAATGGCTGGACCGCAACAAGCAATCGCTCATGCCCGAACCGATCGCCATTTCGGCCGATCGCGACGGGATCGGGATCGACGTGTCGCTGGAGTGGAACGACAGCTATTACGAGAACGTCCTGTGCTTCACGAACAACATCCCCCAGCGTGACGGCGGCACGCATCTCGCGGCCTTCCGCGCGGCGCTCACCCGCACGCTCAACAGCTATGGCGACAAGTCCGGCCTGCTCAAGAAGGAGAAGGTCAGCCTGACAGGCGAGGACATGCGCGAAGGGCTGACGGCCATCGTCTCGGTCAAGCTGCCCGATCCCAAATTCAGCAGCCAGACCAAGGATAAGCTGGTCTCCTCCGAAGTGCGCCAGCCGCTCGAAAGCCTGATGGCGGACAAGATGCAGGAATGGCTCGAGGAGAATCCGGGCCACGCCAAGTCGATCATCCAGAAGGTCGTCGATGCCGCAGCCGCGCGCGAAGCCGCCAAGCGCGCCCGCGAACTGACCCGCCGCAAGGGGGTAATGGACATCGCTTCCCTGCCCGGCAAGCTGGCCGACTGCCAGGAGCGCGATCCTTCCAAGTCCGAACTGTTCCTCGTCGAGGGTGACTCGGCCGGCGGCTCCGCCAAGCAGGGACGCGATCGTCATTTCCAGGCGATCCTGCCGTTGCGCGGCAAGATCCTGAACGTCGAGCGCGCTCGGTTCGACCGCATGCTGGGATCGAAGGAAATCGGTACCCTCATCCAGGCGATGGGCACCGGCATCCGCGACGACTTCAATCTCGAAAAGCTGCGCTACCACAAGATCGTCATCATGACGGACGCCGACGTGGACGGGGCGCATATCCGCACCCTGCTACTCACCTTCTTCTACCGGCAGATGCCGCAGATCATCGAGGCGGGCCACCTCTACATCGCCCAGCCGCCGCTCTACAAGGCGTCGCGCGGGCGGTCCGAGGTCTACCTCAAGGACGAAGCGGCGCTGGACCAGTATCTCGTGGACAATGGCGTCGACACGATGGTGCTTGAGACCAGCTCGGGGCAGCGCTCCGGCAAGGACCTGCGCGATCTTATCGATCATGCCCGGCGCATGCGGTCGCTGATGCGCTATGTGCCGCGGCGGTACGACAGCGCGATCATCGAAGCGCTGGCGCTCGCCGGCGCCCTTGCGCCATCCCTGGGGGCGGAGGACCGCACCGGCGCCGTCGCCCTCGCCGCCTCCTGGCTGGATGACGCGGATCCGGAAGGCAGCTGGATCGGCCGCTTGTCCGCGGAAGGCGGCTATCATCTCGAACGGCTGGTGCGCGGCGTCACCGATCATCACATCATCGAGGCCGCATTCCTGACCTCGGCGGAAGCGCGCAAGCTCGATACGCTCGCGCGCGAGCAGGCCGCGCTCTACGCGACAGCGAGCCGGCTGCTGACGGCCCGCTCGGCCGCGCAGCAGACCGACGCCGCGAGCGAGGACGAGGATGGCGAAGCGCAACCAGCCGTCGCTGCGCCCCTCACGTCCGGACGTGGCGTACTGGTCACGCGCCCTTCGGAACTGCTCGATGCCGTGCTGGCCTCGGGGCGCAAGGGCCTCTCGATCCAGCGATACAAGGGTCTTGGCGAAATGAACGCCGATCAGCTCTGGGAAACCACGCTGGACCCGAACAATCGCTCTATGCTGCGGGTCGAGATCGAACAGGCCGATATCGCCGACGAGATCTTCACGCGCCTGATGGGCGATGTCGTGGAGCCGCGCCGCGAGTTCATCCAGGACAATGCGCTGAACGTCGCCAATCTCGACGTTTGATGCGAGATCGGTAGCCGGCGGGCCGGTCCTGCTCAGTCGATCAGTACGGCGCCCGTGGACATCGGCTGCACGTCCCGCTGATAGATGCCGAGATAGCCTTCCGCTTTCTTCGGCCCCTTCGCTTCGGCGGCGCGGGCAGCCAGTGTCGCGGCATCCACCAGCAGGTCGATGCTGCGGGTAGCGACGTCGATGCGGATGCGATCGCCATCATGGACAAGGCCGATCGGCCCGCCCACCGCGGCCTCGGGCGCGACTTCGGCCACCGTCAGCCCCTTGAGGCACAGGCCGGAGAGTTGGCCATCCGTGATGAACGCGGTGTCCCGGGCGATGCCTGCGGCATCGATGGCGAACAGCACGATCGAGCCGCCGCCGCCCATGGCCGGGCCGCCCTTGAGACCCTGGCCGCGCAGGATGAGCACGTCGCCGGCGTTGATCTCCTTGTTCTCGATGGCATCGAGCGCGAGCGCCGTGCTGTCGAACACCCGGGCGGGCCCCTCGAAATATTCGGGACGCGCGCCATCGCGAATCCCGAGCTTCACCACCGCGCTCTCGGGCGCAAGCGACCCCTTCAGGATGGCGATGGACGGGCCTTCCGAAATCGGCCGGTCGAGCGGGCGGATGATCTCCGGCCCGATCACCTCGAAGGCCTCCAGATTTTCCGCCAATGTGCGGCCGGTGCAGGTCAGCGCGCCGGTATCGATGAGCGGCGCAAGCTGCTTGAGGATCGCTGCTGCGCCGCCAGCATCCTCGAATTCCTCGATGCGCACTTCCCCGTTGGGCCGGACGGCCGAGAGGACGGGCACCTTGCGGCCGACCTCGTCCCACATGGCAAAGATATCGACATCCACCTGCGCTTCCACCGCCACCGCCTGCAAATGCTTGATCGCATTGATCGAACCGGAGACGGCCAGAACCGTCGCGACGGCATTGCGAAAGGCGGCGGGTGTGAGGATCTGCCGGGGCGTGAGCCCTTCATTGACCATCTCGACGATGCGCGCGCCGGAGCGGCGAGCGGCATCCTGCATCTTCTCGCTGTTGGCCCGGACAGGCGCAGAGCCGGGCAGGGAAAGGCCCAGCGCTTCCACCACGCAATGCATGGTGTTCGCCGTGGCCATGCCCGCGCACACGCCGGGACCGCGCACGGCCTGCCGGATCATTTCCTGCTCGTCATGCGGGAAAGGCTTGCCGAAGCGCGTCGCGATGGAGCCTGACCAGAGATCCTCCAGATCGACATGCTCGTTCCCGATCATGCCGGAAGCCTGATAGCCGCCGATGACGAGGATGGTGGGAATGTTGAGCCGGCCCGCCGCCATCATGTGGCCCGGCGGCGTCTTGTCGCAGCTGGTAAGGCAGACCATGCCATCGAGCATGGCCGCCTCGACCTGCGCCTCGATGTCGTTGGTGACGAGATCCCGCGCCGAGAGAATGTAGCTGCCCTGCTTGCCCGCGCCCGTGATGAAATCCGAGGGTGCCGTCGTGCGCACCTCGAAAGGAACGCCGCCCGCAGCGCGTACGGCCTCCTTCACGATCTTCGCGATGCCATCCAGATGCGCATAGCAGACCGCCAGCTCGGAGGAGCTGTTCACCACCGCGATCTTGGGCTTGAGCATGTCCTCCTCGGACAGGCCGAGCGCATACCAATGGGAACGGCGCGAAGGCGAATCGGCGGCAAGACTGCGCAACTGGACCATCAGACAACTCCTCTCCTTGAAGCTGGACGATCATTAGCATGGTAGTTATTACAATTGTAGCGAATAACGCGGGTCTTGTTCCCACCTGATCGGCGGGGCAGACGGACGGAAGAGGAGAGCCTGACATGGACTATCGCTATCTCGGCCGAAGCGCCCTCAAGGTCTCGCCCTTGTGCCTGGGGACGATGATGTTCGGCGGCGCGACCGACGAACCGACATCGAGCAGGATCATCGACAAGGCCCGGGGACAGGGCGTCAACTTCATCGACACGGCCGACGGCTATAATGGCGGCGCCTCGGAAGAAGTCGTAGGCCGGGCGATCCGCAGCCATCGGCATCACTGGGTCCTCGCCACCAAGTTCGGCCATGTCTTCGGCACGGGACCCAACGAGGGCGGGCAATCGCGCAAGTGGATCGTTCAGGATGTCGAGGCAAGCCTGCGGCGCCTCGGCACGGACTATATCGACCTGCTCTACTTCCATAAGGCGGATGTGAACGCGCCGTTCGAGGAAGGGCTGCGCGCGATCGAGGATCTCATCGCGGCGGGCAAGCTGCGTTACTACGGCATCTCCAATTTCAAGGGCTGGCGCATCGCCGAGATCTGCCGCGCGGCGGACGCGCTGAACATGGACCGGCCCGTCGCCAGCCAGCCGCTCTACAACATGGTCGACCGGCTGAGCGAAGTGGAGCAACTCCCCGCAGCCGGCCACTACGGCGTCGGCGTGGTGCCTTACAGCCCGCTCGCGCGGGGCGTGCTGAGCGGCAAATATGCCAAGGACGCGCCGCCGCCCGCCGACTCCCGTGTCGCTCGTGGCGATCCGCGGATCAGGCAGACCGAATGGCGCCCCGAATCTCTCGACATCGCGCAGGCCGTGGCAGAGCGCGCGGCGGCGAAGGGAATCAGCACGATCAGCTTCGCGATCGCCTGGGTCCTGCGCAATCGCTTCGTCAGTTCCGCCATCGTCGGCCCCCGCACCGAAGCCCAGTGGGACAGCTATATCGACGCGCTCGCGGCGCAGATCGACGCGGATGACGAAGCCTTCGTCGATGCGCTCGTGCCGCCGGGCCATGCCTCGACACCGGGCTATACGGACCCTGCCTATCCGATCGAGGGCCGGCAGCTGCGCTGAGGATACGAAGCGCGCGGTCAGCCCCTCGCGCGGCAAGCATGTCCATTTTCATTTCCATCTGCGCAAATTAGCGTCTGCCTCCATCGCGACGCCATGAGGCGCGCGGAGGGAGAGGATGGACATGCTCAAGAGACTTGCGACCGCTGCCGCCCTGTGTGCGCTATCCATGGCAAGTGCGGGCGCTGCCAACGCGCAGACGCTCGAACAGCGCGTGCAGCGCATGGAGGACGAGTCCGCCATCCGCCGCATTCTCGTGCAATATGGCACGTATCTCGATGCCCGGGATTTCGCCGGATATGCAGGGCTCTTCGCGCCGGAGGGCGAGTGGATCGGCGGGCTGGGGCGCGCAAGGGGTCCAAAAGCGATCCAGGCCATGCTGGAGGAAAGACTGGGCAAGGCCGAGCCGGGCTGGATCAACAAGACCAGCTATCATCTCCTGTCCAACGCGCTGATCGAGATCGAAGGCGACAAGGCCCATGTCGTCTCCAAATATCTGTTCCTGACCAAGGCGCAGGATGCCGACCGGCCTGCCCCTCTGCTCGCCGGCCGCTATGAGGACGACCTCGTGCGCCTGAACGGGACGTGGAAGATCATGAAGCGCGTCACGAACGGCATCATTCCCTATCGCGACGGCAATGCGCCGCCCCCGCCTCCGCCGGCCGGCCTTGAAGACAAGGCCAGAACACGATGATCGTCCGCGTCTCGGCACTGGCGATCCTGCTCGCCACGCTCGGCATGCCGGCGGTCGCGCTGGCGGGCGATGCCCCCCGCACGGTGGAGGCGCGGTTGCAGCGGATAGAGGACGAACTCGCGATCCGGCGCGTGCTCGTCGACTATTCCGCAACGCAGGATGCGCGCGACTATGCCGGCTATGCCGCCCTGTTTGCGCGGGAAGGCGAGTGGGTGAACGGCAAGACAGTCCACAAGGGCCGCGAAGCGATCCACAAGATGCTGATCGACCTCTATGGCGCCCCGCCACCCGGCTACGTGAACACCGAAAGCTATCACATCTCCTCCAATCCGCAGATCGACATCGAGGGGGACCGGGCGCGCGCCCGCTCCCGCCACCTGCTCGTCCTGCGCGGGCCGGATGGTGCACCAACGCCAGCACTGGCCGGGATCTATGAAGACGAGTTCATCCGCGAGGACGGGGCATGGAAGATCCTGCGCCGCGTCGACACCCCCGTCATGCCGACGCCCGCCGAATGGATGGAATTCATCCGCAAGCGTCGACCGGCACAATGAGGGCGCTGCGCCTTCTTCTCGCCGCGATGCTGCTGATCGGCAGCGCGCTGCCAGCCGCGGCGCAACGCGACGAGACCGCCGATCGCGCTGCCATCCACGCCCTGCTCGTCGCTTATGGCCGCACGCTCGATGCCCGGGATTTCGAGGGGTTCGGCAAGCTGTTCGGCAAGGCTGGCGTCTATGTCGCCGGGAACGGCCGACAAGCCACCGGGCCCGAAGCCGCCGGGATGATGCGCAAGATCTTTGCCGCCAATGCGATGGGATTTCGGGAGCCGGCCTTTCACCTCTTCTTCAATGAAGTGGTGGTGTTTCAGGGGCCTGACCATGCCCGCGCCACATCCATGTCGCTCTACATGGTGCCCGACGACGCGGGCAGGCCCTCGGCCGCTCTCGCCGCGCGCTACGAAGACGAACTGGCGCGTGAGGACGGGCAATGGGTTTTCGCGCGACGCGTCGTCCAGGGCCTCCAGACCGGCACGGCAGCGCCGAATTAGCCCTACCGGAATTGCTCGCCCAAGCGGCTGCTCCGCGTGCGGGAGGGCCGGCTTCGTCGCATCCAAGACCCGGTTCCCCGTCCCGAAGCAAAAGTTTCTCACTCACTATTGTCAACTAAACTGGTTTTGTTATGTTTGCACCTCCGCATGATCATCGACCGTGCAACAGGAGGAACCATGCCGCACTCCCCACCCGAGGCTGAAGAACGACCCGAGCGGACGGACCAGCTTTCCGCCGGAATAGCGCTTGTCCGCCAGGCGCTCGACCGGCTCAAATTCGGTGCCGTCCATCTGACGGTGCACGAAGGCCGACTGGTCCAGATTGAGGTCACCGAGAAGACCCGGCTGAGCACCTGAGCTTATCGGGCCTGTCCTGGCCCTGCCCGTCCGCATGGGCTCGCCATCATCAAAATCGCTGAAATCATAGATGCCGACCGGACCACCGGAGGTGTCCCTTCATCAGACAAGGGGAACACCAATGGTCCACCGCTTCCTTCTCACCGCCAGTACGCTTGCCACGGCGCTCCTGGCCGGCACCGCTGCCCTGGCGCAGGACTCCACGCCACCTCAGGACGATCCGACGGTACCACAGGCCGAGAGCCGCTCCGGCGAGATCGTCGTCACCGCGCGGCGGCGCAGCGAGAACGTGCAGGATGTTCCCATCGCCATCTCGGTGCTGGCAGGCGAGGCCCTCGATGCCCAGGGGGCCTACAATATCAACCGCCTCACCCAGTTGCAGCCCACCTTGCAGTTCTTCTCCACCAATCCGCGCAACACCTTCATCAACATTCGCGGCATCGGCGCGCCATTCGGCCTCACGAACGACGGTTTCGAGCAGGGCGTCGGCATCTACATCGACCAGGTCTATTACAACCGCATCGCCGCGGCGACGCTGGACTTTGTCGACGTCGAGCAGATCGAGGTGCTGCGCGGCCCGCAAGGCACGCTCTACGGAAAGAACACGACCGCCGGCGCCATCAACATCACAACGCGCCCGCCCAGCTTCGATTTCGAAGGCAAGGCCGAGATCTCCGTAGGCAATCTCGGCTTCAAGCAAGCCAAGGCTTCGGTGTCCGGCCCGTTCAGCGATACGCTGGCGGCGCGCCTCAGCATCTCGAGCACGGATCGCCGGGGCACGATCTACAATGTGACGACCGACACATGGATCAACTCGCAGGATAATATCGGCATCCGGGGCGCGCTGCTGTGGAAACCGGGCGCGGACGTGCGCCTCACCCTGTCGGGCGACTGGAATCTTCAGGATCCGATCTGCTGCGGCCAGATCTATGCCCGTGTCGGCACGACACAGCGCGCGCTCAATCGGCAATATACCGCCCTGACCGCCCTGTTCCCGGGCTATCAGGTGCCGAGCACCAACCCCTTCGACCGCCTGACCGATCTCGACGCCGATCTTTCGGCGCGCAACGAGCATGGCGGCCTGTCGGCCCGGTTGGAATGGGATCTCGGACCCGGCACGCTGACGTCGGTCACCGCCTGGCGCTACTGGGACTGGGGGCCGAAGAATGACCGCGATTTCACGGGTCTCCCCGTCTATACGAAGGTCAACAACCCGACCAAGCAGAACCAGTACACGCAGGAACTGCGTTATGCCTACGCGGCGGACAAGCTGGACTTCGTGGTCGGCGCCTTCGCATTTTATCAGGAAATCCGCACCAGCGGCATCCAGGAGACCGGACCCGCGGCGAGTGCATGGCTGCTCGCACCGAGCAATGCCCTGTCGCGCAATCCGGCAGTGCTCAACGGCATCGTCGCGGAGAATGACATTCGCCTCGACAATCTCAGCCTCGCGACATTCGGCAAGGTCAACTGGAAGGTCACGGACCGCCTGACCATTTCTCCCGGTGTGCGCGTGAATTACGACCGGAAGGATGGCGTCTATGATTCGGTCGTGACCGGTACCGCGTCCGACGGCACGCGCCAGCTCATCACCAACGATACGACGCATCCTTATTACAACGATCCGTGGACGGCGGCGCAGCGCGGAACGCAGGCTTCGCAATTCTTCGAGCCGCGCTTCAGCGACTGGAACCTCTCCTACGACCTCAACCTGTCATATGAGCTGGCGCACGACGTGATGGCCTATGCCACCTATGCGCGATCGTTCAAGACGGGCGGCATCAACCTCAACGGCGTGCCGAGCCGGGGCGA
Source organism: Sphingobium lignivorans (assembly GCF_014203955.1). Lineage (NCBI taxonomy): Bacteria > Pseudomonadati > Pseudomonadota > Alphaproteobacteria > Sphingomonadales > Sphingobiaceae > Sphingobium > Sphingobium lignivorans. The sequence goes on from NZ_JACHKA010000001.1 coordinate 3,902,260, forward strand.
TGGCACGCCGGCGCTCGAGGTCGCCCAGATCAAGCCCGAGAAAGTCGATCATTTCGAGGCGGGCATCAAGACGCAGTTCTGGAACCGTCGCGGCACTTTCAACATCACTGGCTTCTGGACGGAGATCAAGGACTTCCAGGCCAGCGTCATCAGCAATGTGAGCGGCAGCAATGTGCTGCGCGGCTATCTTGCCAATGCCGAGAAGGTCCGCGTGCGCGGCATCGAGGCGGACTTCTCGGTCCGCCCGTCCGATCGCCTCAACGCCTATCTGAGCGGGGCCTTCACCGATCACGAGTTCAGGAAGTTCGTCGATGCGCCCTGCCCGCCCGAGCTGGCGGGCGGCGCGACCGGTACGCCGCCCGGACCGCCCGCAACCCCGGGCGCCAACAGCCCCGCCAATTGCGATGTCTCTGGGCAGTGGCTGCCCGGCATCTCCAAATGGGCATTCTCCTGGGGCGCCGAATACAACATCCCCGCCACTGTCCTCGGCCGCCAAGGCCAGGCCTATCTTGGCTATGACGCGAGCTATCGCTCCAAATTCTCGTCCAACGCCTCCCGGTCGATCTACACGGATATCGACGGCTATTCGGTGCACAATTTCCGCCTCGGATTCCGCACGGACGGCTTCGATCTCTTCGGCTGGGTGCGCAATGCATTCGACGAGGACTACTTTGAATCGCTGGCGGTCACGCCCGGCAACACCGGCCTGATCTCCGCGCAGCTTGCCGACCCGCGCACCTGGGGCGGCACGATACGCTTCTCGTTCTGACCAGATGAGCTCCGGATCATGCGGCAGCGACGCAGGTCGAAAGGTTGCGCATGCCGCGGAGTCATATTGAAAATCGGAGCCGCGCCGGGACTGGGCCGGCGCGGCTCCGTGCGACCCGTCAGCGCTGGACTCTCATGTGCGTCTTGACGAGAAACCGATCGACGACCGGCACCGAGCCAAGGATCGCGGACGGCCCCACCCCCTGGGCCGCCACCCGACCGCCATCCCCCCGGCAGCCAGACTTCGCGTTTGGCTCGACAGCCTCATTCCGCAGCATCATTTTCGCCTTTCCGGCAGGTTCCGCGCCCCCTCGCTTCACCTGGGAATATAAGGCAGGCCTTTTGTTGACAAAGCAACTCATTAATGACTTATTAATCCCATAAGCCATTCCTTATCAGGGAGGGTTGGTAAGCGGCAATGCGACGACAGGCTGGGGACTTCACCCTGCGTCAGCTCGACATCTTCGTGTCCGTCGCACGATCGGGCAGCTTTGCGCTCGCCGCCGACCAGCTCGGCATTTCCCAACCCGCCGTCAGCGATCATATGAGCACGCTCGAAAGGCATCTGGGCTACAAGCTGTTCGACCGGCGGCGCGGGACCACGCCGGTCCTGACCCGCGAGGGCTTCGAGATGCTGCAGCGGGCCGAAACATTGCTCTCCGCCAGCCAGCCCCTGCGCGGCAAGGCCGCGCCCCGCGACGCCGAGGAAAAGACGACGATCCGCCTCTCCCTCGGCGATCGCTCCCGTGATCTCTTTCTCCGGTCCCTGATGGCCCGCATTTATACGGAGCTCCCGAACATCGAGGTCCAGATCGTCCCCGCCGTGGCGCCGGGGCAGATCGCCGCGGCGCTGGAGAAACGGGACATCGACCTGCTTCTGTACACGATCGGCCGCCCGCCGCTGCGCCTGCCAAACATCCATGTGCTGGGCGACGTGCCCATCCTGCTGGTCGGCGCGCCCGAGACGCTCCATCTGCTGGAGACGGGGAGGCTGGCCGTGGAGGATCTTCAGTTCATCCTCCCCGATTTCGGCGGCGCGGCCGAACACTGGCTGGAGCGGCAACTCAATGCCGCCGGCATCCGCCCCCGCCGCGCGGTGCGCTATCTGGATTTTCCGGACGTCATCCAGACCATCGTCGAGGAGGGCCTGGGCGTCTCGATCCTCACGGAAGAACAGGTCGCGCCCGCCCTCGCGGAAGGTCGGCTTGTGCGCTTTGGCCCCGAGCTGGAGCCGATGCGGCGGATCATTGCACGGTCGCCGCGTGCGCCACGCGCGGTCGATGCGCTGGAACAGCTTCTGATTACCGAGATCAGTCGCCAGCTGCGCCACCGCTGACATGCGCCGGACGCGCAGCCGGCTCGGGATCGGCAGATGTTTCCATCCGCCGGAAAAATACTCTAGGCAGAGCATCCATGACAATCGGGCGCTGGCAGTTCTGGGTGGATCGCGGGGGCACTTTCACCGATGTGATCGCGCGCGCGCCGGATGGGCGCATCGTCACGGCCAAGCTGCTTTCCGAAAATCCGGAACACTATCGCGATGCTGCCGTCGCTGCGATGCGGCGGATCATGGGCGTGGCGCACGGACCGCTGCCGGCGGCCGACATCCGCGTGGGCACCACCGTCGCCACCAACGCGCTGCTGGAGCGTAAGGGCGAACCGACCGCGCTGGTCATCACGCGCGGTTTCGGCGATGCGCTCCGCATCGGCTACCAGGAGCGGCCCGAACTGTTCGCGCGGCATATCGTGCGGCCGGAGCCGGTCCATGCCGCCGTCATCGAAGTGACCGAGCGGGTGAGCGCGGCCGGCGAGGTGCTTCTCCCGCTCGACGAGGCAAAGGCGCGCGCGGACCTGCAGCGCGCTTATGACACGGGCCTGCGCGCCGTCGCCATCGTGCTGATGCACGGCTATCGCTACACGGCGCATGAAGCGAGGCTGGCGCGCATCGCGCGCGACATCGGCTTCACGCAGGTTTCGGTGAGCCATGACGTCGCGCCTCTCATCCGGCTGGTCGGGCGAGGCGACACGACACTGGTGGATGCCTATCTCTCCCCCGTGCTGCGCCGCTATGTCGAGGTGCTTCAGGGCGAGGCGGGCCCGGCCGTCGATGCGCTGTTCATGCAGTCCAATGGCGGCCTGACGGCGGCGAACGCCTTTCACGGCAAGGATGCGATCCTCTCGGGCCCCGCGGGCGGTATCGTCGGCATGGCCCGCACCGCGCGGGCGGCGGGGATCGATCACGTAATCGGCTTCGACATGGGCGGCACCTCCACCGACGTCTCCCACTTCGCGGGCCAGTATGAGCGGGACAGCGAGACGATGATCGCGGGCGCGCGCATCCGGGCGCCGATCATGCGCATCCATACCGTCGCGGCGGGCGGCGGATCGATCTGCGGGTTCGACGGCACGCGCTTCTTCGTGGGGCCGGAATCGGCCGGCGCGGTGCCCGGCCCGGCCTGCTACCGGCGCGGCGGCCCGCTGACCGTGACCGACTGCAATGTGATGCTCGGCAAGATCGTGCCGCATCATTTCCCGAGCGTGTTCGGCCCGTCGGGCGACCAACCGCTCGACGCCGCCGTGGTGCGCGACATGTTCGGCGCCCTCGTCGAGGAAGTGCACAGTGCGACCGGCCGCGTGCTCAGCCCGGAACAGGCCGCGGAGGGGTTCATCGCCATCGCCGTCGCGAACATGGCGAACGCGATCAAGGCCATCTCCGTCCAGCGCGGCCATGACGTGACGCGCTACACGCTCGCCTGCTTCGGCGGCGCGGGTGGGCAGCATGCCTGCCTCGTGGCCGATGCGCTCGGTATGGACCGGGTGATGATCCATCCGCTCGCGGGCGTGCTCTCGGCATATGGCATGGGGCTGGCCGACCGGCGCGAGGTGCGCGAGCGCACGGTGAGCCTTTCGCTGGACCGCACCACCGGCCCGGCGGATCTGGCCGCGTCCATCGCCGCGCTCGGCCATGCCGCGGAAGCAGCGCTGCGCGCGCAGGGTGTCGAGGGGCCCTTGCATCGAGAAGCGGCCGTGATGCTCCGTCTCGAGGGCACCGACAGCCTTATCGAAGTTCCGCACGGCCCGCTCGCGGACATGAAGGCAGCATTCGAGGCGGCCTATCGCGAGCGCTTCGGCTTCGTCGGTTCGGCACCGCTGGTTGCCGAGATGATCCGCGTTGAGGCGGTGCTCCCGGGCGACGCCGCAAGCACGCTCGACCTGCCGATGCCGGCGCAGTCCGCGCCGCCGCTCGAGACGGTGCGCACGTTCATGGCCGGCACGACGCATGATGCGCCGCTCTATGACCGGGCCCAGCTCGCCATCGGATTCAGGGTGGAGGGGCCCGCGATCATCATCGATACGGTCTCCACCACCATCGTCGAGCCGGGCTGGCGCGCGCAGGTCCATGACGAGGGATCATTGCTGCTTACCCGCTATCTGCCGCGCGTGCAGGAGAAGGCGGACGACAGGCAGGCCGACCCGGTGCGCCTGGAAATCATGGGCGGGCTGTTCATGGCGATTGCCGAGGAAATGGGCGCGGCCCTCCAGCACAGTGCCTCATCCGTCAACATTCGCGAGCGACTGGATTTTTCCTGCGCGCTGTTCGATGCGCAGGGCAATCTCGTCGCCAACGCGCCGCACATGCCAGTGCATCTGGGCTCGATGGGCGAAAGCGTGCGCACCATCCTGCGGCGGCGTGGGGACGGGCGCGACGGGCGCGGCATTCGCCCGGGCGATGCCTATGCGCTCAACGCGCCTTATGAGGGCGGCACCCATCTGCCCGACATTACCGTCATCATGCCGGTGTTCGTCGACGCTGCGGATGCCGCCCCGGCCTATTTCGTGGCGGCGCGCGGTCATCATGCGGACATTGGCGGCATCACCCCGGGATCGATGCCGCCCGGCAGCACCAGCGTCGAGGAAGAAGGTGTGCTGCTCGACAATGTGCTGATCGTGGCGGACGGGCGGTTCCTCGATGCTGAGATTTCCGCCCTGTTGGGGTCGGGCCGCTGGCCCTCCCGCAACATCGGGCAGAATCTGGCGGACCTGAAGGCGCAGGTCGCGGCCTGCGCGAAAGGCGCGGCCGAGTTGCGCCGCATCAGCGCCGAGCAGGGCGCGGATGTGGTCGCTGCTTATATGGGCCATTGCCAGGCGCAGGCCGAGGAAGCGGTTCGCCGCCTGATCGCGGGCCTTGGCGACGGGGATTTCCGCTATGCCATGGACAATGGCGCGCAGGTGACGGTCCGCGTCACCATCGACCGCGACGCGCGCGCCGTCACCATCGACTTCACTGGCACCAGCGCGCAGCTTCCCGGCAATTTCAACGCGCCGTTGCCGGTGGTGCGCGCCGCGGTGCTTTACGTGCTGCGCACCATGCTGGACGATCCCATTCCCATGAACGAGGGCTGCCTGCGGCCGGTGACGCTCATCGTTCCGGAAGGCTCGATGCTCCATCCGCGCCATCCTGCAGCCGTGGTGGCAGGCAATGTCGAGACCAGCCAGGTGGTGACGGATGCGCTGTTCGGGGCATTCGGCGCCATGGCGGCCGCGCAGGGCACCATGAACAACTTCACGTTCGGCAATGCCCGCCATCAATATTACGAAACCATCGCCGGCGGCTCGGGGGCCGGGCCGGATTTCGACGGTACCAGCGTCGTCCAGACGCACATGACCAACAGCCGCCTCACCGACCCCGAGATCCTGGAGACCCGTTTTCCGGTTCTGCTCGAGAGTTTTGCCATCCGCCGCGGTTCGGGCGGGGCCGGTGCGCATCGGGGCGGCGACGGGGCCGTGCGGCGAATCCGTTTCCGCGAAGCGATGACCGCGGGCATCCTGTCCAACCGTCGCGCTGTCCCGCCATTCGGGCTTGCCGGCGGGGAGCCCGGCGCGCCCGGCGCGAACCGGGTCGAGCGAGCAGACGGTCGTGTCGAATCGCTGCGGGCGACAGCGGCGGTGGAAATGGCACCGGGCGACGTCTTCGTCATCGAGACGCCCGGCGGCGGAGGCTACGGCAAGGCATGACCCGCTCACGCCGCCATGCGATCAATGGCTGGATGGAACGGCAAAAGCCATGACGGCCGGAACAGGGGGGCGCTGACATCATGTGGGTATTGCTCGGCATTGCGGTGATCGTCGTGGGCTTCATGCTCCGCTTCAATCCGCTACTCGTCATCATGGTCTCGGCGCTGGTGACGGGGCTGGCCGCCGGTCTCGATCCGATCGCCATCGTCTCCGCTTTCGGCAAGGCCTTCAACGAGACCCGCTATGTCAGCATCATCTGGATCGTGCTGCCGGTCATCGGCCTGCTCGAGGCCTATGGGCTGCAGGAGCGGGCCAAGGCGCTGATCGGCGGGCTGAGAGGCGCCACGGTCGGCAAGCTCCTCACCGGCTATCTGCTGCTGCGACAGGCAACGGCGGCGATCGGCCTCACCTCGGTTGCCGGACATCCCCAGACGGTGCGTCCGCTGGTTGCACCGATGGCGCAGGCCGCCGCCGAGGCGCAGGCGGGCGACCTGCCCGAGGAGATGCGCGAGGAAATCAAGGGCTGGTCCGCGGCGACGGACAATGTCGGCCTCTTCTTCGGCGAGGATATCTTCCTCGCCATCGGGTCGATCCTGCTCATCGTCGGCCTGCTCGACCAATATGGCATTCATGTCCAGCCGCTCCAGCTTTCGCTGTGGGCAATTCCCACTGCGATCAGTGCCTTCCTCATCCATGGTTTCCGGCTGTGGCGGCTCGACCGGCGCGTCAGTGCCCTTAAGGCCGAAGGGACGGAGACCCGGCCATGATCACGCTCGGCTGGGTCTATGTGCTCGCGGGCGGGGCCTTCGCGGCTTTCGCCGTGCTCGGCCTCTCCGACAATGCCAATCCGAAGCGGTTCGGCAATGCCGCCTTCTGGGGCCTGATGGCACTCAGCATGTGGGCTGGCGACTTCCTGGGTGACCTGGGCAACGGGCTGCTCGTGCTCGCGCTGGTTGCCATTGCCGGGATCGGCGCACTAGGCCGGAGCGGCGGCGGGGACGTGGCCCCCGCCCTGCGCGCGGAGCGCAGCCGCCGCTTCGGCAACGGGCTGTTCCTGATCGCCCTGGTCATTCCGGCGAGCGCCCTGCTCGGCACCGTCGCCCTACGCCATTTGCCGACGCTCATCGATGTGAAGCAGGTGACGCTCATCAGCCTCGCTCTGGGTGTGCTGCTGGCGCTCGCTTATGGCCATGCCCGCCTGCGCGCCGCGCCGATGCTACCGCTGCAGCAGGGCCGGCGGCTGATGGATCAGGTCGGCTGGGCGGCCATCCTGCCACAGATGCTCGCCAGCCTGGGCGCCGTGTTCGCGCTCGCCGGAGTGGGCGAGGCGGTGGGCGGCATCATCCAGCTTGCCATCCCCGAGGGCAGCCTGCTCGGCGCCGTGATCGCCTTCGGCCTCGGCATGGCGCTCTTCACCATCGTGATGGGCAATGCCTTCGCTGCCTTTCCGGTGATGATCGCCGCGATCGGCATGCCCCTGCTCATCACGCGCTACGGCGGCGACCCCACCATCATATCCGCTATCGGCATGCTCGCCGGCTTCTGCGGCACGCTGATGACGCCGATGGCCGCCAACTTCAATCTCGTGCCCGCGGCATTGCTGGAGCTGAAGGACGAATATGGCGTGATCCGTCGCCAGATCGGCACCGCCCTCCCATTGCTCGCTGTCAACATCGCGCTCATCTATCTACTGGCTTTCCGATGACAGATCTCACGCCCGACATCGCGTCCCGCTTCGCGCGGCTCACCCTTGGCCATCTGGGCCGGCAATATCCCTACAAGATGGATCTGGTGATGAACGGCCCGGCAGATGCGCGGCCGCCCATCACCCACAATCCCATCTTCCATGGCAGCTTCGACTGGCATAGCTGCGTGCATGGCTGGTGGCAGGTCATGCGCCTGATGCGGCTCTTCCCGGCCATGCTGGAGGCCGCCGAGATCCGGGCGCGGGCCGACGCCATGCTGGTGCCGGACAAGGTCGCAGGCGAGATCGCCTGGTTCGAGCGGCCCAATGGCGGCAATGCCTCCCGGCCCTATGGCTGGGCCTGGCTGCTCGCGCTGCACCATGAGCTGACGCAGCATGACGGACCCTGGGCGGATGCCATCGAGCCACTGGCCCACAATCTCGCCGGCCGTCTCGCCAATCATCTGCCCAAGCTCACTTATCCCATCCGCGTCGGCACGCATTTCAACTCCAGCTTCGCGCTCACGCTGGCGCATCGCTGGGCGGAAGAGCGCGACCCGTCACTGCGGACGCTGATCGAGCAGCGCGCACGGGACTGGTTCATGGAAGATCGCGATTGCCAGGCCTGGGAGCCGGGCGGTGACGAATTCCTTTCCTCTGCCCTCTGCGAAGCACTGCTGATGAGCCGCGTGCTGCCACGGGAAGAATTCGCACGCTGGTTCGGGGCATTCCTGCCCCGCGCCGCATCGGGGCAGCCCGCGACGCTTTTCACGCCCGCTCTCGTCTCGGATCGCAGCGACGGGAAGATTGCGCATCTCGACGGCCTCAACCTGTCCCGGGCATGGTGCTGGCGCGCCATCGGCGCCCGGCTCGCGCCCCATCCGCTGGAGGCTGTCATCGCGCCGGTGCTGCAGGCTCATCTCGATGCCAGCCTGCCGCATGTCGCGGGTGACTATATGGGAGAGCACTGGCTCGCGACCTATGCCCTGCTGGCGCTCGGCGGCGACTGAACGGCCCCAACCTCTCCATCGAGGCTGCATGCCTCCTTAACCATCCTGCTATAGGGTGAGGCGCCTAAACGCCCGGGGGGGATTCGGGCGGACGGGGAGCATCGAGCAGCATGACGCGCTGGCCGCGACGGGGAACCATTCCGGCACTTATACTGGCCCTTTCCGCCTGTGGCGGTGGCGGCAGCATCAATTCGACGCCGGCGCCGGCGCCTTCTCCCTTGCCGACGCCTGCCCCGACGACTGCGCCAACACCCGCACCTTCGCCAACGCCCACACCGGCCGCCAGCTTCGACACCGCGGAGTATCGGCAGTCCAGCGGGCCGTCCCATCATGGCGGGATAACGGCTTATGCCGCAGGTGCCTCGGGCGCAGGCGTCACGGTGGCAGTCCTGGACAGTGGCCTCTCCGATCCTGCCGGCGAGTTCACCGGTCGCATCAGCGCCGCCTCGCGGGGCTTTGGCAGCAACACGAGCTATGCGGACGTCGAGGGGCACGGCACCGCGGTCTCGGCCGTCCTCGCCGCCGGACGCAATGACCGGCACATCATGGGCATGGCCTGGGGCGCGACGCTCATGGCCTTGCGCACGGACGACCAAAGCAATTGCAGCGACAGCGGCTGCACGCACCCTACCAGCGCAATCGCCAGCGCCATCGATCACGCATGGCAAAACGGCGCCCGGGTCATCAACATCTCGCTCGGCGGGGGGACGGCCCCCGGCCAGCTGCTGCAGGCAGTGAGCCGCGCCACGGCGGCCGGCACTATCATCGTCGTTGCCGCCGGCAACAATCTCGAGGGCGAAGCGCCGCTGGTCTCGCCGGACGCCCTCGCGCAATCCTTCGCTGATCCCGCTTATGCTCGCGGACTGGTCATCATCGCTTCGTCCGTGAACGAGAATGACACGGTGAGCGGCTTCTCGGCAGGCGTTTTCGGCTTCGAAACGGTGAGCCTCGCCGCGCTGGGCAATCGCGTGCGCACCATCGATCATGAGGGCGTGGACTATCTCTATACCGGCACGTCGCTGGCCGCGCCGCAGATATCGGGTGCCGCGGCGCTGCTGGCACAGGCCTTCCCCAATCTCTCCGGCAGGCAGATCGTGGATCTGCTGCTCTCGACGGCACGGGACGTCGGCGCGCCCGGCGCGGACGCGCGCTATGGCAGGGGCATTCTCGACGTGGCGGCGGCGTTCGCGCCGCAGGGGCAGCTTCGCGTCGCCGGCACTGGCCTCGCCGTCACGCCCGGCGCGAACAGCGCGCTCTCCGCGCCCATGGGTGACGTGACCGGCGCAGCGCTCGGCACCGTCGCGCTCGATGCTCTGGCGCGCGCCTACCGGGTCGATCTCTCGCCGGGCTTCCTGCGGCGAGGGTCCATGCACTCACTCGGCGCCGCGCTCGACCAGCATGCGCGCCATGTCACAATGGGGAGCGAGGCGCTGGCCCTCTCGCTGAACGTGGCGCCGGTCATGGGAAGCCTGTCTTCCGCCGGATCATCGCTTCTGGATGTGGAGCGCGGGCGCCAATCCCGCCTTCTCTCCGGCGTCCTGGAAGCCCGCTTTTCCACCGACATGGCCATGACGCTCGGCTTGCGAACCGGCTTCTCCGCGCTTGCAACGCGCGCGCGGGGCGGCGCTGCACCCACGTTCCTCATGGCCGACCATGGCTTCGATGCGCAGCGCGGAGATTTGCGGCCGGCAGGCGCCATGATGCTCTCCCGCAGGCTGGGCGAAGGCTTCAGCCTGACAGGCGGCTTTGAGACCGGCCATGTCGGCGCGCCTGTGCATCGGCCCGGCGTGACCGACCCGGTGGCGACGCGCCCTGCTCCTTATCATGCCGTCAGCATGACGATCGGAATGGAGCGGAGCGCGGCCGCCCTTTCTGCTGGCCTGACTCTCATGGACGAACCGGCAAGCGCGCTTGGCGCCCGGTTCGATCCGCTACTCGGCGGCCAGTCCGCTCGCACGCTGTTCGCGAGGCTCGGCGGATCGATGCGAGTCGCGCCGCAACTGACCCTTTCGGCCAACTGGCAACATGGCTGGACGCATGCGGCCGCCGGCGGCCTGCTCACCCGGGGCGGCCAACTCGCCAGCGAAAGCTGGTCAATCGACCTTGCCCGCCGCAATCTCTTCGCGTCGGACGATTTACTGGGCATCCGCATCGCGCAGCCGCTGCGCGTCGTTGCCAGCCGTTTCGATCTCGCCCTGCCAGACCAGTGGGACTGGGAAACGCAGGTCGCCACCAGCCGCGTGGTGCCGCTCGACCTCGCGCCGGGTGGCCGGGAACGCAATCACGAGCTGAGCTATGCGCGATCCGTCGGCCCCGGCTGGCTGGGCGCCAATCTTTTCCTGCGGGAACAAGGCGGCAATATCGCCGCGATGCCGGACGACCTGGGGCTCGCGCTGCGCTGGTCCGCGCGCTTCTGAAAGCGGACTCAGAAGGGAATTTCGTCGTCGTCGAAGCCGTCGTTGAATGGGCTCGCGCCAGAGGCCGGGCGGGCCCCGCCGGACGAACGCGCGCCCGCGCCGCCGCCGAAACCGCCGCCCATGTCATCGCCGCCAGCGCCCCAGCCTTCGTTGCGCCGGCCGCCACCTTCGCCGCTGCCCCCGCCAGGGCCGCCGTCCAGCATGGTCATGACCGCGCCGGGGCCGGACAGGACGATCTCGGTCGTGTAGCGATCCTGTCCGTTCTGGTCCTGCCACTTGCGGGTCTGCAGCGAGCCTTCGATATAGACCTTCTTGCCCTTGCGCAGATACTTCTCGGCGATGCCGATGAGTCCGTCCGACCGGATCACGACATTGTGCCACTCGGTGCGCTCGCGCCGCTCGCCGCTCTGGCGATCGGTCCAGTTGTCCGACGTGGCAATGCGGATGTTGCAGATGCGCCCGCCGTTGGAGAAGCTCTTCACTTCCGGATCGGCGCCGAGATTTCCGACGAGAATGACCTTGTTGACGCTGCCTGCCATGAAGCTCTCCGAAAGCGGGATAGGGAATTGCCCCCGCTTATAGACGCGCCGCGCGGCTCGTCCAGTCCGCCGCTGGGGCCGATCGCCATTCAGCCGATCGCGGGTCCGCGTCGCGGGCGATCATGAGGCGGAAGGGTCGTTGGACCTGAACCCGGCCCGACCTAGAGGCCAAGCGCCACGGCAGTCCAGTAAGTGGCGCCCGCAGCCAGCCACGCCAGCGCGAACAGATAGGCGGTCATGAAGAGAGGCCAGCGCCAGCTATTGGTCTCCCGCTTCGTCACGGCGAGAGTCGAGATGCACTGCGGCGCGAAGACAAACCAGGCCAGGAACGCCAGCGCCGTCGGCAATGACCAGCGCCCCTGCAGCCGCTCGCCGAGGCTTTGCGCGAGTTGCTCCTCGTCGTCGCTTTCCTCGATAGCGTTGGCCGTGGCGAGGGCGGAGACCGCCACTTCGCGCGCCGCCATCGCGGGAATCAGGGCCAGCGAAATCTCGTGATTGAAGCCGATCGGCCGCAGCACCGGCTCGATCACGCTCGCGATGCGACCGGCCGCGCTATACTCAACCGGGCTGAGATCGCTCCCCGCCGGCGGCTTGGGGAAGGAGAGCAGCACCCACAAAGCGATCGTGGTTACGAAGATGATCGTCCCCGCTCGGCGCAGGAAAATCCACGCCCGCTGCCACAGACCGATGATGACGTCCCGCAGCAGCGGCATCTGATATTTGGGAAGCTCCATCAGGAAGCTGCCGCCCTGCCCCTTCACCACGCCCATGCGCAGCAGCGCAGCGACGATCATCGCGCCGACGATGCCCGACACATAGAGGATGAACAGCACCAGACCTTGCAGACCGATGCCGCCGGCCACGGCGCGGTCAGGTATGAAGGCGGCGATGATGAGCGTGTAGACCGGCAGGCGGGCCGAACAGGTCATCAGCGGCGCAATCAGGATCGTGGTCAGCCGGTCCTTGGGATCGCTGATCGTGCGCGTTGCCATGATGCCGGGAATGGCACAGGCAAAGCTCGAGAGCAGCGGAATGAAGGCGCGGCCGGAGAGACCCACTTTCGCCATGAGCCCATCCATCAGGAAGGCGGCGCGCGTCATGTAGCCGGTCGCTTCCAGCAGGATGATGAAGAAGAAGAGGATGAGGATCTGCGGCAGGAAGACGATCACCGACCCGACACCGTTGATCACGCCCTGGACCAGCAGATCGCGCAGGAAGCCATCCGGCAGCACGGCTTCCACCATCACCTGCAGGGCAGCGAAACTCTCCTCGATCCAGGCTACCGGTGCTTCCGACCAGCTGAAGACGGCCTGGAAGATGATGAACAGCAGCCCCAGCAGGATCAGCGGCCCCGCCACCGGATGCAGCACCAGCTTGTCGATCGCGCCGGTCACGCGCCGCGTGGGCGTCTCCGAGACAATCGCACGCCGGGCGATCCGCCGCGCCTCGCGGCGCAGTTCGTCCTCATCGCGCGGAGCCTGCTGCGCCTGAACCGGCTGCGGCGTCGCATGGGCAGGCAGCGCCTTGCCGATCTCATCGGACAGATGATCGAGCCCGCGGCGCCGGACAGCGACGGTGGGAACAACAGGGACGCCCAGATCTTCCGACAGACGGGCCGCATCCAGCTCCAGCCCGTCCCGCGTGGCGAGATCGACCATGTTGAGCGCGACGATGCACGGCGTGCCGAGAGCGATCAGCTCCAACGCGAACCGCAGATGATTGTCGAGATTGGCGGCATCGAGCACGATGACGAGCAGATCGGGCCGCCGCTCGCCCTGCTGGTAGCCGAATATGACGTTGCGCGTCACTTCCTCGTCGGGGCTCTTGGCGTCCAGACTGTAGCTGCCCGGCAGATCGACGATGTCCAACCCGCGCCCGTCGGCCAGAACCAGCCGCCCGGCCTTGCGCTCGACAGTGACGCCCGGATAGTTGCCCACTTTCTGGCGCGCGCCGGTGAGCGCGTTGAACAAGGCGCTCTTGCCGGCATTGGGATTGCCGACCAGCGCAATCAGTCCGCTATGATCCATCAGGCGGCCTCTTCCCCGTCCCCTGACGCGGCAAGTCCGACGGGGCCCGTCCTCACATGGATTGCATCGGCATGGGCCGCGCGCATCCCCACGATCATGCGTCCTACGCGACAGGCATGGGCGCCACGCCCGGTGAAGCCCGCGCGATGAAGCAGCTCGATGCTGGCGCCCTCGCACAGCCCCAGCTCCCGCAGGCGCTTGCCATCGAGCTCGGACATCGCTGTCCAGTCAACGCTGTCGACATAAGCGGGCTGATTGGGGGCAAGGGACGTGAGGCGCAAGACGAGGCTTTCTTCTATTTGATGCGAGTGATTATCAATAACATGCCCTTGGGGCAAGCCCATCGCGAGTGCGGCCGCACCGCCCCGGCTATCGACCCGCAGTCGAACCTTCTAGAGCCCGCGATATCGCAGCCGGCCAAGGAAACGAGACATGCTGAAGTGCCTGTCCCCGCGCGCGGACAGGCGCGCCTTGGCCTTTTCGAAGCGCATCACATTCTCGATGCGGCGCGCGAGAAACGCGCGCGTGTCGGCATGATCCTCGCTCTCGTCATTCACGAAGACAAGCGCGGTGGCCGCATAGACGGCGGCGAGCGTCGCGCGCTTGGTATAGTGATTGTAATCGACCGCCGTATCGCCTGCCGCGCGCCAAATGACGTCCGCCGCGCGCCAGCCGAGCCGCGTGGCTGCGGCGATGTTGGTCGGCATGGACAGGATGGCCTGCGCGCGTCGCAGCGCTTCCCGGTGCGGCGCCATAAAGGCGAGGCGCGCTTCCACAAGAGCCGTAATGCGGCCACGGATGCTCATTGCGGCAATCTCTTCCGCCGGGAGGCGCGCCAGCATTGCGGCGTCCACGGCGGCGAACCAGGCATCGATCATCACCATCGCGCCGCCATCGAAGGCCAGCGCCGCGATATCCCGGTCGACGCCGGCATTGTCGGCCGCCATCGCGACCGCAGCCTGTGTCCAGCCATCGAAGGCCGCGTTTGCAGCGACCAGCGGCGCGAGCCGCAGGCGCAACATGTCGAGCGTTTCTCCGTCCAGAAGGCCGGTGTCGGCGGGCTTGGTCGCGATCATCGGCTCCCCTTAGCCGATCCCGATGGCGCTGTGGAGCATTCCTTGGCGGAAAGGGCGAGAAAAGCTGCGCAAACCGCCCGGCCCGGCAGCGCGCCTCAGTCCCGGAAGCTGCTCGCGATCTCCAGCATGCGGATGGCTGCCTTTGCCGCTTCGCCGCCCTTGTCCTTCTGCGCCGGATCGGCGCGCACCAGCGCCTGCGCTTCGTTCTCGACGGTCAGGATGCCATTGCCGATGGCGATGCCGTCCATGGCCAGCGCCATGAGCCCGCGCGCGCTCTCGTTGGAGACGATCTCGAAATGATAGGTCTCGCCCCGGATGACGACGCCGATGGCCACGAAGCCATCATAGCGTCCGCTTTCCGCCGCCATGGCGACCGCGCCGGGCACTTCCAGCGCGCCGGGCACGGTGAGCACTTCCGCCCGGTGCCCCGCTTCCTCGATGGCGGCTTTCGCGCCGGCGATCAACAGATCGTTGAGATGCTCGTAGAAGCGCGCTTCGACGATGAGGAATCGGGCCATGGCTTGTCCTTTCGGGAACGGAGAGGGAAAATCATGAGAAAGCGGTGCGTGCGATGACACCGAGCGTGCCCGCCGTCACCAGCAGCCCACCGCAGATGCGCTGCCAGCCGAGCTTCTCCTTCAGCATCACGGAGCCAAGCACAAGCCCGACGATGAGGCTCGTCTCGCGAATCGCCGCCACCGCGCCGACCGGGGCGAGGCCGAGAGCGAACAATGCCGGCGCGAAGGAAATGACCGCCATGATGCCGGCGACCAGACCTGCCTTGCGGTCCCGGCTCATCAGCACCCGCCCTTCACGCCCATAGCGCGCGAACAGCAGCAGCGGGATCGGGAAGGCGCCAAGCAGGAAGAACCAGGCGACGAAGGTCAGCATGTCCGGCGCGATGCGCACGCCATGGGCGTCGACCAGCGTGTAGGTGGTGGTGAAGAGACCCGTGATCGCGGCGGCGATGAAGCCGGTGCGGGTGATCGCGCCCTTGCCGGCGAGGAAGAGGATGCCACCGCTCACCAGCGCCACGCCAACCAGCGCGATGCCGTCAAGCCGGTCACCCAGCAGCGCCATGCCCAGCAGGGCCGTGAAAATGGGCACGAAGCCGCGCGCGATCGGGTAGGCCGCCGTGAAGTCGCTCACCGCATAGGACCAGGACAGCACGACCTGATAAATCGCATGGACCGCCACGGCCGCGAGCAGCCAGGGCCAGAGCATGGCGGGCGGCAAGCCCATCCACAGGACGAGCGGCAGGGCGATCAGCAGTTCCACCACCCTGATCCACGCCAGCGTCGCCAGCTTGTTCACGCCCGACTTGAGCAGGGCATGCGCGAAGGCGGAGGTGAAAGCGGAGACGAGCGCGAGCAGCAGCCCCACCGCCGCGGTCGTCGCCATGCGTCAGACGCCGGAAATGGGGCGCTCCCCGACGACGGACAGGTCATAACCGTCGAGTGCGATGAGATTGTGATGGCTGTTGGTCAGCAGGATCATGTCATGCACACCCAGCTCGGCGAGAATCTGCGCGCCGACGCCATAGTCGCGCAGTTCATCCATGCTGCTCAAGCCCTCCGCGCCGGCAGAGCGGGCGCGCATGCTGCGACTGAACCGGTCCGTATCGGGACGATTGATGACGACGACGACGCCGGCGCCCTCCTCCGCGATGAGCTCCATCGAGCGGGCGAGCAGGCCAGCGCGCGCGCCCTCCTCGCCGAAGATGTCCGAGAACATGGAGACCTGATGCATGCGCACCAGCGTCGGATTTTCCGGCGAGATGTGCCCCTTGATGAGAGCGACCTGCTCGGACTGGGTGGCGCGGTTGAAGAAGGCGACGGAACGCCATTCGCCGCCCCAGCGACTGCGGAAGGTGGTTTCCGCCCGGCGCTCGATCATGTGATCGTTGCGGCGGCGATAAGCGATCAGGTCGCGGATCGTCCCGATCTTGAGGCGATGCTTCTGCGCGAAGGGGATGAGGTCGTCGAGACGCGCCATCGTCCCGTCATCCTTCATGATCTCGCAGATCACGCCCGAGGGATTGAGCCCGGCGAGTCGCGCGACATCCACCGCCGCCTCGGTATGGCCGGTGCGCACCAGCACGCCGCCGTCCCGGGCGATCAGCGGGAAGACATGGCCCGGGGTCACGATATCGGCCGGCCCCTTGGCCGAGTCGATGGCCACGGCCACGGTGCGCGCGCGGTCGGCCGCGGAAATGCCGGTGGTGACGCCTTCGCGCGCCTCGATGGAGACAGTGAAGGCAGTCTCGTGACGCGTGCCATTGCTCGCGCTCATCAGGTTGAGGCCAAGCTGCTCCACCCGCTGGCGGGTCAGCGCGAGGCAGATGAGCCCGCGGCCGTGCGTCGCCATGAAGTTGATTGCGTCCGGCGTCGCCATCTGGGCGGGAATGACGAGATCGCCCTCATTCTCGCGATCCTCGTCATCGACGAGGATGAACATGCGCCCGTTGCGCGCCTCGTTGATGATTTCCTCGGCGCTGGCGAGGGCCGTGCCATGCTCGCGCGCGAAGAGATAGGATTCGAGCTTGCCGAGCGTCTCGGCGGTGGGGTTCCAGTCCGCTTCGTCCAGCCGGCGCAGGCTGTTGGCGTGGAGCCCGGCGGCCCGGGCCAGCCCGGAGCGGGAGAGAATGCCGTCACGCACCAGCTTGCGGACGCTTTCGATCAGTTCGCTGCTCATGTGGCCCCGCTATCACATCAGCATGTGATATGCAAAGCGGCGATTGCACATTCCCTTCGCGATGCCCGCAACGGGCAGCCGGCGGGTCTGTTCAGGTACGGCCCATCGTGCATATGGGCTCGAAGCAGCCGATAATAAGGCGCCGCGCATCGAAGGGGATGTCCTCGACGGCGTCCAGGACGCCGTCCGCGTGCATCCGAGCCTCGGCCTGTTCGAGGCTTTGCTTGTCGGGCCAGACCTGCCAGGCAAACACGATCTTCTCACCCTCCCGCGCCGCGACCGCGCGCCGGAAGTCGGTTTCCTTGCCTTCGGGCACATAGTCCTCCCAGCATTCGACGATCTCGAGACAGCCATAGCGGCTAAAGATCTGCGCGCTGTTCTCGGCCCATCGGCGATACGCGTCCATCCGGGCTTCCGGAACGGGAATGACGAGACCCGCGACGTACATGGCTCAGCTCCTTCGCATGAAAGGATGTTCGCCGGCCCGTATATCAGCCACTCATGAGGGGCGGCAATGATGCCCTCATCGGATCAGGCTGCCGCATGATCCTTCATGCGCGAGAGATAGCGGGCCAGCACGTCGATCTCCAGATTGACCGTCCGGCCGGGCGCGAGGCGGCCCAGCGTGGTCACGGCGAAAGTGTGCGGGATGAGATTGAGGCCGAAGGTCGTGCCATCCGGGCCGTCCTGCACATCGTTCACGGTGAGCGACACGCCATCGACCGCGATCGAGCCCTTGGCCGCGATGTAGGGCGCCAGCTCGGCCGGCACCCCTATCGTGACACGATGCGAGTCACCTTCCGGTGTGATGGCCGTCACTTCACCGATGCCGTCGACATGGCCAGTGACGATATGGCCGCCCAATTCGTCGCCGACCTTCAGGGCGCGTTCCAGATTGAGCCTGTGCCCTTCCGCCCAGGCACCCGGCGCGGTGCGCGACACCGTCTCGCCGGAAAGATCGACCGCGAACCAGTCCGGCCCCTTGTCGACCACGGTCAGGCAGACGCCCGAACAGGCGATGGATGCGCCGATCGCCACGCCGCTCATGTCGTAATCGCAGCCGATGACGAGTCGCAGGTCGCCCCGTTGCTCGGCGGACCGGATGGTTCCGATGTCGGTGATGATGCCAGTGAACATGCGTCCGCTCTATCCGGCCCGCATCCGCTCGTAAACCTCCAGCCGGTCCGGCGCGAGGGTGCGTTCGTCGGTCAGCCGCCAGCGCTCGTGCGCGTCGGCGAGGTCGATGAGGCCGATGTCCGCCAGACTGGCCATGCCTCGGCCGATCAGGATCGGGGCGCGATAGAGCAGCAGCCGGTCGACCAGATCCTCGGTGAGAAATGCCGCCGCCGTCTGCGCGCCACCCTCGATGAGCAGGTGATCGCCCGGCAGGCTCGCAATGTCCGAGGGGCGCTCGACGGCAAGCCAGCCCTCCGGCGCCGCGCCGCTCCGGCTCAGCACGCAGCGGACCGGGGAGCGATCGGCAAGACCGGGGAGCCGGACGTCCAGGCGCGGCCGGTCATGCGCCAGCGTGCCCCTGCCGATCAGGATCAGCTCGTGCCGCGCCCGCTCGACATGGGCGTGGGCCCGTGCGGCCTCGCCGGTGATCCACTGGCTGCTGCCATCGGGCAGGGCAATGCAACCGTCGAGCGACGTCGCGAGCTTGAGCGTGACGAACGGGCGCCGGGAGCGCTGGCGGGTCAGGAAGCCGGCCATGGCGGCGCGCGCCTGGGCCTCCAGCATGCCGACGGTCACCGCGATCCCGGCGGCGCGCAGCCGCGCCACGCCTTCGCCATTGGTGCGCGGGTCCGGATCGGTGAGCGCGACGACGACACGCGCCACGCCCGAACCGACCAGCAGACTGGCGCAGCAGGGACCGCGCACCGAATCATGCGCGCAGGGCTCAAGACTCACATAAGCGGTGCCGCCGCGCGCCCGGTCGCCGGCCTGCGCCAACGCCATGGCTTCGGCATGAGGACGGCCGCCAGGCTGCGTCCAGCCCCGCCCCGCCACGCGACCGGCAGCGTCGAGCACGATACAGCCGACATTGGGATTGGGCGCGGTACGTCCACGACCCCGCGCCGATAGAGCGATGGTCGCCGAGAGCAGAACCGTGTCGCCAGCCAAGGTCAGCGCGTCGCCGTGTCCGTCGCGCCAGCCTCGTGCGCCAGCGCTGCTTCCAGCCGCTTGTGAAGCAGCTTGTTCATGGCGGCGATGGTTTCCTTGCGCTGGGCCCGGTTGCGGATTTCGTCTTCGCGCCACTCGATGCCGAGACTGTCGGCCACGCTCTGGAATTCGCGCTGCTTGCGCTCCAGCGCCGCCTCATATTTGGCGAGATCCTCGATCTGGCGGCGGATGATGTCGCTGTCCTTCCGGTCGCTCATCCAGCTTTCGACATAGATGATCTCGCGCTCCTTGGGGGGGATGCGCGAATCGACGAGAAAACCCCACAGGAGGAAGCCGGTCAGCGTGATCGACAGGGCAAGGATGCTCCAGCGATGCGGCCGCTCGCGCGAGAACATCTCGCGCAGGTCAGCGAACGCGCTGGTCGGGGAAACCGGGCGGGGAAGAATGGCCATGGCATCAACATAGGCGTCTGCCGCCCGGTTGGGAAGCCGCGGGACCGACGATCGCGCCGCCGGCCCCGCATGTCGCTCAGTTCTCGAGCCTGAAATGCACCGTCATGGTCTGGACGGACTGGACCGCGACGCCATCGCGCGTGGCGGGCACGAAGCGCCAGAACCGCAGGGCCTGCCGCCGCGTCTCCTCGAAGAAGACCGGATTGGACGCCGAGACCATCTCCACATCCGTTACCCGGCCGCGCGGATCGATCGTCACGCGCACGGTCACGCTGCCCTCCAGCCCGTCGCGCCGCAGTGCCGCCGGATAAGCGGGACGGAAGGCGTCGGCAAAGCGCGGGTCAGGCCGCGCCTTGTGAAGCACCGGTTCGGCCGGCGACTCGATCGGCGCGATCGGCTCCGCCGGCGTGGTGGGCAATCTGAACTCGGAGAGGGCAATCTGGGGCCCGGTATCGAGCGGCACCAGCGGCTCCACGCGAATCGGGTCCGGCTGGACGGGATGAGCGATCACAGGCTGCACCACATTGCGGGGGCTCTCGGTCTTCTGGGGCTCCGGCACGGGAGCCGGCAGTGGATCGAGCGGCACATGCCTGATCCGGATCGGCGGGTCGGCCGGAATGACCTGCACAGCGACCGGCAGCGCGATCAACAGGGCGAACAGGCCCCCATTGAGCGCAAGCGCGGCGGCCATGGCTGCCGGCGAACGGCGGCTGCCATAAGTGGAACGGGGCACTGACATGTCTGACATGGCACCTCTCCTGCACTTTCTGTAATGTTATAATGTTACCATTTTGCGAGGGCAGATGCCAGTCCGAAACGAGCGTGGAGGGCCAGGAGGATGGGAGCGATGAAAATGCTATGGGGCCAGTTCCGGCCCCGTCCATGGAAACCGCCGGACAGGCTGATTCGCGAAGCGCCGGCGAGACTCAAGCCGCTGAGAGAGGAGGGAGAGCGACGGACGGCGCAAGCGCTCCATGACGGCCCGGCGATGCCGGTCCAACAAGGCACGGTGCCCTGAAAGTTGACAAAGATGACGACACGTCCGGGTCATCTTCCCCTTCCATGAACTTTCGATGTGGCGGACAGCGGAGCCCGTCTCGGCAAGCCTGTGCGGCCGGCCGGATGATGGAACGCCAATCATGAGAAAGAACCGTGCCTTCCTGCGCCTGTTTCAAGAGCAAGCGTTCGGCGGGCCTGCCATGGCAGACGGCGTGTAGGACAGGGGAAAAGCGAATCCGATCAGGCGATGGAGGGCAAGCACGCCCCGCGCACACTCGCCCGAGACGACCAGCGTCCTTCGGCGTCGCTGGCGCCCCCGGCTCCCGCAGGCAGGGCGGAACCTGCGGCAGCAAGGCTGTCGCGCCCGGCCCGACCACTTTCGAACAAGGAGCCTCAGGAGCTCCGGCCAATGAGTGCATTCGCTCGCGTCGCCCGGAAGAGCAGCGCCGCAAACCGCGTCATGGCGCGCGGCCTGGGGGTTCGAATATCCTCGGGCGGATGCGCCGGATCAGTCGGCCGCGACTTGCGCCGCCGCTGCCCGCAAGCGATCGAGCGCGCGCGCCTTGCCGATGATCGGCAGCAGCGCCGCCATGTCCGGCCCATGATCCATGCCGGTGAGCGCGAGTCGCAGCGGCAGGAACAGCGCCTTGCCCTTGCGGCCGGTCGCCTCCTTGAGCGCGCCCGTGAGCGCGCGCCAGGGATCGTCGCTGAAGTCCGCCTGCGCCAGCATGTCCGCAGCCTGAGCGAGAAAAGCGCGATCCTCTTCGCCCAGAGCGGCGACGGCGATGTCGCCTTCGAGCACCGGCAGCCAGTCCGCCGCCTGCGCGAGCGTCTCCAGATTGGGGCGAATCACTGGCCAGACCGCCGGCGTGACGGCTGCGGGCAGACGGTCTGCCACCGCCTCATAAGGAAGCAGGTGGACGATCCGCGTGTTCAGCCCGGACAATTCCTCTTCCGAGAAGCGCGCGGGCGCCCGGCCGAAGCGCGCGAAATCGAAATGTTCGATCAGCGGCGCCATGTCGGCAACCGGTTCCACCGGATCGCTCGTGCCCAGTCGCGCCAGCAAGGCATTGATCGCCATCGGCTCGATGCCGGCATCGCGAAAATCGCTCACGCCGATCGCGCCCAGCCGCTTGGAGAGCTTGCCTTCGGCTCCGGTCAGCAGCGCCATGTGCGCGAACTGGGGCGTTTCGCCGCCAAGCGCCGCGAACATCTGGATCTGCGTCGCGGTGTTGGAGACATGGTCCTCGCCGCGCAGCACATGGGAAATGCCCATGTCGATGTCATCGATCACCGACGGCAGCATATAGAGCCAGCTGCCATCGGCGCGGCGGATGACGGGATCGGAGAGCAGCTGCGGGTCGAAATGCTGGGGGCCCCGGACCAGATCGGTCCATTCGATGGCCGCCTCATGGTCCAGCCGGAAGCGCCAGTGCGGCCTCTCGCCCGCCGCTTCCCGCGCGGCGATCTCCTCCGGCGTCAGCGCCAGCGCCGCACGATCGTAAACCGGGGGAAGGCCCCGCCCGAGGAGGATCTTGCGACGGATCTCCAGCTCCTGCGCGGTCTCGAAGCAGGGATAGACCCGGCCGGCCGCGCGCAGCGCCTGGAATTTTTCCTCATAAAGAGCGAAGCGCGCGGACTGGCGCACCTCGCCATCCATATCGAGGCCGAGCCAGGCGAGATCGGCGCGGATGCTTTCGACGAAGCGCTCCTCGCTGCGCGCCGTGTCGGTATCGTCGATCCGCAGCAGGCACTTGCCGCCCATCTTGCGGGCCCACAGCCAGTTGTGCAGCGCCGCGCGGATATTGCCGACATGCAGCTTGCCGGTCGGCGACGGCGCGAAGCGGGTAATGACGGTCATGCTCTCAGTGCCCCGTCCGGAACGCATTGGTGATCGGGTAGCGCCGGTCGCGGCCGAAGTTCCGCCCGCCCAGCTTGACGCCCGGGGGAGACTGGCGGCGCTTGTACTCCGCGACATAAAGCAGGCGCTCGATCCGGGTGACCGTCTCGCGCTCGAACCCCATGGCGACGAGCTGGTCGACCGATTTCTCCTGCTCGACCAGACCATAGAGGATCGGATCGAGAACCTCATAAGGCGGCAGGCTGTCCGAATCCTTCTGGTCCTCGCGCAGCTCGGCGGTCGGCGGCTTGGTGATGACCCGCTCGGGCATCACCGGCCCATCCGGCCCCAGCGCGAGGCCCGGCCTTGCCGCGTTGCGCCAGCGCGAGAGATCGAACACCGTGGTCTTGTAGGCGTCCTTGAGCACCGAATAGCCGCCCGCCATGTCCCCATAAATGGTGGCATAGCCCACGCTCATCTCGCTCTTGTTGCCCGTGGTCAGCAGCATGTGGCCGAACTTGTTCGAGAGCGCCATCAGCGTGACGCCGCGAATGCGCGACTGGATATTCTCCTCGGTGAGATCGGCGGCGCGCCCTTCGAAGACCTGCGCCAGCATGTCGTCGAAGGCTTCCACGGCCGGCGCGATTGGGACGGTATCCAGCCGGCAGCCGAGCAACCGCGCACATTCGGCGGCATCATCGAGACTGTCCTGGCTGGTGAAGCGCGAGGGCATCATGACGCACCACACGCGCTCGGCGCCCAGCGCATCCACGGCGACGGCTGCGCTCAGCGCGCTGTCGATGCCGCCCGAGAGACCAAGCACCACGCCGGGGAAGCGGTTGCGGTTCACATAATCGCGCAAGCCCACGACCATGGCATGATAGATGTCGGCCGGATGCTCGTCGAGCGCATGGACCTCGCCGGGCTTGCAGAACCATTTGCCGTCCGTTTCATCGCGCACCCAGTCGGTGACGACGAGCGCTTCCTCCCAGTCGGGTAGCATGTGCGCGATGTCGCCGTCCGCATTGAGGACGAAGGAGGCGCCATCGAACACCAGCTCGTCCTGCCCGCCGACGCGATTGAGATAGAGGATCGGCAGGCCGGTTTCCTCGACTCGCCGGGCACAGACGCCCTTGATACGGAAATCATCCTTGGCGACCTCATAGGGACTGCCGTTGACGGTGATGAGGATTTCGGCCCCTTTCTCCGCCAGATGACCGGTCACGAAGGGGAACCAGATATCCTCGCAGACCGGCAGACCGAGCCTGACGCCGCGAAACATGACGGGGTCGGGCAGCGGACCGGGCGCGAAGAGCCGCTTCTCGTCGAACGTGCCATAGTTGGGCAGCTCGCGCTTCTGCCGGATGGCGACGATCTCGCCCCCGTCCAGCAGCGCCACGCAATTGAACAGCAACCCCTGGTTGGCAATCACCGTGCCGACGAGCATGGCAGGTCCACCGTCCGCCGTCGCCTCGGCCAGCCGGCGCAGCTCGATTTCCGCGCGCGCGGCAAGCGCGGGCTTGAGGACCAGATCCTCCGGCGGATAGCCGATGAGCTGAAGCTCGGGATAGACGACCAGATCAGCCTGCTGTTCCCGGGCTTTTTGACGGCAGGCGAGCATCGCGTCGGCATTGCCGGCGAGATCGCCCATCGTCTGGTTGAGCTGGGCCATGGCAATACGGAGACGATCGGTCATGGCGCGGCTCTAGACCATTTTGAGTGCAGGGCAAATCGCCAGGAACCTGTCGTCAAAGCGTCACAAGCCGCTTTTCACGGCCCCTCTGCGCCGCTAGAGGAGCCGCGACCTCCATTCCCGACACAAGGCACCGCCATGAAGATCATCTCCGGCAACGGCAATCTGCCGCTCGCTCAGGCTATCGCGGACTATGTCGAGCTGCCGCTGACCAATGCGAGCGTGCGGCGCTTCGCCGACGAGGAGATCTTCGTCGAGATTCACGAGAATGTGCGCGGCGAGGATGTCTTCGTCATCCAGTCGACCAGCTATCCCGCCAACGACAATCTCATGGAACTGCTCATCATGATCGACGCGCTCAAGCGCGCGTCGGCCAAGCGGATCACGGCGGTCGTCCCCTATTTCGGCTATGCGCGGCAGGACCGGAAGCCCGGGCCACGCACGCCGATCTCCGCCAAGCTGGTGGCCAATCTCATCACCACGGCGGGCGCCAACCGCGTGCTCTCGGTCGATCTCCATGCCGGACAGATCCAGGGTTTCTTCGACATTCCCACAGACAATCTGTTCGGTGCGCCGGTCATGTCCGCCGATATCCAGGCGCGGTTCCCGAACGACAATCTCATGGTCGTCTCGCCCGACGTGGGCGGTGTGGTCCGGGCCCGGGCGCTGGCCAAGCGGCTGGACAACGCACCGCTCGCCATCGTCGACAAGCGTCGCGAGCGCGCGGGCGAATCGGAAGTCATGAACATCATCGGCGATGTGAAGGGGCGCTTCTGCATCCTGATCGACGATATCGTCGATTCCGCCGGCACGCTGTGCAATGCCGCCGGGGCACTCAAGGCGGCCGGCGCGACCGATGTCGTCGCTTATGTGACGCATGGCGTCCTGTCCGGCGGCGCGGTGGCGCGGGTCGAGGGATCGCAGCTGCATGAGCTGGTCATCACCGATTCGATCCAGGCGACCGACGCGGTCCGCTCTTCCTCGCGCATCCGCCAGCTTCCCATTGCACCGCTGCTCGGTGAAGCGATCCGCCGGATCGCGGACGAGAGTTCGGTCAGCTCGCTGTTCGACTGAGGTTCGCTGCTGCCTTGTTCTCTCAGAGCCCGGCGTCGATCCGGCGCAGCCGCAAGGTGGCGCCGATGAAGCCCAGAGAGCAGATCAGCAAGGCCCAGCGCGCCGCCTCGGGCGCCGAACGCAGCAACATGGCAGCCGCCAGCGCTCCGCACACGACGGCGATCCTCCCCGCGACCATTCCATAGCCGGACATCGACTTGCCTCCGCCTCTCTCAGCGCCTGCCTTCCATGCGCCGGTCCTTATGAAAGGCCGCGCTGAATGGCCAATGACAATCGCCGTCATCAGCGGCCGGTGCTGTGCGATTTCGGGGCGGGACAGACGGTTTTCGGGACGAGTGTGTCGGCCAATCCACAGAGCAGCGCGAGCGAGCGCCTCGCAGGGCGATGAAAGCGCGGCGCCCTGCCCCCGCCACGCCGAAGGCTGGCCTTGCGCGCAAGGCGCTGCCATGAGGGCAGGATGAGTCTGGCCGCCTTGCCTGCCCGGGCCGATGCGCCCTTCGTCCTGCTGGACGATGCCAGCCCGCAAGGGTCCGGCTTCGCCACGCTCTTTCGCGATCCGCTGAAGGTCGTGACAGCGCAGCGCCTAGAGGATGTGCTCCCCGCGCTTTTGGACATCGAGGCCGCGACCCGCGCAGGGCTGCATGCGGCGGGTTATCTTTCCTATGCGGCCGGCCATGCCTTCGAACCGCGCCTCGCAGGCCATGCGCCGCGCGAGGGGGACAGCGGGCCGCTGCTCTGGTTCGGCCTGTTCGACGCGCTGCAACAGGTGCCGCGTGACGCCGTGCCGGACCTGCTGCCTTCCCCGAATGAAACGACGATCGGGCCGGTGGAGCCGCTCGTCTCGCGCGCCGACTATGGCGAAGCGATCGCCCGGGTGCTGGACTATATCCGCGCGGGCGACATCTATCAGGCGAACCTCACTTTCCTGGCCGCCGTGTCGATCGACGGCGATCCGCTCGCTGCCTATGCGGCCATCCGACCCCATGCCGCGGCGGGCTATGGCGCGATCATCCGGCATGACGGGCGGCACGTGCTTTCCTTCTCGCCGGAGAGCTTCTTCGCGCTCGAGAAGGGACGGATCGAAACGCGGCCCATGAAAGGCACGGCCCGGCGGCTGGCGGACCCGGCCGAGGATGCCGCCGCGATCGCCCATCTCGCCAGCGACCCCAAGCAGCGGGCCGAGAATCTCATGATCGTCGACCTGCTGCGCAACGACCTTTCCCGCGTCACCACCGCAGGCAGCGTGCGCGTACCCGCCCTGTTTCGCGTCGAAACCTATCCGACCATCCATCAGATGATCTCCGTGGTGGAAGGGCAACTGCGCGAGGATGTCAGCCCGGTCGATGCGCTGCGGGCCCTGTTCCCCTGCGGCTCCATCACCGGCGCGCCCAAGCTGCGCGCCATGGAAGTGATCCGGGAAGTGGAACGCTTCGGGCGCGGACTCTACACCGGCAGCATTGGCCATGTCGCTCCGGACGGCAGCGCCCGCTTCAATGTCGCGATCCGCACCATTTCTCTGGAACCGGGCACAAACCGGGGCATATTGGGGCTCGGCTCGGGCGTGGTTGCGGACAGCGCGCCGGATGCCGAATGGCAGGAGTGCCTTGACAAGGCGCGCTTCGTGACGGCGCGGCCGGGAGAGGAGCAGGCGTGAGCGAGACGACAGGGGCCTTCGACCTCATCGAGACGATGGCGTTCGATCCTGCGAGCGGTCTGCCGATGCTCGAGCGCCATATCAGCCGGATGCAGGCCAGCGCCGACAAGCTGGGCTTCCGCTTCGACCGCCACGCGCTGCGCAACGAGCTGCAGGCCGCGACCTTCAGCTTCGTGGAGGCCATGCGCGTGCGCGTCCTCCTGTCGCGGGCTGGGAATATGGCCGTTGAGGTGCGGCCGCATGCGCCCTGGCCGCAAGCGATCATGCAGGTGAGCATCGTGCCCCGGCTGCTGGGCGGCGACGATCTACGCATTCACCACAAGACCACTGACCGGCGCCATTATGAAGAAGCCCTGCGGCGCGGCGGCACATTCGAGGTACTGCTTCTGGACGAGGCCGGCTATCTCACCGAAGGCTGCTTCTCGACCATCTTCGTGGAGCGCGGCGACCGTCTGCTCACCCCGCCCCTCTCGCGAGGGCTGCTGCCCGGCGTGCTGCGCCAGAATCTCCTCGACATGGGCGAGGCCGAGGAAGCGGATCTCAAGCCCCGCGATCTGGAAGGCGGATTCTTCATCGGCAATGCGTCCCGCGGAATGGTGGCCGCAAGCGTGGTTGCGCGCCGAGGCTGAGGACATTATGGACCGCGCCGTCCGGGCTCTCCGGACAGACAGCGCACCGCTTCCTCCCCTCGCCAGGAGTCAACTCCATGCCACGGACTTCCGCCGCCCTCGGCCGCATCCAGCCCAGCGCCACGCTCGCCATGACTGACCGCGTCATCGCCCTGAAGCGGGAGGGCAAGGACATCATCGGTCTTTCGGCGGGAGAACCGGATTTCGACACGCCGGATTTCGTCAAGGAAGCAGGCATCGCCGCGATCCGCTCGGGCCAGACGAAATACACCAATGTCGACGGCACGGCCGAACTCAAGGAAGCCATTGCCGCCAAGTTCCGGCGCGACAATGATCTGAGCTACGAGACCGGCCAGATCAGCGTGAACTCGGGCGGCAAGCACACGCTGTTCAATGCGCTGCTGGCGACTGTCGAGGCGGGCGACGAAGTCATCATTCCCGCGCCCTACTGGGTGAGCTACCCGGACATCGTGAACTTCGCCGGCGGGACGCCGGTCATCGTCTCGGCCGGCGCGGACCAGCTCTACAAGATCCTGCCCGAGCAGCTCGAAGCGGCGATCACGCCGAAGACGCGCTGGGTGCTGCTGAACTCGCCTTCCAACCCGACGGGCGCGGCCTATTCGGGCGAGGAACTGCTGGCGCTCGGCGAAGTGCTGCGCAGGCATCCCCATGTGCTGATCCTGACCGACGACATGTATGAGCATGTCTGGTATGCGCCCACGCCGTTCAAGACGATCGCGCAGGTATGCCCCGATCTCTATGAGCGCACGCTCACGGTGAACGGCGTGTCGAAGGCCTATTCCATGACCGGCTGGCGGATCGGCTATGCCGGCGGCCCGCAGTGGATCATCAAGGCGATGGCCAAGCTGCAGTCCCAGTCGACCTCCAACCCCTGCTCGATCAGCCAGGCGGCGGCAGCCGCGGCGCTCAATGGCGACCAGAGCTTTCTGGCCGGACGGAACGAAGCCTTCCGCAAGCGGCGCGACCTTGTCGTCGCCATGCTCAACGATGCGCCCGGCCTCAATTGCCCGACGCCGGAAGGGGCTTTCTATGTCTATCCCGACGCCTCCGGCTGCATCGGCAAGACCACGCCCGACGGCCGGAAGATCGCGACGGACGAGGATCTGATCACCTATTTCCTCGAGGCGAAGGGTGTCGCGGCCGTTCATGGCGGGGCCTTCGGCCTCGCGCCGGCATTCCGGGTGAGCTACGCGACGTCGGAAGAGATTCTGAAAGCCGCCTGTACCCGGATCCAGGAGGCCTGCGCCGCGCTCGGCTGAACCGTCGCCCGGCCGCCCTCAAACCGTTACCGGCTCGTTAACCAGGGCCCGGTGAGCGCCGTTAACCATTTTCAGCGATTCTCTTCCTCACCAGAAGAGGTCGCAGAAGATGGGATCGACGCAAACGGATGAAGCCGCGCCCAGTGCAGGGCGCCGGACAAGATGGCTCAACGGGTTGCACGCGTCGATCCTGTCTCTCCTGACCATGGCCCTGCCGGCGCATGCCGCGCCTGCGGACACCCGCATCGCGGATCGTTCGGCGCAATTCAGGCTCGCGCCTGAAGGATATGTCGAGGGTCCGGAACTGGCGCAGGCGGCAGCACAGGCCAGCATTCTCCCGATGGACGTCCCCGCGCCGCGAGGCCGCGCGCCTCAGCCTGCAGCCGACAATGGCGTGGGTGCGCTATCCGGCCTGCTCGCGCTCGGCCCCGAACTGCGGCTCCTCCTCAATGACCGGATCAGCACCGCGATCGCCGAGCGGGTGATGCTGGGTCTGCGCTTCGCCCGGCATTTCTGAACGCCCCCGAAAAGAGAGGCCCCGGCCTCAGCGGGGCGCCATCTCACCGTGCCCGAATGCCGCCCGCCAGGCGATGTGCCTTGAAACGGGGCCCTGCCGCTCCCAGTTCCATCATGGAAACGACATCCGATGTCGGGGAGAAAGCCATGCGTTCCCTGCTCGCCGCGATCCTGCTTGCCGGGCAGGGCCTTGCCCTTGCCGCCTTCTCCGCTTCCGCACCGGCGGCAGCCGCGGAGCGCCCGCGCCTTGCCCCGGTCCCCGCGCTCGACGAACCGGAAACCGGAAGGAACGCCACGGCCTATTTCGCCGGTGGGTGCTTCTGGGGGGTCGAGGGCGTCTTCTCCCATGTGAAGGGCGTGAAGCGCGTCCTGTCCGGCTATGGCGGCGGGCCGCCGGAGATGCGCGTGACCTATGACCGCGTGGGGACGGGGCGCACCGGCTATGCCGAGGCCGTGCGCGTCATCTATGATCCCGCCGAAGTGAGCTACGGCACGCTGCTGCGCATCTTCTTCTCGGTGATCGCCGATCCCACGACGCTTGACCGGCAAGGTCCGGACCATGGCACGCAATATCGATCGGCCCTGTTTCCGCAAAGCGAGGCGCAGGCCAGAACGGCGCAGGCCTATATCGCCCAGCTGGACGAATCAGGCCTGTGGGACGCGCCGGTCGTCACGCGCACCGAAGCCGTGCGGCGCTTCCAGCCGGCCGAGACCTATCATCAGGATTTCATGCGCAAGAATCCCGACCACCCCTATATCCGGCGCTGGGACGCGCCCAAGCTGGCAGCATTCAAGGCCTTGTTGCCGGCTCTCTACAAGCCGGCGGCCTCACCCTGAGCGGAGGACGTGAAGGCAGGCAGGCGCTTGTGGCGTCCGATCTCGACGACGCGCGGCCATATCATGTCCAAGGCCGCGCCCCAGCCGATGGTGTCACGGTGCGCCAGATTGGCGGCGCGCACCTCCGCAGATGATTTCGTCATCTGCCGGCGCATCGCCTCGATCAATGAGTCGGCATTCCCGGCCTCGTAGAGTTCGTTCTGCGGCTGCGGCACGATCTCCCGGTTGGCGCCGAGGTCCGCCGCGAGGATGCCGGTGCCGAAGGTGAGGGCCAGGGGGACAAGCCCCGAATTGAGGTGATGGCCGAGCCGGGGAATGATGATCGTATCGGCCGCTTCCAATATGCCGACCAGCGTCGAGTCGTCGACCTGCCCGCCCAGCCGGCTGATCCTGCGATCGCGCAACCAGAGGCGGTGAGCAACCTTGCCGGCAGTCCGTCGCACGGGGTCCAGACCGCTCCACGACGGGCCTGACGCGAGCAGCAGCCGCGCCGAGGGATCACGCAGGCGAGACCAGGCGGCACGAACGAGGTTCATCTCCGCAGGCAGGCGCATCGCGCCGCAGACCGCGAAGACATGCTCGTCCGGCTTCACGCCGAATTGCGCGCGGGCAGCCTCCCGGCCGCGCATCAGCGGGAGCAGGTGATCGTAGGTGTTGAGCGGCTGGACGATCTGCCGGGCCTGCGGGATGGCCGGATACTGCTCTGCATATCGCTCGCGCGAATAGCCCGAGAAATGGCAAAGCAGATCGACCCGCTCATAGAAGGCATTGAAATAGATCGACTCCGGGCCATCCAGCCGTTCCGCGCGGTGCGGCACCAGATTGTGGACCGTCGCCACGATCACCGCGCGCTGCTTCCACCAGTCGAGCAGCTCCAGCACCTTGTCCGTGCGCGCCTTGTCGCGCGCGCTCCAGCCGGCCAGTTCCTCGGGCCAGTGAACGTGAACAACATCGAACCGGCCGAAGGCGGGATCGAGATTGGGTACGCCCGCGGTCACGTCGAGGCCGCGCGCGTGGTAAGCATGGGTGAGCGCCGGACTGAAGGTCTGGTCGTTCGAGGCCATGAGCACGCGAGTCATGGGCGGTCCCTCCATGGGGAAGCCGGACCGGCAGCGGCGACGACCCGCATCATCGCGACCTCAGCGGCTGGGGTCGGCGCAGCCGCGCAAGCGCCTGGCCCAGAAGGTCCCGCACTTCCTTCTCGGGCCCTTGCGGATAGCCCTGCAGACGCCAGAAGAGCCAGTGCGACCCGAGATAGAGAATGGCGCCCGTCGCGGCGAGTATGATGACCTCGGATATCAGGTACAGCGGACCGGGATGGGCAGCCGTGAAGGCCAGGCGTCGACAGGCCGTCACGCCGACGATCATGACGGCAATGGCACCCAGCGTGCGCAGATTGCTGCCGAACTGGGTCCTGAGGCCCAGCCCCGACAGCCGGCGGACCAGTTCCATGTTCATGATGGTGGAAACCGTCCCGCTGACCATGCGCGCCACGACAAGGCCCGGCAGGCCGCCGAAGAACAGGCCGGTCAGGATGATGGGCAGCCGCACGAAGAAGACCCAGAGGTCGCGGTGAAACAGGTTCTTTGTCGCCCCGAGCGACATCGCGAGCGGCTGCACGACGGAACCGAAGGTCTGGAAGGCGAAGATCGAGGAAAGCGCCTGGATGATGGGCACCGCCGGCAGCCATTTGTCACCCATCGCGACTCTCACCAGCGGTTCGGCCACCAGCGCGAAACCCACGCCGACGGGCAGCGCCATCGCGGTGATGAGGCCTTGCGCGCGCTGATAGGCCGCCCGCAGGCGTGCCGGATCATCGGATATGCGGCTGAACGCAGGGAACAGCGTGAGCCGAAGAGGATTGGTCGCTTCCCGGGTCGGCATCTGCGCGAGATTGTCGCCCACCGAATAATATCCCAGCTCGGACCGCCCCAGCAGCTTGCCGATCAACAGTTGATCGAAACGCCAGTTGATCGTGTTGACGGTCTGGCCAAGCGTCAGCCAGAACGAGAAGGACCATAGTTCCCGCGCATGACGCAAGCCGAAGCGCGGCAGGAACGGCATGATCATGTAGGATATCGCCAGCCCGACCAGCTGCCCGGCCATTCCCCCGAGAATCAGGGCCCAGTAGTTGCGATAATAGACCGCGACACCGATCGAGACGATGACCGTCGCCAGCCGCATGCCCACGTTGAGCAGAAAATCCTGCCAGAAGATCAGTTGTCGCTGCAGCATGACCCGGCGCGGATTGCTCAGGCCACCGAGGAAGACCCCGAACGCGATCGCATAGATCACCCATTCCAGCCGCGCATCCTCGTAAAGCAGGGCAAGGGGATGAGCAGCCAGGGCGAGCATGGCGGCAATGACAAGGCCCCGGAGGAAACCCAGCGTCCAGGCGGTATTCAGATGGTCGTCATCAGGCGCGCGATGATGAACGAGCGCCTGCGCCAGGGACATTTCCGTGACGGCCATGATGATCGCCTGGATCGTGGTACCGATCGCCACGAGGCCGAAATCATCGGGTGTCAGCAACCGGGCAAGGACGATCGTGCTCGCCCAGCCGAGCGCATTGACGATCGCGCGGGCACCGGAAAGCCACAGGCTGCCCTTGATGATCTGCCCGGCAACGCTCGACACGATTCAATTCCCTTTTACCTGTTGCCATGCATCAGAGCGTGAACGCCGTTTGCCTGCCGCATTGCGAAAAGAAAGTCGATGTGGAATGCAAGTCGTCGTCGCGTTGACGGATTCCCGCCTAAGGGCCTCATCGTGAAGTTTTTGTATCTTTCCGCGAGATATCGTTCCCTGCGCGCGGCAATTTGAAGGATTGTTGATGAAACGGGTGATCGTCTCGGGAATGCCGCGAAGCGGCACAAGCTGGACCGCCAAGGCCCTCTCCTTCGCACCGGGCTTCACTTACTATCGCGAACCGGACAACTCGGATCATGTGCCCGGCGCACCGGGCCCGGACTATTGGAACCTCTATCTGAAGGCGGGGGACGACCACCCTCTCTACCAGGCGCACATGGACCGTGCGCTGAGCGGGCAGGTGGCGACGAGCTTCACGATGAAGGAGGATCAGGGACCGCTGATCGAGCGGCTGCCCCCGCGCCTGCGCGGCCTCGGGGATCGCTGGCCCGCGCTCTACATGCGCAAGCCCCACGTCCTGGTGAAGCTGATTCGCGCCAATCTCACCCTCGACTGGCTGGCCGCACGCTATCCCGAAGCCCGGATCGTGAGCCTCGTGCGTCATCCGGTCGGCCAGTTCGCCAGCTATCAGAAACTCGGCTGGGACGTGGACCCCACGAGCCTGCTGAACGACGATCGACTTGTTTCCGAGCATCTCGCGCCCTTCACCGATCTCATCCGCTCGGCCGGCACTTTCTGGGAACGGGCGGGCGCGCTATGGGGCGCCACCATGCGCGTTTCCTACCGACAGGCGGCGCAAGGGGCGGGTTATCATGTCGTTCCCTTCGAATGGCTTTGCGCGGATGGCCCGGCGCGGCTCGAGGCGCTGTCGGATCGGCTCGGCATGGCGTGGACGCCGGCGGCCAGCCAGTTCGCGGAGCCGGAACGCGGCGCCGAAGAAGGCTCAGCCTATTCGCTCCGGCGCGACTCCCGCTCCCAGATCGATAAATGGCGCAAGTTCGTTGCACCAGAGGACATCGAAGCGTGCCGGGCCTTTGCCGAACCTTTCGGCGTTCCGGTGTATGACGGCTTCGATCCATGGAAGGCCGAGCCGATATGGAGCGGAACGCCCCGCTGAGAAGACAGACAATCATGGCGACACCGGACAGTGGGACAGAGCCGGTGTCGCGGAGGGAGAAACATGGCCATTTCGCCGTTCGTCACGGTCATCATCTGCACGCGCAACCGCGCGGAATCGCTGGCGCGCACGCTGGATTCGCTCGTCACTGCGGCGGCGCGCATGAGCGAGTCCTGGGAACTTCTCGTGGTGGACAATGGCAGCACCGATGCGACGCCCGAGGTCATCGAGCGCTTCGCCGGCCGCTTGCCGATCAGGCGCGTGTGGCAACCGGTCGCCGGCCTGTCCAACGCGCGCAATGCCGGCGTGGCGGAATCGAAAGGGGATTATGTTCTCTGGACCGACGACGATGTCCTTGTCGATGAGAACTGGCTCGCCGCCTGGTCCCGCGCCTTCCGCGAACGCCCCGGCGACGCGGTGTTCGGCGGGCGTACGGAGCCGGTGTTTGAAGAGCCGCGCGAGCCCTGGTTCACGGAGAACCGCAAGGTGCTGCGGGGATTGCTGGCTATCCGGGACCGCCCCGAATGGACGGAGGTCACGCCCTCCCGTCTTCCCTGGGGGCTCAATTATGCCGTGCGCGGCGCCGAGCAACGCGCGCAGCCTTATGATCCCGAACTGGGAGTCGCGCCCGGCCGCCGCCGCGGCGGCGAGGAAGTGGCAGTCATCAAGGCCATTCTGGCGCAGGGCGGCACGGGAAGCTGGGTCTGGGACGCGACCGTGCTTCACATCATTCCGGCCGAGCGCCAGACCGAAAGCTATATCCGCACCTTCTACGAGGCCGTGGGGTTCGACAATCCCATTCGCGGCGTGCGCACGGGGCTCCCTGCTCGCGCGCGCGCCGTGCTCTCGACGCTCCGGGTGCTGGCCGAATCGGGCCTGGCCTATCGGCGCACCCGCAAGCATGACCGGCGCGAAGCCGTGCAATGGCTGGTGCTCAATGCACGCGCATCGGGCAGCCTGCGCCGTCACCTCGGCTATCGTTCGATCTAGCGATGGATGCCACCGCACAGAGCCCGCAGCCGGGCAAGCCCGCCGTCTCGGTGGTCCTGCCGCTGTACAACAAGCGGGCCACGATCGAGCGGGCGGTGCGATCCGTGCTTGGCCAGAGCGTCGCGGACATCGAGGTCATTGTCGTCGATGACGGCAGCACGGACGCATCGATGGACGTGGTCCGCGCGATCGACGACAGTCGCATCCGGTGCCTCACCCAGCGCAATCAGGGTCCGGGCGTCGCCAGGAACACCGGCGCGGCGGCCGCGCGGGCGCCGCTGATCGCCTTCCTCGACAGCGATGACGAATGGCGCAGAGATTTCCTCGCCAGCGCCCTCGCCGCGCTGGCGACTTCTCCGCAGGCCGGCGCTTATGTCTGCGGCTATGACAGCGGCGCTTTCCGCGCCCAGCGCCCCAACAAGGTCGCGGCGCTCGTCGACCGGGCCACGACGCGCGGTCTCGACCCGCAGGCAAGTGGCGAGGCCATCAAGCAGATGGTGGATGCGCTGCATTCCAGCTGCGTCGTCATCCGCAAGACGCTTTTCGACCGGATCGGCGGCTATTTCGCCCGCTATCGCTGCCTGTATGGCGAGGATTCATGGCTCTGGCTGCAAGTGCTCTTCGCCGGGCCGATCCACTGGGATCCTGCCGAGCATGTGCTTTTCCATGTCGAGGATTCCGCGCTCGGCTTCGCGCATCGCGGCGGCCGGAAACGGCCTCGCCCGATCTCCTCGCACCCCGATCTTCTGCTCGATGGCTGCCCGCCCGATCTGCGGGACGCGATGAGTCGCGCCATCGCGCGCTTCGTGGCCCTCGATCTGCCCCTGCTCAATGCCGCCCATGCCTATATCGCGGCCTATCGGCTGCGCAGGCTGCACGGCATGCCGGCGATCCGTGGGCTGGTGGCGGACCTTGGCGGCCGGGTCCGCAACAAGATCGGCTTCGGGACGCGGTGAACTGCCAGGACGACCTGTCCCGGGTCCCTGCGTTCAATCCTTGTCGAACAGGGCCGCGAGCTGCTCCACCATCGCGCCGCCAAGCTGCTCGGCATCCATGATCGTGACGGCGCGCTTGTAATAGCGCGTCACGTCATGGCCGATGCCGATGGCGATCAGCTCGACCGGCGACCGGCTCTCGATCCACGCGATCACTTGCCGCAGATGCCGCTCCAGATAGGTGCCGTTGTTGACCGAAAGCGTCGAATCGTCGACCGGCGCGCCATCGGAGATGACCATCAGGATGCGCCGCTCCTCGGGCCGGGCAAGCAGCCGTCCATGGGCCCAGAGCAGCGCCTCGCCGTCGATATTCTCCTTGAGCAGCCCTTCGCGCATCATCAGACCCAGATTGGCCTTGGCGCGGCGCCAGGGTTCATCCGCCTGCTTATAGATGATGTGCCGCAGGTCATTCAGCCGGCCGGGCTTGGGTGGCCGCCCGGCGGCAAGCCACTGCTCGCGGCTCTGCCCGCCTTTCCAGGCCCGCGTGGTGAAGCCGAGGATCTCGGTCTTCACGCCGCAGCGCTCCAGCGTGCGAGCCATGATGTCCGCGCTGATCGCCGCGATGCCGATGGGGCGGCCGCGCATGGAACCGGAATTGTCGATGAGCAGCGTGACCACGGTATCCCGGAAATCGGTATCGCGCTCCATTTTGTAGGACAGCGAATGGGCGGGATTAACGACCACGCGAGCGAGGCGCGCGGCATCGAGCAGCCCTTCCTCCTGATCGAAATCCCAGCTGCGGTTCTGCTGGGCCAGCAGCCGCCGCTGCAGCCTGTGCGCCAGCTTGGAGACGGCGCCCTGAAACGGAGCGAGCTGCTGGTCGAGGAAGCCGCGCAGGCGCACCAGTTCATCGACATCGCACAAGTCGCGCGCGCCCACGGTTTCATCGAACTTGGTGGTGTAGGCCGTGTAATTGAAGTCGGGCGGCAGGTCCGAGAAGGGACGGTTCGGCCGCACCGGCATGACGCCCTCGTCGTCCTGCGCGTCGCCATCGCCCTCGTCGTCCGAATCCGAATCGTCATCCTGACGATCCTCGGTCATTTCCTCGCCCGATTCGCCCTTGTCTTCGCCGCGCGTCTCGGCGCGGGACTGGTCGTCATCCTCGGGCTGCTCGTCCTGATCCTGCTCGTCCTGCTGCTCCTGCTCGCCTTCCTCGCTTTCCTCATCCTCATCGGGCGATTCGGGCGGGACCTCGGCGCGCACGAGCTCGAGATGCTCGAGCATGGACATCACCTTGTCCTGGAACGCGGCCTGATCGTCGAGGCAGAGCGCCAGTCCCTCGAAATCCGTCGCGGCCTTCTCGTCGATCCACTCGCGCAGATATTCGATGCCCTTGAGCGCTTCGGGGGGCGGTGCCTGCCCGGTCAGCCGCTCGCGCAGCAAGAGGGCGACGGCGCCCTGAATGGGCACTTCGCTCGCCGACTGGGCCCGCGTGATGGGATCGGCATGCGTGCGCATGTCGAGCGCGGCCGCGAGATTCGCCCGCATGCCGGGATAGTTCCGGGAACCCAGAGCCTCGTAGCGGACCATCTCGACCGCATCATAGACTGCCCGCGCCGCCGGCTGGGCAGGCGCGCGACTGGCATGGAGCCGCGCATCATGATGACGAAGCTTCAGCGCGAAGCTGTCCGCGAAACCACGGGCGAGCGCCACCTGCTCGGGCGGCAGGCCGCGCGTGGGCGTGGGCACCTTGATCTGCTTTCCGACCAGATGAGGGGCATCGGCCGTGAAGCCGAGCTCGACTTCCGGGTCGTGCGCGATGGAGCGGGAAGCGCCGGCAAGGACATCCTTGAAGCGATCAAGCAGGGAACGGTCGGCCATGCGGATGGGGCTGAGCCAGGCTTGCCCGGCTGTCAAGCCTCTCGCCGCCGCGCGGACCGCCTGCAAGGTCGCTCGTTCGCCTCGTTAACTTCTTCGCTCGCCGCTGTCTCGCCGCGAGACAGCGGGAAAAGACCAGGGAATTTCGTGGTTAAGCGCGTTTATGATCGGCCCCGCCTCCCCTAACTCCGCATCGGGGACATCGCCGCAAGCACCCGTTCGCGGTTTGCAAAGGAAGCCACAGCCCATGATCCGCGTCGTCAGCCTTATCGCCATCGCCATGGCCACCGCATCGCTGCCAGCGCAAGGCGCGCAGGCGACCGTCACGATCAACGGGCGGATCAGCCAGGTGGTCGGCGCGCTTCACAGCAGCGCCCATCTCTCGCCCGACGGCTTCGCCTTCTCCGTCCGGAACGGCGCCACCACGCAGCAGCTGTTCACCGGCATCGAAGGTGTCCGCGCGTTCAACCAGATCGGCCAGCTGAACAGCTGGGCCAACGGTTTTGGCAGCTCTTCCTACGGCTCGGGCTACAGCTTCACCCATTCCGTGCTCGGCAGCTACTTTAACCAGGGCCAACAGGGCGGCGGCTATCGCTTCACGCACAGCGTGCTCAACAGCTATTTCGGATCGCCCTCGCCGGAGCCGGCCCTGACCGCCCAGCTGAGTTTCGCCGAACCGCTGTCCGAGCCCCTCCCCACCGAGGTCGCGCCGATTGCCGGCACCGTCCCCGAGCCCGCCACATGGGCCATGCTCATTGCGGGCTTCGCGGGGATCGGCGCCCTGATGCGCCGCCGGTCGCACGTCGCCAGCCTGGCCTGATCCGTCAGGCCGGCCCGCCGCGCGGACCCCCTATCACCGGGCGGCCTGATCCCCGTGGAGACGCGGACGCCGTTGTGCCGCGCACAATCAGGTCATGGCAAAGCGTGCACAGCTTATCGACGCTTTCGGCGCTTCGTGCCGGTAAAGCCGCCCAACAAATGCATGAAATTCAATCGGAAAGATTCGGCATCCGCTTGTCGCCGAGTGCCTGAAGAGCCCATGAATCCGGGCTTTCCTGGCCTTTCCGGAGCCACGACGGGCCGAAGCATCCGCGCCCGCAACGGACTGATCTGGCGATCCGGACCGGCTCCGGCCGGATTTGTCACGGGCCGTTAACTATGGCAAAGTTCTCCTGCTGCATCGCAATGAGAGCGATGACTGGTCGCTGATTCCGACGGCATTTTGCCGAGTGGAGCGGAAGATGAAGGCGCTGCAGCGACATCGAGCGTAACCGCGGCTCGGCCTCGCGAGAGGTCCGCCGCAAACAAGTGGGAGAACGCATGTTCAAGACTGCGCTCATGATGACGGCCGCCTCTGCCGTGTTGCTGGCGACTGCGCCGGCAGCGGCAACGGTGACGCTATCCGGGACCCCGGTGGCATCCTCCTCCCCGTTCGGGGAGAAGAGCGATTCCACGTTCAGCTGGGTCAACATCAAGCCCGGCGTATGGGCTTTTGAACCCGGAAAGCCGACCGTGTTCGAGGCAAGGGGCGGACCGGCTCCGATCACCGATTTCGATGAGGTCACGGCGCTGCCCGAGCCGATGAGCTGGGGTATGATGCTGATCGGTCTCACCGCCGTCGGCTGGACCTTGCGCACGCGCAAGCGTTCGGAGCAGAGGATCGTCTCCTTCGTTTGAGACGCCCCGTCAAATGATCGAAAGGGCGGCCCTATGCGGGGCCGCCCTTTCTTTTTTCCGATGATTTTGACGGGACCAACCGGCGCCTCATGGACCGGCGCGCGAACCCGTCACGCGATCCTTCAGTCAGCCTTGGCCGCCACGCTTTCCGGCAGATCCTTGCCGAAGACGCGCTGATAATATTCGGCCACGAGTGCACGCTCGGCCTCGTCGCACTTGTTGAGGAACGACAGCCGGAACGCGAAACCCACATCCTTGAAGATCAGGGCGTTCTGCGCCCAGCTGATGACCGTGCGCGGGCTCATCACGGTCGAGATGTCGCCATTGACGAAGCCCTGCCGGGTAAGCTCGGCGACCCGGATCATGTTCTGGACTTCCTTGCGGCCGCCCTCGTGATCATATTCGCCGGACTTGGCGAGGACGATCTGCGCCTCGGTTTCGGCGGGCAGGTAATTCAGTGTGACCACCAGGTTCCAGCGGTCCATCTGGCCCTGATTGATCTGCTGCGTCCCGTGATAGAGGCCGGTCGTGTCGCCCAGGCCCACCGTGTTGGCGGTGGCGAACAGGCGGAACCAGGGGCTGGGGCGAATCACCCGGTTCTGGTCGAGCAGCGTCATCTTGCCGTCCGCTTCCAGCACGCGCTGGATGACGAACATGACATCGGGGCGACCGGCGTCATATTCGTCGAACACCAGCGCGACGGGGCGCTGCAGGGCCCAGGGCAGCAGCCCTTCCTTGAACTCGGTGACCTGCTGGCCATCCTTCAGCACGATGGCATCGCGCCCGACGAGATCGATGCGGCTGATATGCGCGTCGAGATTGATGCGGATGCAGGGCCAGTTGAGCCGCGCCGCCACCTGCTCGATATGCGTGGATTTACCGGTGCCGTGATAGCCCTGCACCATCACGCGGCGATTGAAGGCGAAGCCGGCGAGAATGGCGAGAGTCGTGTCCGGGTCGAACACATAAGCGGGATCGACATCCGGCACCCGCTCGTCCGCTTCGGAGAAAGCCGGGATGGCCATGTCCACATCGATACCGAAGACCTGGCGCGCGTCCACCGTGCGGTCGGGAGCATCGAGCAGTACTTCGCTGCGCATGTCGGTATTGGTGTTCGGAATATCGGTCATATCGTCTTTTCCACAGAGTCGAGACTGCCCCTAACCGATCGGGGAAGCATGTGTCGAGGGACAGGGGCCGTTCACGGCGCCGATCATGCCTCCCATGCGGCGGGATCGTCTTCCTGTCCGATGAGCGCAAGCCCGTGCGCGATCGACGTCAGCTCGCCCCCGCTGGCGATGCGGCCGGCGCCGAAGCGCGCGTCGAAAAGGCGACGGATCGCCGGGATCAGGGACGATCCCCCGGTCAGGAAGACCTGGTCGATGTCCGCCTCGGTCACGCCTGCCGCCGCGAGCGCCTGATCGACGGTCGCGTCGATCCGCGCGATGTCCGCCGCGATCCAGCGCTCGAAATCGGCGCGCTTTATGTCGGCCTCGATGAGGAGGTCCTCCGCCTCGAACCGGAACGAGGCATGCTCCGCCTGCGACAGCGTCCGCTTGAGCGCGCCGACCGCATCGTAGAGCCGATAGCCCAGTTCCTGCTCGATCAGCATGATCATGCGCCCGATCGCCGCCGGATCGCTCGCGCTGCGCCGGAGACGGTCGAGCTCGCCCAGCGTCCGCCGGTTGCGCATCAGCGCGAGCCGCGACCAGTCCGCGAAGTCCGCGAAATAGTTGCGCGGGATCTCCAGTAGCTTGTCGAACGAGCGATAGGTGCCGCCCTTGCCCAGCATGGGCAGGACAAGATGGTCGACGATGCGATAGTCGAACGTGTCGCCCGCGATGCCGATGCCGGCCGAGCCCAGCGGCTCGCAGCGACGATTCGCGCCTGGCGCAGCGATGCGGACCACGGAGAAATCGCTGGTGCCGCCGCCGAAATCCGCGACGAGAATGGTCGCCGGGCGGGTGAGCCGGCTTGCATAGCTGAACGCGGCGCCCAGCGGCTCGTACACATAATGGATCCGGGTGCCGAAGGCTCGGAACATGGCGTCGTAACGCTGGCGGGCCAGTGCCTCGTCCGGCCGCGCGCCGGCATAGCGCACCGGCCGCCCGACAATGATCCGCTCGGGCCGTGCGTCAAGACGGCCGCCGGCATGCGCCACCAGCCTTTCGAGGAACAGGGCGCCCAGTTCCTCGAACCGGAACCGCTTGTCGAACACGCTGGCATGCTCGAACAGGGCACTGGCCGCCACGGACTTGAACGACTGGATGAACCGGCTGCCTTCCGGGAAGTCGAGATATTCGGCGATCGCCCAGGGGCCGGCCTCGTGCGCCAGGCCGCCACGCACCGCTTCATCCTGCCAGAAGCACAGGGCCGAGCGGAAGACAGCGCTGCTCGCTGCCTCTCCCTTGAACTCGACAAGGCGCGAGCCATCCCCGTCCGCCAGCGCGACGACGCTGTTGGTCGTGCCGAAATCGAGCCCGAGGGCGTGAACCGTCACGCCGTCTGGCATGGCCTGTCTCCGGTCTTGAAGGGCCGGCGCCTATGGCAGCCGTGGCACGGAACCGCAAGGCCGCTCAGGCGAATGCCGGCGCCTTGCGCAGATGGCCATAAGCCGCGATCACGTCCTGAAGCGCCTTCTCATGGGTGCGGTCGCCGCCATTGTGATCGGGGTGGAAGCGCCGCACCAGCTCCGTGTACCGTGTCCGCAGCGCCCGCCGGTCCGCGTCCGGCTGCAAGCCGAGCGTCTTCAGCGCGGAACGGTCCGCGCCGGAAAGCGGCTTGCCATCGCGCCGCTCGGCCATGTCCGCAGCGCGGGAGCGGAAGCGGGCACCGATGGCATCGAGCGGATCGGCAAAGTCCGCCCAGCGCGGCGGCGGCGTGCCGCTCGCCGCCTGAGAGGAGAATGCCCGCGTCTCGGCGCCCCAGCCCGAATAAGGCCGTTGGGCTTCGTCAATCTCTTCCGCGCTCATTCCCTTGAAGAAATTATATCCCTGATTGAACGCGCGGATATGGTCGAGGCAGAACCAGCGCCATTGCGGCGGTCCATCGGGCGCGTCCCGGGGATTTTCGGGCGGCGCGCGAAATTCCCCCGCCTCCTCGCAGCCGGGGAAGAAACACATATGGCGCGTGCCTTCGACCCGGCCGTGGAAACGCGTGTGGCGACGTCGACCATTTTCACTGGCGTCCTGCCCTGACAAAACTGCGCGATCCTTTCTGCTTGTATTGAGCGTCGCTGAAAAGGCGGCCGGGCGACCCGAAACCGGCCTGAAAGGCGAATTCTCGAACTGACTTTGGGCAAAGCGCCTATATATGGGAAATGACTGACTCTTCGCTAGGCCCGGTAGGGCGTGAAATTGCCGAACGGCTGATGGCCGCCCTGTCGCCTGACCGCCTCGTCGTGACCAATGACAGCGCGAAGCATCGCGGCCATCTGGGGGACGATGGATCGGGCGAAAGCCATTTCACCGTCGAGATCGTGACCGCGCGCTTCGCCGGCCAGTCGCGTCTGGCGCGCCAGCGCATGGTCAATTCCGCGCTGGCCGATCTGCTGCGGGAGAAGGTCCATGCCCTCGCCATCGTCGCGCGGGCGCCCGGGGAATGATCCGGCGCGCCAGGCGGCCCGCTGCCCGGCTGCTGGTCCTCGACCCGCAAGGCCGGCTGCTGCTCTTCCGCTTCACGCCGGATGATCGTCCGCCCTTCTGGGTGACCCCGGGCGGTGCCGTGGACCGGGGGGAGACGTTCGAGCAGGCCGCCCGGCGCGAATTGCGCGAGGAAACGGGGCTGCTCCACGATCCGGGACCGGAAGTGGCGGTGCGCCACGTGACCTTCGTGACGCTCGAAGGCATCGAGGTGGATGCCGAGGAGCGTTATTATGCGGTGCGTGTCGAGGACACGGCGATCGACACCTCCGGCCATACGAATGTCGAGCAGGCCTTCATGCTGTCCCATCGCTGGTGGACGCCCGAGGACCTGCTGGCGCAGGAGGAAGTCTGGTATCCGGTCGACCTCATCGACATCTGGCGTGATCTGCTCGACCGCCGGAGCGCGGCGTGAGCGCGGAGACGCCGATGACGCTCGTCGGGAGCTGGCGTGGATATCTCGCGCAGGGCCGGCGTCGCTCGCCTCACACCGTCCGGGCCTATGTGGCCACGGCGGAGCGCCTCATGTGCTGGATGGAGGAGATGGACGGCCGTGCCCCGGACCGCGCGGCGCTCCTGGCGCTGACGACGTCCGACCTGCGCGCCTATCTCGCGGCCCGGCGCGCCGAAGGCATCGAGAACAGCTCGACGGCGCGTGAGCTCTCCGCCCTGCGCGCTTTTCTCCGCTTCATCGGCGGCGAAGGCGCGTCCATCCCGCTCATGCGCGGGCCGCGCGTGAAGCCCGGCGTCCCTCGCCCGGTGAGCCCCGACGAAGCCATTGCCCTCGCGCAGGACGTGGCGGAAACGGCACGGGAAGGCTGGATCGGCGCGCGGGACTGGGCCGTGCTGCTGCTGCTCTACGGCGCCGGCCTGCGTATCAGCGAGGCACTGGGGCTCATGGGCGATGTGTTGCCGCTGGGCGAGACGATCCGGGTGCTGGGCAAGCGCGGAAAGACCCGCATCGTGCCGCTGCTGCCGCAGGTGCGCGAGGCGATCGACGACTATCTCGCGCTTTGCCCTTTCGCGCCGGCCGGGGATGAACCGCTGTTCCGCGGCGCGCGGGGCGGCCCGCTCTCCCCTGCGCTGATTCGCCGGGCCGTGCAGGGGGCCCGCAGGCGCCTTGGCCTGCACGAGCGCACGACGCCGCATGCGCTACGTCACAGCTTCGCGACGCATCTCCTCGGTCGCGGTGCGGACCTGCGGGCGCTTCAGGAACTGCTGGGCCATGCCAGCCTTTCCTCGACGCAGATATACACCCGGGTGGACGCGGCTCATCTGCTCGACGTCTACCGCAACGCGCATCCCCGCGCGTCCTGATGGGCGCGGATGCCGCCGCCGCGATGCAGGCACGCCTGCGCGCCGACCTGAAGCAAGCCATGCAGAGCCGCGCGACGCTGGACACGCGCGTCATCCGGGCCCTCATCGCCGCGATCGACAATGCGCAGGCCATCACAATCGACCTGGATGGCGCGGCCAGCGCCATGCGCGCCTTCGGCGATTCGTCCGGCGAAGTTCCTCGGCG
This sequence comes from Sphingobium lignivorans, assembly GCF_014203955.1. NCBI lineage: Bacteria > Pseudomonadati > Pseudomonadota > Alphaproteobacteria > Sphingomonadales > Sphingobiaceae > Sphingobium > Sphingobium lignivorans. Next base: position 3,946,998 of record NZ_JACHKA010000001.1, read on the forward strand.
GCCGCTCTCGGCTGAGGACCTGCGCGCGCTGCTGATGCGCGAGGCGGGGGAGCGGGAGGCCGCTGCGCTGGACCTGAAGGATCTCGGCCGCCCGGAGGACGCCAACCGGCTTCTGGCCGAAGCGGCGATCGTGCGGCGCTACGCTGCCCTGCCGGGGTAAAGGCCAGTGAGCGGCGCGGAGCTATGGCTAGGCGCCCCGGTCCTGATCCTTCCAGCGCACCAGTCGCCACACATAGGCGATGGCCATCAGCCCCACGGCCGCATTGGCGAGCGGCCCCAGCCAGTCATCGATCGCCTTGAAGTTGGTGCCGAGATAATAGCCCGCGCCCACCAGCACGACGTTCCAGATCAGCGCGCCACCCGTCGTCCAGAGCGCGAAACGCCAGGGCGACATGCAGAAAAGCCCAGCCGGCAGCGAGATGATCGTCCGGAAGGCAGGCATGAAGCGGAAGATGAAGACGATCTTCTCGCCATGCCGCCGGAACATGTAGCGCAGCCACTTGATGTCGCGCCAGCGCAGGGTCAGCCATCGCCCGTGCCGCTCGACAAAGGGGCGCAGGCGCTTCCAGCCCAGCCGGTATCCCAGGAAATACCAGAAGAAATTGCCGATCGTGGTGCCGAGCGTGCCGGCGACGAGGAGCGGGAGGACGGCCATCCGGCCCTGCCCCACGCGAATGCCGCCGATGCCCATGATGAGTTCGGACGGAATGGGCGGGAACACATTTTCCAGCACCATCAGCAGGGCAATGCCCCAATAGCCGCCCCCGTCGATGAGGCGGACGACCCAGTCATTCATGGCGGGTGCTCATGCGGAGGGCCGGCGGCTCAGGCCGCCCGCTCCCGGAGACGGCGCTCGACGGCGTCCCAGATCATCGCTCCGGTGTCCGTGCCGTTGAAGGCGTCCATTGCCACGATGCCGGTCGGGGAGGTCACATTGATCTCGGTGAGATATTTTCCGCCGATCACGTCGATGCCGACGAACAGCAGGCCTTTCTGTCTCAGCTCCGGACCGAGCGCCGCGCAGATCTCCAGTTCGTCGGGCGTGAGATCGGTCTTCGCGGCCGTGCCGCCGGCGGCGAGGTTGGAGCGGATCTCGCCCTGGCCGGGAATGCGATTGATCGCGCCTGCGACCTCGCCATCCACCAGCACGATCCGCTTGTCGCCCTTGGCGACATCCTTGAGGAACGCCTGCACCATGAAGCTCTCGACCCACATCTGGCCGAAAAGTTCCACCAGCGCGGCGAGATTTCCGCCGTCCTGACCGATCCGGAAGACCGCCGAACCCGCATTGCCGTAAAGCGGCTTCACCACGATCTCGCCATGCTCCGCCAGAAAGGCGCGCGTTTCGTCGAGACTGCGCGTGATCATCGTCGGCGGCATGAACCGGGCGAAATCGAGCACATAGAGCTTCTCGGGCGCATTGCGCACCGAAGCGGGATCGTTGACCACAAGCGTCTCGCCGGTGATTCGCTCCAGCAGATGCGTCGCCGTGATATAATTGAGGTCGAAGGGCGGATCCTGGCGCATCCAGACCACATCGACATCCCGCCCCAGATCCAGCCGGACGGTCGCTCCGAACCTGTAATGATTGCCTTCCACGCGCTGAACCGTCACTTCGCGCGCCTGCGCATAGAGCCGGTCATCCCGCCAGGTCATGTCGTCGGGGCGGTAGTGATAGAGACGATGCCCGCGCGCCTGCGCCGAGAGCATGATCGCGAAGGTCGAATCGCCCGCGATGTTGAGCGATTCCATGGGGTCCATCTGCAAGGCGACCTTGAGCGACATGCGGGGCATTCCTCCCTTTGCGGGGCTTCATCCCCCGTGCCAGACATTCTCCAGATGGCGAGGCGGGCGGCCCGGCGCAAGGAGGATCACGTCGATGCGCATGTCGTCCCCCGGGCCGAGCCATGTGGCGGCCACTGCCTCGGCGGCGGCAGCGACACGGGCAAGCCTCCGCTCGTCGATCGCTTCGTCCAGCGACCGGGCGCTGGCTCTGGCCTTCACTTCGACAAAAGCGACCATATTGCCGCGACGCGCGACCAGATCGATCTCGCCGGCCCGGGTGCGCACGCGCCGCGCCAGGATGGACCAGCCCTTGAGGCGCAGCCACCAGGCCGCGAGCCGCTCTCCCTGCCGGCCCCGTTTCTCCGCGGCAAGCCGGGAAGGCACGGGCCCGCCGCCTCGCGTCATGCCTTGCCCCGCATGGTCATGGCGCGCGCATAGAGCGCCTTGCGGTCGAGCCCCAGCGCGCGGGCGACTTCCCCGGCGGCCTGCGAAACGGGCAAGCGCGCCAGCGCATCGCGCAGAGCCGCCTCGATCTCGGCTTCATCCGGCGGCGGCCGCTCGCCCGGAGGTCCGACCACAAGCACGATCTCGCCCCGGGGCTCGCGCGCCGCGCAGGCAGCGGCGAGTTCAGAAAGCGAGCCGGTCAGCACTTCCTCGAAGGTCTTGCTGATCTCCCGGCACAGCGCGGCGGGCCGATCGCCTAGCACCGCCTGCATATCCCCGAGCGCCGCGGCGCAGCGCGGCCCGCTCTCGTAAAAGACCAGCGTCGCGCGCACCGCACGAATCTCGTCCAGCGTGTCGGACCGCGCCTTGGTCTTGCTGGGCAGGAAACCCATGAAGAGGAAGCGGTCGCTCGGCAGGCCGGAAAGCGTGATCGCGGCAATGGCGGCGCAGGGGCCGGGAAGGCTCGTCACCATTCGCCCGGCCGCGCGCGCATCGCGCACCAGCTTGTAGCCGGGGTCGGAAATCAGCGGCGTGCCGGCGTCCGACAGGAGTGCCACCGCCTCTCCCGCCATGCGCTCGACGAGCCGGGCACGCACTCGCTCGTCGCTATGATCATGGTACGGCACCATCGGCCGGTCGGACCCCGCATGGCGCAGCAGCCGCGCGCTTACCCGGCTGTCCTCCACCGCGATCACATCGGCATCCCGAAGGATTTCCGCCGCGCGCGGCGACAGATCGGACAAGTTGCCGATCGGTCCTGCAACGATATATAGGCCGGGCGAAAGTTCAGCGGACATAGAGGTGAGCCATGGCAGAGAGGAGCCTTGCGGGGCAAGAGGGGGTTGGATTCGTACCGACCCGGTTGCGGCAGGGCCTTGCGCTGCTGGGCGCGTTGTTGCTGTCGGCGTGCGCCTCGGTCGTCCCGCGCACCGAACCGCCTCCGCCGCCCCCACCGCCAAAGACGGGCGATCTCGATCTCGACAAGGGACTGCCCACCGACACGGAGCGGCATCGCGTCGCGCTGCTGGTGCCGCTGAGCGGGACCAATGCGGGCGTCGGCCGTTCCATCTCCAATGCCACCACGATGGCGCTGCTCGACACCAAGACCGAGCGCCTGCGCGTCACCACCTACGACACCGGCAAGGGCGCTGCGGAAGCGGCGAAGCAGGCGGTGGCGGAAGGGAACCGGCTCATCCTTGGGCCGCTGACCGCTGACGAAGTGCGCGCCGCCGCGCCGGTCGCCCGGGCAGCGAAGGTCCCGATTATCAGCTATTCCAACGACGAGAGCGTGGCCGGAAATGGCGTGTTCCTGCTGGGCTACAGCCCCGAGCAGTCCGTGGAGCGCGTGGTCGGCTATGCTCGCTCGCGCGATCTCACCAATTTCGCCGCACTGGTGCCGCGCGGGGTCTATGGCGAGCGCGCGGGCGCCGCTTTCCTCTCGCGCGTGAAGGCGGCCGGCGGCACTGTCGTCGCGATGGAAACCTTCGATCGGTCAGCTGCTTCGGTGCAGGCGGCGATCAAGCGCCTCGCGGCCAGTTCCAGCTACGATGCGCTGCTCATCGCGGATGTCGGGCGAATCGCGTTGCAGGCCGGGCCGCTCGTGCGGGCCAATGGCGGGGCCGATGTCCGCATCCTCGGCACGGAACTGTGGAATACGGAAACCGGCCTGACCAGCAGCACTGCCCTGCGCGGCGCCTGGTATGCCAGCGTCTCGGACAATCTCTACCGCACGCTTTCCAGCAAATATCGCGCATCCTTCGGCACGGCGCCCTATCGGCTGGCCTCGCTCGGCTATGATTCGGTGTTGCTGGCCGTGCGAATCGCGGCGGACTGGAAGCCGGGCACGGCCTTCCCCGTCGGGCGCCTCACCGATCCGGAGGGTTTCTCCGGTATCGATGGCGCGTTCCGCTTCAGCCGGGACGGCATTGCCGAACGGGCGCTGGAAGTCACGGAGATCGGCGCCGGCGCCACCAGCGTCGTCGACCCCGCGCCCCGGGGCTTCGCGAAATAGGCGAGGCTCCCCGGCGGGGACGGCTCGGAAGGGAACGGCGCGGGCCGGTGGAATGGCTTACAGTCCGCCGGTCGATCCGAGGGCCCGCCATGGCCCGGAAAACCGTTCTTTTTTTGCCGATCGGCGGCGGAGAAACCGGACAAAACAGGACACATAAAAACAGCACAGCCGCCGCCCTTGCCGGGGCGGCGGCTGCGATCGTTACAGGATCGACTGGCCCGTCTTCGCCCAGTCGGCCGCGAAGGAAGCAAGGCCCTTGTCGGTCAGGACATGGTTGAACAGCGACTTGATGACTGCGGGCGGCGCGGTGATCACGTCGGCGCCGATCTTCGCGCATTCCAGCACATGGATGGGATGGCGCAGCGAGGCGGCGAGGATCTCGGTCTCGAAGCCATAATTGTCGTAGATCAGCCGAATGTCCTCGATGAGCTTCATCCCATCGAACCCGTTGTCGTCATGGCGGCCCACGAACGGGGAAATGAAGCTCGCGCCCGCCTTGGCCGCGAGCAGCGCCTGATTGGCCGAGAAGCAGAGCGTCACATTGACCATGCAGCCCTCTTCGCTCAGCGCCTTGCAGGTCTTGAGCCCGTCAATGGTGAGGGGCACCTTGATCGCGACATTGTCCGCGATCTTCCGCAGCACGGCGGCTTCCTTCATCATGGTTTCGTGGTCCAGCGCCACGACTTCGGCGGAGACGGGGCCGTCGACCAGCCCGCAAATCTCCTCCACCACTTCCAGAAACTTGCGGCCGGACTTGTGGATCAGGCTGGGATTGGTGGTCACGCCGTCCAGCAGGCCCGTCTCGGCGAGGTCCCGGATTTCGGCGGTGTCGGCTGTATCGACGAAGAATTTCATGGTCGGCGCGCTCCTGTCTCTCAAATCGTGGGGCGCCTATAGCGAAGGGCGCGGCCCTGCGTAAGGAGATTGCGCCCGTCTTGCGCAGCCAGTGCAGGGGGGCCTGCGAGCATATATTCCGCGCGTGGCCGCCATGCGGGTTCCAAGGTCCGGGCTCAGCGCCTAACTAGGCAGCTTCGATGACCCGCGCGCGCCTCATCCTGCTCAATGCCGCTCTTGGCCCCCTCGACTACCGCGTGCCGGCAGGCATGTCGGTGGAGCCGGGCAGCATCGTCGTGGCGCCGCTCGGCCCCCGGCCCATGATCGGCGTGGTCTGGGAAGCCGAGCGCTTTCCCGATGTGCCCTCGGTGGGCGACAATCGCCTGCGGCCGCTGCTGGGCGTGCTCGATGCGCCGCCACTGCCCGCGCCGCTGCGGCGCCTGATCGAATGGACCGCTGCTTATTATCTGGCGCCGCACGCCGCGGTGCTGCGCATGGCGCTTGCCTCCATGTCCGCTCTGGAAGGCGGCAAGACCGTCATCGAATATCGGCCGAGCGGCGCCTTGCCGGAGAGGCTGACCGCGCAGCGCGCACAGGCGCTGGAGCGAATCGGCGAGCGGCAGGGCCTCGTGCGCGAGCTCGCGGCGATCGGCGATGTCAGCGACGCGGTCATTCGCGGCCTCATCAAGCAAGGCGCGCTCGAGGCCGTCGAGGTGTCGACCGACCTGCCCTTCCCCCGGCCCGACCCCGACCACGCCGCCATATCGCTGAGCCCGGGGCAGGAAGCCGCCGCGCAGCGCCTCGTCGAACAAGTGAGGTCCGGCGAATCCCATACCGTGCTGCTCGACGGCGTCACCGGATCGGGGAAGACGGAAGTCTATTTCGAGGCGATCGCGGAAGCGCTGAAGCAGGACCGCCAGACCCTCGTCCTGCTTCCCGAGATCGCGCTGACGGAACCTTTCCTCGACCGCTTCACCGCGCGCTTCGGCTGCGCGCCTGTGCCCTGGCACTCGGGCCTCAAGCAATCCGACCGGCGGCGGGCATGGCGCGCCATTGCCGAGGGTGAGGCCGGCGTCGTCGTCGGCGCCCGCTCCGCTCTGTTCCTGCCCTATCGCAAGCTCGGCCTGATCGTCGTGGACGAAGCGCACGAGACCAGCTTCAAGCAAGAGGAAGGCGTGCGCTACCATGCCCGCGACGTGGCGGTGATGCGTGGCCTCATGGAAAGCTGCCCGGTAGTGCTCGCGTCCGCCACGCCGGCCATCGAAACCCGCCATCAGGTGGAGCTGGGCCGCTATGAGGAAATCAAGCTCCCGTCCCGTTACGGCGGGGCAGAGCTGCCCGAGATCATCGGGGTAGACCTCACCCACGACCCGCCGGATCGCGGGCGCTGGCTGGCACCGCCGCTTGTCCAGGCCATGCGCGAGACGCTGGCGCGCGGCGAGCAATCGCTGCTATTCCTGAACCGGCGGGGCTATGCGCCGCTCACCCTGTGCCGCCATTGCGGCTACCGCTTCCAGTGCCCCAATTGCTCCGCCTGGATGGTCGAGCATCGCCTCACGCGGCGCCTTGCCTGCCACCATTGCGGTCATGAGGTCCCGACGCCGGACAGCTGCCCGGAATGCCATGAGAGCGACGCGCTCGTCGCCTGCGGCCCCGGGGTGGAGCGAATCGCGGATGAAGTGAAAGCGCTTTTCCCGGACGCGCGGACGGCCATCGTCACGTCTGACACGCTCTGGTCGCCGGCCAGGGCGGCGGCGTTCGTAAGGGATGTGGCGGGCGGCGCGGTGGACATCATCGTCGGCACGCAGCTCGTCACCAAAGGCTATCATTTTCCGGAACTGACGCTGGTCGGCGTCGTCGATGCCGATCTGGGCCTTGATGGCGGCGATCTGCGCGCGTCCGAGCGGACCTATCAGCAGATCGTGCAAGTGTCCGGCCGCGCCGGGCGGGGTGAGAAGCCCGGCCGGGTCTTCATCCAGACGCGTGCGCCCGATGCGCCGGTGATGCGCGCCCTGCTCGAAGGGGACGACGCGGCTTTCTATGCGGCGGAAACGGCGAGCCGCCGCTCCGCCAACGCGCCTCCGTTCGGGCGATTCGCCGCGATCATCGTGAGCGACACGGACGCGGCGCTCGCACGGGAAACGGCGCGGCGTATCGGGGCTGCCGGACCCCGGCAGGAAGGACTGGAAATCTATGGACCGGCCGAAGCGCCGCTCGCCGTGCTGCGCGGACGGCACCGCTGGCGGTTGCTGGTGCATGCCCGACGCTCGATCGATCTGCAGGCCATCGTGCGGGACTGGCTCTCGGCGATCGACTGGAAAAGCAGCACACGCGTGAGCGTGGACGTCGATCCTTACAGCTTCGTTTGAGAGAAGCACGACGCAGCCGCCCGGCGGTGGGAGGGGGGTGGTGCCGGGCGGCTGCTCGACCCTGTCAAAGGGCCGACTTGCGTTCGAATTTACTCCAGAGCTTATGTACGGGCAGGCTTCCAGCCCCGCGAGGGCGATGCGACTGGAGCACCGAAGCTGTAGACAGGCTGACGCGCGGGCTCGGCTGCCGGCGCCGGGGCGGGCGTGACCTGCGCCGGACGATGGGGCTCCTGCGTGGAGGCCACCGGGGGCGTACCCTGGCGGAGGAGGAAAGAGGCCCGACGCAGGCGCTGACGACGCGTGCGGAACGGATTCTCGGCAGAGGGCGCCTCGGCAACCATCGCCTCCAGCGCGCTGTCGCCCTTGAAATCCCTCGCCGGACTTGCCGCGCGCGCGGCAGCCGGGGCGGGTGCCGTAGCAGACGCCGTAGCAGACATAGCGGCGGGCTCGACCGGACGCGCGGCAGGGGCCACCGGCGACACCGGAACCGCGTCAGCCTGCGTCACCACGACCGGCTCATGCGCGGACGTAGGTGCAACATGATCGCGAGCGGGGACATAAGCCGGAGCAATGGCGTCTTCGCCGCGCTTGCGACGACGGAGCATCACGAGGCCGCCCGCGCCAAGGACGAGAACGGCACCGGCCGCGCCAAGAGCCCAATAAGCGGTCTCGTCGCTCTCAGCCTGCTGCGGCGTTGCGGCCATGGTTTCTATCGCGGCCGGGCTCTCACCCGCGCCTTGTGGGACAACCGTCTCGTTCGGAACGTCAGGGGCGACCGTGGCCGCGAGCGGGGCCGGGGCTTCCTGTGTCTGGGCTGCTTCCTGGGTAGGGGTGGATTCGCGCGGGGCTTCAGCGGCCGGGGCGCTGGCTGAGCGCTGCGTGCCTTCACCCGACCGGGCCGTCGACGCGGGCGTTTCCGCACGCGGCGCAGCCGGCGCCTGGCGTGCTTCCGGGGCCGGGGCGTTCACCGCGGGCAGCGGCGGCGCAGCGACCGGAGCCGTTGAACTCATCGACGGCGCCGGAGCGGCCGTCGTCGCGACCGGCGGAGGCGCACTGGTGGCGGGCGCATTGGTCGTGGGCGCATTGTTGGTAACAGGGGGCAAAGTCGTCTGGGGCAGCGGGATGGGCTGGCTCGACTCTGCACGCGGCACCACGATCGATGGCGCACCGGTTTGCGGGGCCGCGTCGGACGGCGCGGGCTCGGAAACCGGCGCCGCGACCTGCGCGACCCCAGTTGTTGAAAGGAGCGCCAATGCGGCGGCAATCGCCGTCGGCGCAGGGCGGATGAGGGGGGTGTGGTTCTTCATAGCAGGGCAAAAACTCCGCGTGGGGATGGCGGGTTGCTTCAGAGGGGCCCGTTTCGGGGCGATTTGTTGGATATGAGCGCCAGAATGACGCGTTCAGCCCTGCGACTCGCGGGAAAGGAGCGCCGCTTTCCGCTCCACGCCATAAGCATAGCCGCCCAGAGACCCATCGCTGCGCAGCACACGATGGCAAGGAACGAGCACGGCGAGACCGTTTCGACCGCAAGCCGACCCCGCCGCGCGGACGGCACCCGGCCGGCCTGCGGCGGCCGCAATCTGGGCATAGGTTCGCGTCTGCCCGGCCGGAATGGCGCGCAGGGCCGCCCAGACCGCTTGCTGGAAAGCCGTGCCCGCGACGTCGACAGGCAAGTCGATCGAACGGGCCGGGTCATCCACCAATGCCACCACATCGCGGATCAGCGCCTCGAAATCGGCATCGGCTTCCACGATGCGCGCATTCGGGAACCGTGCGCGCAGGTCTGTCGCGGTTTCGTCGAACGCGATGCGGCAAAGGCCGCGCGCGGTCGCCGCGACGAGCAGCGGGCCGAGCGAACTTTCGGCCAGCGCGAAGCGGATGACAGCGCCCTCTCCGCCCTTGCGCCAGGCGGACGGGCTCATCCCCAGCCGCGCCTGCGCATCGGCATAAGCGCGGCTGGGCGCTTCATAACCGGCTTCATAAATGGCGTCGGTGATCCGGCCTTGCCTGCCCAGTTCCTCCGCGAAGCGCCGCGCGCGCAATCCGCGCGCATAAGCGGCCGGCGAGACGCCCACCTCCCGGGTGAAGAGGCGCTGGAAATGGTGCGGCGCATAGCCAACCGCAGCGGCAAGCGCCGCGAGGGCAGGCGCACTCTCGCTGTCGCCCAGGATGGCGAGGGCCTGGTCGATCGCCCGCCGGTCCCGGCTCACCTCATCGGGCCGGCAACGCAGGCATGCACGATAGCCCGCCGCGCGCGCGGCTGCATTGTCCGGATAAAGCCGGACATGTTCCGGGCGCGGATGGCGGGCGGGGCAACTCGGCTTGCAATAGATGCCCGTGCTCGTCACCGCGATGACGAACTGCCCGTCCTTGCTGCGATCACGCGCCTCGAAGGCCGCCAGTGCGGCTTTCTCGCCGAGCTCCTCGAGCATTGTGGGCATGGCATCTGGTCCTGTGGTTGCGGGCCGCGAAACGATCAACGGCGCTCGCGGGGTTGACTATAGGCCGCAGCCCTTTGCCCGGACAACATGCGGATCGAACGGGCTTGCGATCCCGAAGGAACCGGGGCCTTGTCGTCGATGCCGGCGGCTCCCGCTTCCCATCGATTGCGATCAAAGCGGGCGCGTGCAAATTCCCCTGTTGGGGAAGCCGTGTCGACGCTAAGAAGCCCGGCATGACGGCATGCTTCCACGGACCGCGCTCGCGCCTCATTGCGGCCCTTCTCCTCTCGTTCCTGATGCTCGTGCGGGCGCCTTCCGCTCATGCGGAAGTGCAGGACATTGCCGCGGCATCGCGCAGCGTGGTCCGCGTGGCACTGGTAGCCACCGATGGCGACAATGCCTATTTCGTCGGCCATGGCAGCGGCGTGGTCGTTGCGCCGGGGAGGGTCCTCACCAATGCGCATGTCGTCGAGCTCACCCGCAGCGAGCCGAACATCGTCATCGGCATCATCCCGCCCCAGGGCAAGAAGAGCTTTGGCGGCAAGGTCATCGCTTATTCGCCGGGGAACGACCTTGCCCTGATCGCCGTGGACGGCGCATCGCTGCCGATCGCCACATTCTTCACCGGCTCGCCGCAGGATGGCGACCAGGTGACGGCGATCGGCTATCCCGGGTCCGTGGACCGCGCGCAGGGCATGAGCCTCGAGGACATCATCCGGCCGATGGCGCCGGTGCGCACCTCCGGCACCGTGTCCGGCGGACGCGCCTCCAAACAGTTCGACACCGTGCTGCACACCGCGCCGCTCGCCTCCGGCAACAGCGGCGGACCGCTGGTCGACCAGTGCGGGCGCGTGGTGGGGCTCAACAGCTTCGGCTCGCTCTCGGAAGGCAGCGATGCCGAATATGGCTTTGCGGTCTCCAATCGCGAGATCGCCAGTTTCCTGCGTCAGGCGGGAATCCAGGCCGCCCGCTCCAGCGAGGCCTGCCGCTCGATGGACGAGATCGAGGCGGCGCAGGAAATCGCCGACGAGCGTGCCCGCGCCGCGGCCGCCAAGCGCGCGAGCGACGCGGAAATGGCGCGGCGCGAACAGGTGATCGCTGCCCGCGCGCAGGCGCAGCAGGACGTGATTGCCCGGCGCGAGAACATGATGGCGCTTTCGGCCCTGCTGCTTGCCCTCGCGGTCGCCGCCGGCGGCATGGCGATGCTCGGCCAGTCCAAGGGCGATGTCACACGCACCCGCCGGTTCGGCGCCGCTGCGGGCTTCCTGACGCTGGCCGCGATCGCCGTCTTCCTGCTTCGCCCCGGTTTCGACAGCCCCAATGACGCAGAAGGGGACGCGACGAATGAAGCGGCCGGGCCCGACAACATGGCGGAAGCAGCCCCCGCAGCCTCCGGAGATCGCCTTTGCAAGCTCGATACGAGCCTGAGCCGGGTGACCGTCTCGGAGACGCAGGACATGTCCTTCAACTGGCGGGCGGACGGCTGCGTGAATGGCCAGACACAATATGTCCGGGCCCAGGAGCAGTGGGTGCGGGTCCTCGTCCCCACCGACGACGCGGCGATCTCGGTGCGCCGCTTCGATCCCTCGATCGGCCGCTATCGCACCGACCAGTATCTGGTGGACGCCGAGACGCTCGAAAATGCGCGGACGATGCGCGATGGCCTCGCCCGGTCGGGCTGCACGACGGACCCGCAGAAGCTGGCGGAGCTTGCCGCCGCCCAGGCTGACATCCAGGCCCTGCTGCCGGCGCAGCCCAACGAGCGGCTCGTCTACCAATGCCAGGCTGCCGCGCGCGGCGAGCCCTGACCTCGGATCAGGCCGCGCTGCTCAGGTCGCCGCGCAGGGCACTGAACTCGCGGCCCAGCTCCGCGATCTGACCGGCAATGGCATCCGCCGTGTCACGCAGGCACGCCGCAGTCTCGACCAGCTCGGACGAGCCGGCGCTCGCGTCCTGCGCAGCCTGCGCGATTTCGCGCATCTGGACATGCGTATCCGAGATCGAAGCCACCATGCGCCGACTCGCATCTTCCTGAGAGCCGGCGAGAGCCTCCACCGAATCGGCCTGCTCGCCGACGCCCGTGGCGAGTTGCTCGACGAGAGTCGTGCTCGCCAGGAAATCCGCCGCCGTCTCGTTCACGAAGGCGAGCTGACGCGCGATCTGCCCGGCCGCCTCGCCTGAATCGAGAGACAACGCCTTGATCTCCCGCGCCACCACGGCAAAGCCGAGCCCCGCCTCGCCGGATCGATGCGCCTCGATATTGGCATTGACCGAAAGCAGATTGGTCTGCGCCGCCACGCGCTTGATGAGATCCAGCGCATGGCTGATGCCGCTCACCAGCTCCGAGAGGCGCTGCGCATGCGCGCGGTTGCGACCCGACTGGTCTATGACTTCATTGCTGTGCATGCGCGTGGTGCCCGCGCTGCTGCGCACGTCACCGACCAGCCGCAGCAGGCCGATGCCGTCCTTCTGCACCTCGTCCGCCCGCATCGCCGCGGCAGCGATGCTCCGCGCGATGGCGTCGGCCCGGTCCCGAGACTGGGAGGACGCCGTCGCAAGCGTCATCGCCATCTCGCGCATGATCGCGGAGGCATGGGAAAGCGCGGCCACGAGCTGGGACAAGGCGGCGTCGAAACGCGCGAAACCCTCGTCGACCAGCCGGGCACGGGCCTGAGCGCGACGCGAATCGTCCAGTTCGCGGCGGCGCAGCGCGTCCTCGGCCTGTTCCCGGTCGCGTCTCGACTGGTCGGCCAGGCGCGCCGCATCCTGCGCGTCACTCAAAGCCCGCGCGATCGCCCCGATCTCATCCTCGCGCTCAAGGCCGGGCACCGCCTCCGCCGCCGGTCCCGTCCCGCCCTGCCGCACATGATCGGCAATGGCGACGAGCGGCCGCGCGAGGCGTCTCTCCGCCATGCGCGCGATCAGGATGCCGCCCGCGAGCGCGGCGATGGAGACGGCGACGAGCAACAGTTCAGCGGCAAGATTGACCCAGCGAAGCACCGCGCGATCCTGCCCGGCAGTCGCGCGCAGTTCCTCGGTCGTCCGGGCGATCTTCCCGAGCAGCGGATCGACCCCGCCGAAGAACTGCCCTGAAAGGAAGAAGTCCAGCCGTTCGCGATCGCTTCGTTCGAGCAGGACCTGGAGACGATCCAGCGCCCGGTCGGCATCGGGCCGCTCTCCCGAGAATCGCGTGGCCACGGTCGCGCCCGATTCGCCCAGCTCTCTCCAGTCCCGGCCCGGCCTGCTCCTGATATCCCGCAGGGCGGTCGCGCCGCCGGTCGGGTCGATGGTGCCGACACGCACCTTGTCGGCAATGGCCCAGCTCGTCTGATAGGCCGAAGCGATGGTCTGCAGCTGGCTCATCGGCGCGATGCGCTGCTCCACCAGCCGGGTGGAAATGGTCCGGTTGATCGTCAGCGCGCCGAGCTGGGCCACGATCAGCAGCGAGAGCAGCGCCCCGGCGGCCAGCAGCAACCGGCGAAACTGTCGCGAGATCGAATCTCTTCTTTCATACCGCGTGACGATGGTCCCGCCCGACTGCCCGTCGCGAAGCGCATGCATTGATATGGCCTCTTGCTGTTCCCTGGTCCGGCCCGCCGAATCCCCTGCGCGGCCAGATAGTGAATCGCTCGTTGACGAACCATGAAGATTTCGGGAATATGGCTGTAATATCAATGTCATAAAACTGTCATCGAGCCGCGGAGGAGCGAGATCGCACGGTGTCGGCGATGCCAGGCATCGCCTCCGATGCGCGCATCGGGAGGACCGGCGGCGTCGCTCCGGCGGGCGGAAAGGCGGACCCGGCGCGCCACGTCGCCTCTCGACTTGCATCCGCGGGCCACCCCTGCTAACCGCCGCCGCGTGTCGAGGGGGGTGCTGCAACGCCTCCCCTTTTCTGGCGCAATTCAACTCGATGAAGACGAGGTATCAGGCGCGCGTGGAGAATTCCGGCGGTATTCAGGCTAGCTTGGCAGGGCGCTATGCGCTTGCGCTGTTCGAGCTGGCACGGGACGAGAAGGCTCTCGATTCGGTCGACGCGAGCCTGACCACGCTCAAGGCGGCAATTGCCGATTCGGCGGATCTGCGGACGCTCATCCAGAGCCCGCTCATCGGGCGCGACGCTGCGGGCAAGGCAATCGCTGCCGTGGCCGCCCAACTGCAGCTCGACATGCTGACGACCAGAACGCTGGGCGTGCTCGCACAGAATCACCGTCTCGGGCAGCTGCCGGCCGTCATTCGCGCGTTCCGCACCCTGCTCTCCGCCCACAAGGGCGAGACGCGTGCCGAGGTGACTTCGGCCTTCCCGCTGACCAAGACGCAGCAGACTGCGCTTGCCAAACAGCTCAAGGCACGCACCGGCCGCGACCCGGCTCTCGATCTCACTGTGGACCCCGCGATCATGGGCGGCCTCATCGTCAAGATGGGCAGCCAGATGATCGACGGCTCGCTCCGCACCCGACTGAACAGACTCGCCCAGGCGATGAAGGGCTGAAGAGCCCTCACAAAGGTTCGATGAAAGGCTGAACATGGACATCAACGCCGCAGAAATCTCGAAGGTCATCAAGGACCAGATCGCCAATTTCGGCACCGAGGCCGAGGTCAGCGAAGTCGGCACCGTGCTGAGCGTCGGCGACGGTATCGCCCGCATCCATGGGCTCGACAATGTGCAGGCCGGCGAGATGGTCGAGTTCGCCAATGGCGTGCAGGGCATGGCCCTCAATCTCGAGGCGGACAATGTCGGCGTCGTGATCTTCGGCTCGGACGCCGAGATCAAGGAAGGTGACGTCGTCAAGCGCACCGGCACCATCGTGGACGTGCCCGTCGGCAAGGGCCTGCTCGGCCGCGTGGTCGACGGCCTGGGCAATCCCATCGACGGCAAGGGCCCGATCATCTCCGATCAGCGCAGCCGCGTCGAGGTGAAGGCGCCGGGCATCATTCCGCGCCAGTCGGTGAGCGAGCCGGTGCAGACCGGCCTCAAGGCCATTGACGCGCTCGTGCCCGTCGGCCGTGGCCAGCGCGAGCTGATCATCGGCGACCGCCAGACCGGCAAGACCGCCGTCGCGATCGACGCCTTCATCAACCAGAAGGGCGTGAACGCCGGCACGGACGAGTCGAAGAAGCTCTACTGCATCTACGTCGCCGTCGGCCAGAAGCGCTCGACCGTCGCGCAGATCGTGCGCCAGCTCGAAGAAAATGGCGCGATGGAATATTCGATCGTCGTCGCCGCGACCGCGTCCGAGCCCGCGCCGCTGCAGTTCCTCGCGCCCTATACCGGCGCCGCGATGGGCGAGTTTTTCCGCGACAACGGCATGCACGCCGTGATCGTGTATGACGATCTTTCCAAGCAGGCCGTCGCTTATCGCCAGATGTCGCTGCTGCTGCGTCGTCCTCCGGGCCGCGAAGCCTATCCGGGCGACGTCTTCTATCTGCACAGTCGTCTGCTCGAGCGCGCGGCCAAGATGAACGATTCGCTGGGTGGCGGCTCGCTGACCGCGCTGCCGATCATCGAGACGCAGGCCGGCGACGTCTCCGCCTACATCCCGACCAACGTGATCTCGATCACCGACGGCCAGATCTTCCTCGAGACCAACCTCTTCTATCAGGGCATCCGCCCGGCCATCAACGTGGGTCTCTCGGTGTCGCGCGTCGGCTCCGCCGCGCAGACCAAGGCGATGAAGAAGGTGTCCGGCTCGATCAAGCTGGAGCTCGCGCAGTATCGCGAAATGGCCGCGTTCGCGCAGTTCGGTTCGGACCTCGACGCCTCGACGCAGAAGCTGCTCAATCGCGGCGCGCGCCTCACTGAGCTGCTCAAGCAGCCCCAGTTCAGCCCGCTGCCCTTCGAGGAGCAGACCGTGTCGATCTTCGCCGGCACGCAGGGCTATCTGGATAGCATCGCGACTGTCGATGTCGTGCGTTACGAGGCGGCGATGCTGGCGCACTTCCGCGCGCATCACGCCGATATCCTCGCCGCGATCCGGGACAGCCGGGACCTTTCCGACGATGTCCGCGCCAAGGTCAAGGATGCGCTCGACGCCTTCGGCAAGACCTTCGCCTAAGCACATGCCGGGCATCCGCACCGGCGGGTGCCCGGACGGGGTTCTCGCTTCAAAGGGAACACGACACAGGGAAAGACATGGCTAGCCTCAAGGAACTCAAGGGCCGCATCGTCTCGGTCAAGTCGACCCAGAAGATCACCAAGGCCAAGCAAATGGTCGCTGCGGCCAAGCTGCGCCGTGCGCAGGCCGCTGCCGAGGCCGCTCGCCCCTATGCGGAGCGCCTGGAAAAGGTGGTCGCCAGTCTCGCTGGCAAAGTGACCGGTGACAGCGCGCCCCGCCTGCTTGCCGGCACGGGCAAGGATGACACGCATCTGCTGGTCGTGGCGAACGGGGACAAGGGCCTGGCCGGCGCCTTCAACGCGAACATCGTCAAGGCTGCCGTCGTCAAGGCGCGCGCGCTGATCGCGCAGGGCAAGACGGTCAAGTTCTACCTTGTCGGGCGCAAGGGCCGCGCCGTCATCTCGCGCACCTTCCCCGGCATGATCGTCGGCGAATATGACACGACCGAAGTCCGCACGCCCGGTTTCGACGAGGCCAGCGCGATCGCGCAGGACGTCTCGAACCGCTTCTTCGCGGGCGAGTTCGACGTCGCTCACCTCTTCTATTCGGGGTTCAAGTCGGCCCTCGCGCAGATCCCGACCGAGCAGCAGATCATCCCGGTCAAGATCCCGGCCGATGCGCCGGCCTCATCGGGCGCCGCAGTCGAATATGAGCCGGACGAGGAAGCGATCCTCGCTGACCTGCTCCCGCGCAACATCACAATCCAGATCTTCAAGGCCCTCCTTGAGAACATGGCATCCGAGCAGGGCGCCTCGATGACCGCGATGGACAATGCGACGCGCAACGCGGGCGATCTCATCAAGAAGCTCACCATCGAATATAACCGCAGCCGTCAGGCCGCGATCACCACCGAGCTGGTGGAAATCATTGCGGGCGCCGAAGCGCTCTAAACCGGATTAGAAGGCAAGGAACGAAACCATGGCAGCTACCAACAATGTCGGCAAGATCAGCCAGGTGATCGGCGCCGTCGTCGACGTGACCTTCGATGATGCGCTCCCGGCGATTCTCTCGGCGCTCGAAACGAGCAACAACGGCCAGAAGCTGGTTCTCGAGGTTGCCCAGCACCTCGGCGAGAACACCGTCCGCACGATCGCCATGGACTCGACCGATGGCCTGACCCGCGGTCAGGACGTGGTCGACACCGGCGCGCAGATCTCCGTGCCGGTCGGCCCCAAGACGCTTGGCCGCATCCTCAACGTCGTCGGCGAGCCGATCGACGAACGCGGCCCGGTCAATGCCGAGATGAAGGCACCGATCCACGCCAAGGCCCCCGAGTTCACCGACCAGGCGACCGAGGCGGCCATCCTCGTGACCGGCATCAAGGTCATCGACCTCATCGCGCCTTATGCGCGCGGCGGCAAGATCGGCCTGTTCGGCGGCGCCGGCGTGGGCAAGACCGTGCTCATCCAGGAGCTGATCAACAACATCGCCAAGGGCCATGGCGGCGTGTCCGTGTTCGCCGGCGTCGGTGAGCGCACCCGCGAGGGCAACGACCTCTATCACGAGTTCCTCGACGCGGGCGTCATCGCCAAGGATGCCGATGGCAACCCCACGAGCGAAGGTTCCAAGGTGGCGCTGGTCTTCGGCCAGATGAACGAGCCCCCGGGCGCCCGTGCACGCGTCGCGCTCTCGGGCCTCACCATGGCCGAGTATTTCCGCGACCAGGAAGGCCAGGACGTGCTCTTCTTCGTCGACAACATCTTCCGCTTCACCCAGGCGGGCTCGGAAGTGTCGGCGCTGCTCGGCCGCATTCCCTCGGCCGTGGGCTATCAGCCGACGCTCGCGACCGACATGGGCGCGCTGCAGGAGCGCATCACCTCGACGACCAAGGGCTCGATCACTTCGGTGCAGGCCATCTACGTGCCGGCCGACGACTTGACCGACCCGGCCCCGGCCACCAGCTTCGCGCACCTTGACGCCACGACCACCCTGTCGCGCGCCATCTCCGAGCTCGGCATCTATCCGGCCGTGGACCCGCTCGATTCCACCTCGCGCGTGCTCACCCCGGCCGTCGTTGGCCAGGAGCATTATGAGGTTGCCCGTCGCGTCCAGCAGACGCTGCAGAAGTACAAGTCGCTGCAGGACATCATCGCCATTCTCGGCATGGACGAGCTCTCCGAAGAGGACAAGCTGACCGTCGCGCGCGCGCGCAAGATCCAGCGCTTCCTCTCGCAGCCCTTCCATGTGGCCGAGGTCTTCACCGGCATTCCGGGCAAGTTCGTCCAGATCGAGGACACCGTGAAGAGCTTCAAGGCAGTGGTCGACGGCGAATATGACCATCTGCCGGAAGCCGCCTTCTACATGGTCGGCGGCATCGACGAGGCTGTCGAGAAGGGCAAGAAGCTCGCCGCCGAAGCGGCCTGATCGCCCCCGGATGATTGAGAACCCTTCCCGCTCCCGCGGGGAGGGCCTTTGATGAAGGTATCGAGGCCATGGCCCTGCATTTCGAACTCGTGACCCCAGAGAAGCTTGTCCTGGCCCAGGACGTCCACATGGTCGTCGTGCCGGGCGCCGAGGGCGAGTTCGGCGTGCTGGAGGGCCATGCGCCCTTCATGTCCACCGTGAAGGACGGCGTGCTCAAGGTCTATGACCGCGACGGCGCCGAGCCCCGCCTGATCCCCGTCGAGGGCGGTTTCGCCGAAGTCAGCGAGGCAGGCCTCACGGTGCTGGCGGAGAAAGCGGGCTGAGCGGGCTGCGGGGCCGGATCCGGTCAGGACCCCGCGATCACGTCATTTCGAATGACCCCGGTTCTATCGAGCCGGGGTTTTTTCTCGTCTGCGCCCGGCGCACGGGTATAGCGGAGCAGGACGAGCCCCAGCGCGAAGGCGAGCAGGTCGCCCAGCGTCGTCACGAGCCTCAGCAGAAGCGCTGCGGCGATGGCACGCTCGGGACCGATGATCGGTGCCAGCCCTTCGCTCAGGATGAACTCCCGCACGCCAAGCCCCGCCGGAGCGCCCACCACGAGAAAGCCGGCGACCCATGCTCCGCAGAATATCGACACGCTCCGGGCGATCGTGGCGGGATCACGGGCAAGGGCAGGCTCAAGGAGCAGCAGGGCACAGGCTGACAACAGCGCCCCCGCTACCGTGAGCAACACCGGTACGGCGAGGCGCCCCGGGGGGCCGAGGATGCCGAATCTGGCGGCAAGCATCCCCGCGGCCAGCCGGCGGGTCCTGATTGCAAAACCGCCGACCAGGGCCGCAAGCGCGAGGATGCCAGCGGCGATCGCGGCCGCCCGCCACATTTCGTCGAGATGCCCCGCAAGCAGCGGCGCGCCCAGAAACGCCATGACCAACACGCCGATCGCCATTTCGATAGCGACGGAGGTGATGGTCAGGCGGACCGGAACGCCATGGCGAAGCGCCAGGGTCGCGCGGCCGATATGCTGTGCGATATTGCCCGGCAGATATTTCCCGAACTGCGTGGTCAGGAAGATCGCGGCTGTCAGGCCGATCGGAAGGTTTTTGCCGAGCATGGCAAGAATGGCGCGCCACGCCATGGCCACGAAGATGCATGCGATGAGACAGAGCAGCACCGCCAGCGGCATGGCGGCGACCGCCTCCCGCGCCAGCGTCGGCAGGCTCTCCTGGAGCGAGTGAACGCGCTGCGCGAAGAACAGCAGGCACAGTAGGCCCATGAACAGCCCGAGACGGCGCAGCCAACAGACGAGCCCATCGCTCTTCCTTCCGGCAGGTGCATCAACTTGGACGTCGTCCGGATCAGCCATCGGCCTTGCGTCCGACGGCGATCCATCCGGTTCCGTGTTCGGAGTGGCGGAAGAGACGCTGCAGCCGGACGGCGGCTTGCAGCATCTGCCGGCATGGGAATGCCGTCATCACCGGAAAGAGTCGCGTCTCCAGCCCGCGATCGACCCCGCTGTTCTCCGTTGCCGCCTTCATCGACCTGCTGCCGTCCCCCGCCTTCAGCTTGCGGCCGTGATAGGCGTTGCGCAGCGGTTCGACGAGATTGGAAACAGGAAAGCCATAGGCCTCGATCCGCACGTCTGTGAGCCCGGCAGCTTGAAGAAGCGCTTCGAACTGCGGCCTAGAATAGCGCCGGAAGTGGCCTGCGAAGACGTCCGAATTGCCCCACAATTTCATGTGCGCCGGCACGGAAAGCACGGCCAGCCCCCCCGGTTTCAGCCAGCCGACCCATTCACGCAGCGCCGCGAGGTCATCCTCGATATGCTCCAGGACTTCGAAGCTGAAGAGGTAGGAGAAATGCGCGTGCCAGTCCTCCGGCTTCTCCCGCACCGTCATCCGCGCTTGCCCATTGGCGAAAACGTCCGAGAGCGCGCGCCCTTCGACCGACATTTCCAGCCCGGTGACATCGAAGCCGAGAGCAGCGAACTCCGAAAGCAGCGCTCCCGCCCCGCAGCCGACCTCGATGATGTTTCCGGGCGGCAGATCCCGCATGGCTTCCATGATGGCGGCGCGCCGGAGGATATAGCGCGGCGCGGGCACCCATCCGCCCTCCGGGAGAGCGGGGCCAAAGGGCGACATTACGAGCGACATGCGGGTTCTCCCCGGGCAAGAGTCAGAAGCTGGACGAGGGCATCCACGCCATCGTCCGGAGACAGCGCGGCGCGGGCGGTTGCCGCGATCGCCGCGGAGCGAGGCCGGGCGAAGGCTTGCGCAACCGCTTCCGCCAGCGCGGGCGCATCACCCGGCGGCACGAGGCGAATCGCATCGGAATAGCGCTGGGCAAGAGCGGCCACGGCAGGGCTATCGCGCGTGATGATCGCGCCACCTGCGGCCAATATCTGAAACATCTTGTTGGGAATGACGCGGGCCGCCTTGTCGCTGGTCCCGAAAATGCCGAGCGAAATGACCGCCCCGCGAATGATCGAGGGGAGCTGCGCATAGTCGACCCAGGGAAGCCAGGTGACATTCCCGGGCGCGTGGCGGTCCAGAAAGGTCCTCGCCGCGGCACCTTCCTGCCCCCGGCCGATGATGAGCCAGTGGACCGGCGTGCCCACGCTCGCCAGTGCCGCTTCAAGGATCGTTTCGATGCCATGCAAGGGAATGAACTGGCCATAGAAGAGCGCATAACGGGTGGGCAGACCGGCATGCGGCGGAGGCAAGGCCGAGTGGCGCGCGTCCCAGAACAGCGGTTCGGCGCCAACCGGCACCGTGATGCATCGTGCAGCCGGCACGCCAAATGTTTCGCTGAAATATCGCCCATGCTCGTCCGTATCGACGAGCACGACATCGGCCATGGCGAGCGCAAGCCGTTCAACCTGCCACAGCAGCCTTGCGCGCAAGCTCCCGCGACGCAGCCACTTGCGGTCGTTCACGATCGTGTCGTGCAACGGAATGAACGCATCGAAGATGATCGCCTGCCGACGCAGGCGCGCGAATGGCCACAGGACAAAGGCGTCGAGAATGGCCGGATAGGGCAGCAGGACAGGCAGCGTGCGCGGCTGACGCAGCAATTGCCGGATCGCGCGGGGATAAGTCGCAAGGGCACGGGCCATCGCGATCGCCATCCGGCCCTTGCCAGCCACCGCCTTGTCTTCAATGCCCTGCCATATGTCGATATGGATTTCCCGGGCCAGGCTTCCCTTGCGCCGCAAGGCGTCGAGCAGCAGCCTCACGCGCGGCTTGCCCTTGTCATAGCTTCCCCAGGCGACCAGCCGGACGTCCGCCTTCGCGTCGGTGCCCGCGTCTTCCGACGAGGACTTGGCAGAGCCACCCCAGCCTGTGCCGGACGCTGCCGGTCGAGAAGGCGTCGCAGCGACGCGGGAGACGGTGTCGTACATCAGAACGACGTCACATAAGGCTCGGGGGGTGGCGGGCTGTCCGGAACGCGGAGGTCGCGCCCCCAGACGAGGCTGGCATCACGCGCGCCGCCGGCGCCAATCTCATGCCGCCCCCGCGCGAGATTGATGATCGCGCCCGGCTGATAGGTCACGCCGTCGAGGCGAACCGCGCCGTCGCGCACCGTATACGGCCCCGGTACCAGGATCTCGACGGGTTGGACGGCCGAGTCGCCCGGCACCTGGCGTCCGGCGACCCAGTAAGGGCCCCACAGATGGATATAGGTGCTGCGCATCGCCGCCACGTCCTGCGGCAGGAACTCGGGCGCCGGCCCCTGCCCCTCGAACACCGCGTCGAACATCGGATCATTGGCCATGACCAGCGGAACGGTCTCGCGCGCCATGATCGCCTCCATGCTTGGCGACATGCCCATCCGGTATTGCTCGCCGCCCCATGGGGTCATGAAGATATTTGCCTTGGGGAAGCGGCCCAGCATGCCGCTGAAGTCGAAATAGGCCACCGGCTCGGGGAACATGGCTTCGGCCGCTTCGATAAGCTGGCGCTGCTTGTCGATCGGGCTGGGTGGCTCCAGCGCCCGCACGGTCAGGGCACAGACCAGCATCAACAGAGCGAGCAGGCCGGCCCCGTACCGCGCGGCAAGCATCTTCGCGCTCGCCGCGCAGGCCACGACGACCGGCGGCAGCATGAAGGTATAATAATAAGGCGCGCTATTATGATAGAAGGCCAGGGTCGTGAGCGGCAGGAACAGGCCGAGAAGCGCAAGCCGTTCGGCGGGACGGAAATCCGATGTCATCAGCGCGATAGGGAATGCCAGGATGAAGAGCGTCAGCACCGGCGCCAGGATCGCGCCCTTCACCGCAAAGCGCCAATAAGGCGGTATCCCCAGGCTGAACATCTTGCCGGAAGAGCTGGCGATCACCGCCTTCGCATGCTCATCGGCATATTCTCCCAGCCCCCGGGCGTGGAGCCAGTAGACCAGCGCGAAGACGATCGCAGCCAGGAAGCCGGTGCAGGCGACTCTCAAGGCATAGGCAGGGCTCCGCCCCAGCTCGGTCCATCGCAGCCAGAGGATGCCCGCGAAGGCCGGCGCATAGAGGACCGCCTTTATCGTCATCATGAAGGCCAGCCCGAGGAGAAGGCCCGTCGCAAGGATGGCTTTTGCATCCAGTCGCGAGCGCAGCAGGACCCAGAGGGCGAGCATGAGCAATGCCGCCGTCGGCGCATCGAAGCGGAAGGAAAATCCGTGCTGCAGGACGAACCCGGCCGAAAGATATCCGAGCGCGCAGAGCAAAGCGACGGTGCGATCTGCAAATCGCCCGGCAATCCCGACGATCGCCGCCAGGATCGCGATCTCGCTCAGATACATGAAGACGCGGATGAGAAGGATGTGCTCGACGACCGAGCCGGGAACATGCACCACCCAGGCGAAGAAGCGGGTGTAGAGTGTCTGGAGCGGGAGGGTGAGCGTCCCTCGCGCCAGCATCTCCACGCGGCTGTAATGGTAGAACTCGTCCCAGTTGATGGCCCTGCCGAAGACCATTTCCAGCTGAACAAGCAGGATCACCGCGAGGGCGGCGATCGAAAGCGCCTGCGTGTTTATCCACGCCGGCCGCGCAGAGCCCTTCTCTCCTGCGTTCAAACGCAATCCTGCCATGCCGGTCACGCTTGCC
Source organism: Sphingobium lignivorans (assembly GCF_014203955.1). NCBI lineage: Bacteria > Pseudomonadati > Pseudomonadota > Alphaproteobacteria > Sphingomonadales > Sphingobiaceae > Sphingobium > Sphingobium lignivorans. The sequence goes on from NZ_JACHKA010000001.1 coordinate 3,970,448, forward strand.
TCTTCCGGGGCTCGCGCCGCGCAAGGCTGCCGCCGGCGGGAGGGGCGAGGCCCTGCTCCTCCAGCTTGCGCACCCGCTCTAGCGTCATTTCCAGCAGTTTCCGGTTGCCCGCGATCAGGTCGGCCAGCACGCCGAGCATGACGGATACGGTGCCGAGCACCAGCAGCGCGCCGCCCAGCACCAGCGACTGGACGTGCCCCGCACCCTCCCCCACCGCGTAGTAATAGAGGAACCGCACGATCGGGATCGCGCCGGTCAGGCTGCAAAGACCGCCCGCCAGAACGAAAACCCGGAGCGGATTGTACATGGTGTAGGTGCGCGCCATCGTGACGCAGGTATTCAGGATGAACTGGGGAATGCTGCGGAACAGCCGCGAGGGACGGACCGTCCGGTTGGTCGGCACGGGCACACTGACGATCCCCAGCCTCTTGCGCCCGGCCTGGATCAGCATGTCGGTGGTATAGGAAAACTCGGTCGTGATGGCGAGGCGCTGCGCGGCTTCACGGCTGATGGCGCGGAACCCGCTGACGGCATCGGGAATGTCGGTCCGTGCCAGCCGCTGGACGACCGCGCTGCCCAGTTTCTGCAACAGGCGCTTGACCGGTCCGAAATGGGCATTGGTTCCCACCCCCCGATCACCGACCACGATGTCCGCCATGCCGTTCATGATCGGAGCGACCAGCGCGGGAATGGCGGCGCCATCATACTGCCCGTCCGCATCCGTGTTGACGATGATGTCCGCGCCGGCGGCCAGCGCGACATTGAGGCCGGTCTGGAAGGTGGCCGCAAGTCCACGGTTGGTGCGATGGCGCACGACATGATGAACGCCGAACCGCCGCGCCACCGCGCCGGTATCGTCATCGCTGCCATCATCGATGACCAGCAGTTCGATCTCGTCGATGCCTTCGATCCGGCGGGGAATCCGCAGGAGCGTATCAGGGAGGCTTTCCGCTTCGTTGAAGCAGGGTATCTGCACGATCAGCTTCATTCGCAGCCTTCCCCGCGTGGTGCGGTCTCGTCGCTCCGGGGTGCCGGTCCTGAAGGACATGCACGAGCGCGCGTTCCTGCGGATTGCTATGCCAATGACGGTTAATTTTCCCTTGCGCGCCGATCCCGGCATCCCGGTTTCAGGCAGGATCGGAGCCTCAGGATGGCGCCCGCCGAAGCCCATTAGCCATTTCTCAAACCTTGCCGCCTAGTCCCGTGCCACTGTGCCGGTCAGCCGGCGCCTCGAACATGGGCCGTGAGATGAGTGCATTTGGACGAAAGAACGGTTTGGGCGGCAAGTCATCCTTCGGTGTGGCCCGCCCCATGCACGTCTCCGGCGGCTCGCCCTTTGCTTCCCCGGCCGCGCCTGCGGGCGGCGCGCAGTTTCCGCCGATTTCGCCCGATCAGCCTCCGCTGGGCGGGTCTCCGTCCGGAGCGCTGGGCCTCGACCGCAATGCCGATGCCATGGGGCGCCTCAACGAGCGGATGAATGCGGATCATGCGCCGAGCGAGCAGGCGCAAGGTTTCGAGGCGAGCGTCCACAAGATCAAGGAACAGGTGCTGCCGCGCCTGCTCGAACGGGTCGATCCGGAAGCGGCGGCCACGCTCACCAAGGATGAGCTGGCCGAGGAATTCCGGCCGATCATCATGGAAGTGCTGGCCGAGCTCAAGCTGACGCTCAACCGGCGCGAGCAATTCGCGCTCGAGAAAGTGCTGGTCGACGAACTGCTCGGCTTCGGCCCGCTGGAAGAGCTGCTGGCCGACCCGGAAGTCAGCGACATCATGGTCAATGGCCCGGAACAGACCTACATCGAGAAGAAGGGCAAGCTCCAGCTCGCGCAGATCCATTTCCGCGACGAGGAGCATCTTTTCCAGATCGCCCAGCGCATCGTGAACCAGGTCGGCCGTCGCGTCGACCAGACCACCCCGCTGGCCGACGCCCGCCTGCCGGACGGTAGCCGCGTCAACGTCATCGTCCCGCCCCTTTCGCTGCGCGGCACGGCCATCTCCATCCGCAAATTCTCCGCCAAGCCGATCACGCTGGACATGATGGCCAAGGGCGGCTCGATGTCCGAGAAGATGGCGACCGCCCTGAAGATCGCCGGCGCCTGCCGGTTCAACATCGTCATTTCCGGGGGCACGGGCTCGGGCAAGACGACGATGCTCAACGCCCTTTCGAAAATGATCGACCCCGGCGAACGCGTGCTCACCATCGAGGACGCGGCTGAACTGCGCTTGCAGCAGCCGCATTGGCTGCCGCTCGAAACGCGCCCGGCCAATCTGGAAGGCCAGGGCGCGATCACCATCGGCGACCTTGTGAAGAACGCCCTGCGTATGCGCCCGGACCGCATCATCCTGGGCGAAATTCGTGGCGCCGAGTGCTTCGACCTGCTCGCCGCCATGAACACGGGCCATGACGGCTCCATGTGTACGCTCCACTCCAACAGCCCGCGCGAATGCCTGGGCCGCATGGAGAACATGATCCTGATGGGCGACATCAAGATCCCCAAGGAAGCCATCTCCAAGCAGATCGCCGATTCGGTGGACCTCATCGTCCAGGTGAAGCGCCTGCGCGACGGCTCGCGCCGCGTCACCAACATCACCGAGGTGATCGGCATGGAGGGCGAAGTGATCGTGACGCAGGAGCTGTTCAAATACGAATATCTCGACGAGGATGCCGAAGGACGGATCATCGGCGAGTACCGCTCGATGGGCTTGCGGCCCTACACGCTCGACAAGGCCCGGCAGTTCGGGTTTGACCAGGCCCTGCTCGACGCCTGCCTCTGAACGGGTCAGGTGCGGCACGCCTGCCCCGGTCCCCCGAAGATTTCAGCGGCTTGCCCTTCCGAAGGCATTGCGACACTGTGCGGGCTACGCAACGCCCTGCCAGGAGAGAGCTGCCATGTCCCCCTTCCCCATCCGAACCCTGTTTGCTGCCTTCGCGCTGACCGCCGGCGCGGGATCGACGGCGGCTTACGCCCAGTCGTCCGCGAGCCCGAAGGCCAGCGCCGACGTCAAGGCAGCCGTCGCGGCGCCGGGCAGGACGCCGGCCAATGTCGCACGGGACAAATATCGTCATCCGGCCGAGACGCTGAGCTTTTTCGGCGTGAATGGCGGGCAGACGATCGTCGAATATTTCCCGGCCGGCGGCTGGTATATGGAGATCCTCGCGCCGCTCACGGCAAAGGGCGGCGGCACTTATTACGGCGTGCAGCCGGCCGGCCGCTATCGCGATGCCGCACAGAAGACGGTCGACTCGAACCCGGCCCTTTCCGGCAAGGTGAAGCTCGTCGAGCTTGCGGACGTGCCCGCGGGGAGCGCCGACACGGTGCTGACCTTCCGCAACGTCCATAACATGGTGATGGGTGGCAACGCGCCGTCCGTCTTCTCGGAATTCTTCCGGATGCTCAAGCCGGGCGGCGTGCTCGGCATCGTCGACCATCGCCTGCCGGAAGGCAGGGACGTCGCGCTGGAGAAATCCAGCGGCTATCTCAAGGTCTCGACCGTCCGCAAGCTGGCCGAGGACGCGGGCTTCGTGCTGGATGCCAGCTCCGAAGTGAACGCCAATCCCAAGGACACGGCCGATTGGCCCAAGGGCGTCTGGACACTGCCGCCCACCCTGCGGGAAGGAGACACGGACCGCGAGAAATATCTCGCCATCGGCGAGAGCGACCGGATGACCTTGCGCTTCCGCAAGCCGGCAGCCTGATCCACCGCAACAAGGGCGCCCCGCTCTCCCTCGGGGAGCGAGGGCGCCTGACTGCGCGATCGATGACAGCGCGGGGCGTGATGAGTCGTGGCGCGGCGATACGGAATGGCGGGCGGTTTTCGTTCGATCGGTAGCGGCCCCCGATCGACCGGTGTCGCCGGGAAGGCCGGCCTGCTTCCTATCGAGGTGCGCCGGACGCTGGCCGGAAGCTCGGCAGGCTCCACTCTCCTGACGGCAGTCCCTCGCTGCCGGCCGCGCCGTCGCATTGCGATATGTTCGCGATGCAGGTGCGCAGGCTGATGGGTCGACCTTAGATAGCGAAAGAGCGGCCCCGCTTCACTGCCCGGACAGGCCGGTAAGCAAAGCGACACCGCTCTTCCATGATCCGATAGAGCGCGCACCCGGCGCATGATCGCGACGCCGCGCGCTCTATATCTGATTTGGCATCTCGGTCATGGCCGGAAAGCCACCTGGGCTTCCCGGCATCATGATCTCGACGTCAGGCGCCGGCGAGCGCCGTGCGGCGAGCCCGGATGCGCAGCGCGCTACCGAGAATGCCGAAGCCAGCGATCATCTGCAGCCAGACGGCCGGCTCGGGGATCGGAGCGATCGCCGGAACCAGATTGCCGAGGATGAAGTCCTTGTGGAGGTAAACCGGCACAAAGCCGCCGAACTCACCGCAGCTGCTGTTCAGCCCGTTGCGGCAGTCGCCCCAGGCCGTCCCGAACGACAGACCATAAGAGTTGATCGACGCCAGCTTGCCATCGACGAAGCCCGGACCGCCGGAGTCACCGCCAGCGATGCCAGCCTCGCGCTCACCATGGCCCAGATCGCAGAAGACCGCGCCCGCGGCACCGGCAATATTGCTCGCCTGCGCGATACGGCAGGAAGCGTCATTGGCGGCAAGACCGCTGTCGAAGTCCGCGATGTAGGAATATTCGATCTGCGAGAAGGGCTCGCCCAGCACAGTCGCCCAGTTGGTGCCGAAGAGCTCGTCACCCAGACGGAAGTCATAGGTGTTGTCGCCTTCGCGCAGCCAGCCGGTCTGTGCGTCGTTGCCAAGCGCACCACCGACGGTCGAACGACCGCCATAACCGGCCACGTTGAAATCGACGCCGGTCAGGTCGTTCTCGAAGTAGAAATCATAGCTCTGGGCGAAATCGGGCGCCGCCTGATCGAGGCGGAGCACGGCGATGTCATTGTGGTCGATGACTTCACCGGTGTAGAGCGGGTTAACGAAGATATCGCTCACCGAGATCATCGACGACAGCGCGTTGAAGGGCACGCGAACGTCCCCGCTCGAACCGTCGTAGAAATAGGCGTCGACCGATGCCAGGCCGGCATCCGGCACGCCGCCGCTGCTGACGCAGTGAGCAGCCGTCACGATCGAGCGACGATCCGGCGCCAGCGAACCCGAGCAGATGAAGCGCGAGCCGTCATTGTAGGTCATGATGAGCGACGCGACGCCTGCATGGACGCTGTAGTCCGGCAGGAAGGTCGGGTTGCCGCCACCCGAGGTCGGGCCATCGGCGGTCGGGGTCATTGCGATGATGGTGTTCTGAGCGGTCCAGCTCATGTCGCCATAGGAGCCGGATGCCTTGTTTCCGGCCGCATGCGCGGCGCTCAGCGCCACGGGTGCGAGCAACGCAGCCGATACAAAGGCCGCGCGCCTTACGAACTTGATAGTCATGATACCTCCCACTTTAGGTCCCACGACGCCGAGTCCCGTCGGCGTCCTTTAACCATGTTGCGACGCAAAAGCGGGGAGGTCAAGACGTGGTTAATAAGCTGTTAACTGAGCAGGATGTGCCACAGTGGCACGTTCGGAGCGCCGATCCGGGATAAGGCGGCCGGAACGCCGTTCCCGAAGGCGACAAAGCGCCCGGTAAAAGCGACGTGTTGAAGGGGGCGAGCGCAACCCTCGGCGTGCGGCTGCGAAAAAGGCCCGGCTGCACTGGGATATCATCCCTGGCACCGGGAGAGGAGCACGGGACGCCGCCGCGCGGCGCCCCGTTGCGGATCAGGCCGCGAGCTTCCTCAGAACATAAGGCAGGATGCCGCCGTTCAGGAAATAATCGAGTTCGTTCACGGTATCGATCCGGCAGAGCGCTTCGAAAGTGAAGGCAGTGCCGTCGGCGCGCTTCGCCTCGACGGTGACGATCTGGCGCGGCTTCAGGCCGCCGACATTGCGGATCGTGAAGCTCTCGTCGCCCGTCAGGCCCAGCGTCTCGCGATTGACGCCATCCGTGAACTGCAGCGGCAGCACGCCCATGCCGACCAGGTTCGACCGGTGGATCCGCTCGAAGCTCTCCGCGACGACGGCGCGCACGCCCAGCAGACGCGTGCCCTTGGCGGCCCAGTCACGCGACGAGCCGGTGCCATATTCCTTGCCGGCGATCACCACGAGCGGCGTGCCGTCGGCCTGATGCTTCATCGCGGCATCATAGATGGGCATCACCTCGCCCTTGTAGCTGGTCATGCCGCCCTCGACGCCATCCAGCATCAGGTTGCGGATACGAATATTGGCGAAGGTGCCGCGCATCATCACTTCATGATGGCCGCGGCGCGAGCCGTAGCTGTTGAAGTCGGCAGGCGCCACCTGACGCTCCTGCAGCCACTGGCCGGCGGGGCTGGAGGCCTTGATCGAGCCGGCCGGCGAAATATGGTCGGTCGTGATCGAATCCGCAAAGATGGCGAGCGGCCGGGCATCGAGAATGTCCGACACCGGGGCAGGCGTCATTTCCATGCCCTCGAAATAAGGCGGATTGGCAACATAAGTGCTGCCCGCGCGCCAGGCATAAGTGTCCGATCCCGTCACGTCGATCGCCTGCCAGCGATTGTCACCGGTGAAGACGCCGGCATAGCGGCTCTGGAACATCTCGCGGCTGATCGCGCCATCCATCACCGAGCGGATCTCGTCATTGCTCGGCCAGATGTCCTTGAGGAAGACGTCCTGCCCGTCCTTGCCGGTGCCGATCGGCGTCTCGACGAAATCGGTCGTGACGGTGCCCTTGAGCGCATAGGCGACGACCAGCGGCGGCGAGGCGAGGAAGTTCGCCCGCACGTCCGGCGAGACGCGGCCCTCGAAGTTGCGGTTGCCCGAGAGGACCGAGGCGGCGACGATATCATTGCCATTGATCGCCTTGCTGATCGGCTCGGCCAGCGGACCCGAATTGCCGATGCAGGTCGTGCAGCCATAGCCCACGAGGTTGAAGCCGACGGCATTCAGATAGTCCTGAAGACCGGCCTTCTCCAGATAATCGGTGACGACCTGGGAGCCGGGCGCCAGCGAGGTCTTCACCCAGGGCTTGGGCTTGAGGCCGAACTCGACCGCCTTCTTGGCGACGAGGCCGGCGGCGACCAGAACGCTCGGGTTGGAGGTGTTGGTGCAGCTGGTGATGGCCGCGATCACGACGTCGCCATCGCCGATGTCGTGATCCCTGTCCTCGACAGGCACCCGCACGGCCGCCGCCTTGTTGTAGACCCGGGAAAGATCGTCGTTGAAGACGTCATCCACCTTGGTCAGCACCACCTTGTCCTGCGGGCGCTTGGGGCCCGCGAGGCTCGGCGTCACGCTGCCCATGTCGAGCTCCAGCGTATCCGTGAAGATCGGATCGGCCGCTTCCGGATCGAGCCAGAAGCCCTGCGTCTTGGCATAGGCTTCCACGAGCGCGATCTGATCCTCGTCGCGACCGGTGAGGCGCATGTAATCGAGCGTCTTGCCGTCGATCGGGAAGAAACCGCAGGTCGCGCCATATTCCGGCGCCATGTTGGCGATGGTCGCGCGGTCCGCGAGGCTGAGCGAGGAAACGCCCGGCCCGAAGAATTCGACGAAGCGACCCACGACACCCTTGGCGCGCAGCATCTGGGTGACGGTGAGCACGAGATCGGTGGCCGTGATGCCCTCGGCCAGCGCGCCGGTCAGCTTGAAGCCGACGACTTCCGGGATGAGCATGGACACCGGCTGGCCGAGCATCGCCGCTTCCGCCTCGATGCCGCCGACGCCCCAGCCCAGCACGCCCAGGCCGTTGACCATCGTGGTGTGGCTGTCGGTTCCGACGCAGGTGTCGGGATAGGCCACGGTTTCGCCATTCGCGTCCACGCTGGTCCAGATCGCCTGCGCGATATGCTCCAGATTGACCTGGTGGCAGATGCCCGTGCCCGGCGGCACCACCTTGAAGTTGTCCAGCGCCTTGCTGCCCCATTTGAGGAATTCATAGCGCTCGGCGTTGCGCTGATATTCCAGCGCCACATTGTCCTCGAAGGCCTGCGGTGTGCCGAACTCGTCGACCATCACCGAGTGATCGATGACGAGATGGACCGGAACCTGCGGATTGATCTTGCTCGCGTCCGCGCCCAGCGCGTTCATCGCGTCGCGCATCGCCGCCAGATCGACCACGCAGGGCACGCCGGTGAAATCCTGCATCAGCACGCGGGCGGGCCGGTACTGGATCTCGCTGTCCGACGCGACCGGGTTCTTCTGCCAGTCGATGATGGCCTTCACGTCGTCGGTGGTGACGGTGACGCCATCCTCGAAGCGCAGCATGTTTTCCAGCAGGACCTTCATGGAGAAGGGAAGCCGCGAAACATCGCCGAAGCGAGCCGCCGCCTTCGACAGGGAATAATAGCCGTAGCGCTTGCCACCGACATCCAGCGTATCGCGCGTGCCAAGCGTGTCCTGTCCGGTCGCGGTCATCAGTTCTGTCTCCTCAATGTCTGTGTCGGACGCTCGGCGGAGGCGGGCTGAGCGGGCGGGCGAACGCCGGGCGCTGCGTCTTCACCGCTGGGCCATAGCGCTTCAAGGCAGTGTGTCAACGGGCGCCCGGACAAGGACGGCGGGCGCGGCGCGAGAGGAGCATTCCCGATATTCCTCCGGCATGGAGGAAGTTTCCGGCTCCGCTCCGGGTTCCGCATGAGCTTCCGCCAAAACGGATCAAACAGGGTTCAAAACTGGTTTTTTATGGTACATAAAGGAAACAAACCAAATACATCCGGAGGGTGAGAATGAGATCGGGCTTTGAGGTCGGCCAGCCGGGCGAGAGACTCCCGCTCGTGGCGAGCATCGGCAAGCCGGTAGCGCCAGCGGAAACGAATCGAAAAACCGCACTCGTGATCGGGACCGGCACAAGGGCGTGCGCCCTCGCGCGCGCGGCCAGCGGGGTGGGATTTGGCTGCACCGAGCCGGAAGAACCCCGGCATGCGCTCGCGCGGCTGGAGAAAACGGCCCGGCTCGATCTTCTATGCCTGGACGCGCGCGGCTTCGAGGCGGCGGCACTTCTGGATTGCGGGATGGCGGCGGACCTGCTTGACCATGTGCGACGCATGCAGGCCCGGCTGGTGGTCATCACGGATCTTGCCGGTATCGATCCCCTTCTCGCGGCGCTCGATGAGGGCGATACCGAGTTCCTGTGCGAGCCGGAAGATGCCGACATCGCCGCGCTTCTTGTTCTGGCGACCACGCGCGCGACGCAGCCGCGCCGCGGCGGGTTCTGCGACTCGACGGGACAGAGCGAGAAGATGCGCCTCGAAGAACTCAGCGAGGAAGTGCGACGCCTCACGGCGACCATCGAACGCCTCACCGGACGACACAGGGCTGCTTCTGAAGAGGGATCGCCAGACCGGTTCGCGGGACTCCGGACGGCACGGACGGTGCCGAGCATGCCGGCTCATTTTCCGGCGGGCGGCGCGCCGGGCCGATCGACGCAGACCCCTGATGAAACCTCGCCGAGCCATGCGGAATTGCGTGCGCTGGTGCGGGCGCGGCGGATGCGCGACCAGTTCCTCCCGGCCGACCTGTTCGGCGAACCGGCATGGGACATGATCCTCGATCTCATGGCCGCCCGGACGGCCGGGCAGCGCGTGTCCGTATCCAGCCTCTGCATCGCGGCCGCCGTTCCGCCCACGACGGCGCTCCGCTGGATACGCCACCTCACGGACCGGGGCATCTTCATCCGCATCGACGATCCCATGGATCGCCGGCGCGTGTTCATAGAACTCAGCGAGTCGGCCGCCGAGGCTGTCAGCGCCTGGGCACTTTCGGTACGCAAGAAAGGTGGCTTGCTTGCCCCGGGGTTTCACTGAGCGCCACGCTTGACCGGCGCCCCGATCGCCGCGATAGGGGCGGTGACCCGGACGAAGACGGGGGCGATTAGCTCAGTTGGTAGAGCGTCTCGTTTACACCGAGAATGTCGGCGGTTCGAGCCCGTCATCGCCCACCATTCCTATCCGCCGCGTGTCGCCGCTCACACCGCGCGGCCGAGGGGCGCGAGGCGTCCGACAATCTCCATCACCTCCGTTCTGTAGGCTCCTGGCAGCCATGGTCTGGCCGCGCCTTGATGAGCATCCAATGCTTCCCTTCCGGGCGCACGCCGGGGCCATCATCGTGTCAGCTTTCATGCTGCCAGCTCTTGAAGACGAATTCGAGGCTGTAGCCATCCGGGTCTGCGACCTGCGCCGCGAAATAGCGAGGATCATAATGGAGCTGCGGGCCGGGTGCATGGATCTCCGATGCGCCGGCCGCCAGAGCCTCGGCATAAGCGGCCTGCACCATCGCTTCGGATCCGGCCACGAAGCCGACATGGACGGCGCCGGGCGCCGCCGCACCCTCCCGCAGCCAGAAGAACATGCGGCCCCTGGCACCGAAGCCCTTGAGATCCGGATGCCCGGCCGGGCCAGCCTTGCCATCATAATCGAGACGCGCGGTGATGCCGAGGACGGGAAGCACCCTCTCGTAAAAGACGAGCGAACGATGGATGTCGCTCACGGTGAGGAAGATGTGATCGAGCATGACGTCTCCCGGGAGGAATGTTGGCGCCGGCCATCCAGATGGTCCGCGCCCTGATCGGCTGATTTTCCTGCGCCTGCAAGCGGGCCAGCTAGCCGGCGAGCACCGCCTCGGACCTCGCTTCATCTCGTCCCTACCCCTCTGCGAAGGACTGCCTGCGCGGGAGATATGCTTCAATCGTGGCGTTCCCGGCCGAACGTGACAGGCACTTCGAACTGAAGCGCATCTTCCGCCAGTTCCTCTGGCGGCGCCGGAAAGGGACTGGCCTGCCGGACGGCCCGCAAGGCGATACCGTCGAGAAGCATGAGCCCGCTCGATTTGGTGACCTCGCACGAAATCAGCGCGCCGCCATGATCGAGTTGGAACCGGACTCGCACCGTACCCGCCATGCGCGTGGCGCGCGGGCGATGCGCCGCGATCTGCGCCCAGAGAATTTGCTGATAGGCTTGGAGGCGCGACGGCTCATCGGGGCGCTTCCTCTCGTCCAGCGGTGCCGCAGCCGGCGCGGACGCCGTCAGCGGGGCCGGCACCAAAACCGCCGGCGCACCGACGGTGAGGAGCGGCGCTGATCCCTCGACCGATCCGGCAGGCGGCTTCGCTTTGTCGCCGTGCAACGGCACCAACGATCTCTTGGCTCGGGGGAGCGCTTCGTCTCGCGCTCTCTCGACGTGCCTCGTCTCGTGGCGAGGCAAGGGCTCCGCCGGCCGCGGCAGGGCAAAGACCCTGATAGCCTCTCCGCCTGACGCCCCCGGCCGCGACGAAGGCGCCAGCAGGAAAAGAAGCGCGACGAACCCATGCACGGCAAGGGCCGCAAACATGGCGGCCGCCCGGCCCCCGCCCCGCCCGCCGAGCATCCGGCGAGCCGATCTGGCGGGCAGGGAAGGACCGGGCGGCACCATCGTCAGAAGCGCGTCGAGAGCCCGATGTTGAACGATCGTCCCCGTCCGGGCACCGGGCGCAATGGTCCTCCGGCGATATAGTCTCCCAGCGAGAGACCGCCGAGCGGCAGAGCATAGCCCGCGTCGAACAGATTCTCCGCCTCGACGCTCAGCCGCACCGCGCCCACCGTGTAGGCGACACGTGCCGTCACCAGAGCATAATCGTCGGTGCGCGGCTCGTTGCGCGTGATGTCCACCCGCTTCTTCTCCGCGACCCAGTCCAGGTCCACACCTGCCTCGAACGCACCCTGGCGATGCTCGAGGCCCATCTTCAGGTTGAGCGGCATCTGGCGATAGAGCACGCCGCCGTCCGAGAGATTGTCTCCATGGACATAGCTGAGCGCGAAGGTCATCGCGGTGCCATCGGTCCCCTGGCCTTCCCGCAGGCGGACCATGCCGGACACGTCGATGCCGTAGAACTCGGCCTTCTGGTTCACGAAGCCCAGCTGCACGAAGCCGCTCGGCATGCCCATCATGTCCGTGAAGGCCTTGATCGGGGTGGCATCGATATAGTCGTCGACATGGGTATAATAGGGCGCGACCTTGAGCGACCAGCCCGCCTGCCTGTCCTCCAGCGCGAGCGCGGCGCTCACGGTGTCGGCGCGTTCGGGCTTGAGATCCATGTTGCCGACATAGCCATTGCCGTCGCCATACCAGCCGATCATCCGGCTCGACATGGAGCCACGGCCCCATGCATAGCGCTCGTAGAGATTGGGCGAGCGAACCTTGTGCGCATAGCCCAGTTCGAGCGCCACCAGATCGCTCGGCGCATAGCTGACCAGGGCCGATGCGCTCCAGTTATTGTCGGTTCGCTTGCGGTCGCGGGCATTGAACGCGTTCGCCGCCATGGCGTCGTCCATGTTCATCATGCTGGTCGAATAGGGCTGCACGTCGCCCGTATTCATGCTCACGCGATCGTACCGGACGCCGAAGAGCGTCGAGAGGGCTTCCGACCAGTGCCGCTCCCATTCACCGAAGGCGCCGATCCGGTCCCGATGAGCGGCATTCACGTTGATGTAGCGGTTCGGCCCCATCATCATGCTGCCCGCAACCGGCGGCCAATAGTCGTCCAGCCACTGATGGTGGAACTCGGCACCGGCGCGGACGCTGTCCCGCGTGGAAACAGGCATATCGATCTTCAGCGCGGTGCTTGCGGAATGCACCTGCGTGTTCATCGGCATGCCCCCGTCGGCCGTGCCGCCCTTGTCGGCAAGGAAGTTCATCTCATGATCGGTGTCGCGATAGTCGGCCCGAAAATCGACCGAGCCCCAGTCGAAGCTGCCCTGATAGCGCCCGCTCAGGAACCAGCTCTTGTTGGAGGTCATGTCCATGTACTGGTTGGGAAACCCCTCATAGGGGGAAAAATGATAGCCGCCCTTCAGCTCGAAGAGGCCGGCCATGGATTGCCAGGCAAGCGCCAGCGCATGATCCGTCTTGGCATATTCGGTGGAGCGCACGGTCCCCTTGCCGTCCCCGCCGGCATAATTGCCCGCTTCGGTATAGGAGCCGGTATAGGTGGCACTCAGCGTTCGTCCCGCGACGGTGAGCGTCGTGCCGCCGCCAAAGCCATCGCCATTGGACCGGTAGAAGGCCGAGGCCTCGCCCGTGACGAGCAGGGCGCCGTCCGTGGCGAAACGCGGCGCCGGACCGCTCACGCTGATGACGCCGCCGATGCTGTCACCGCCCATGCTGACCGGGGACACGCCGGTGATGACCTGAATGGCATTCACCGTTTGCGGATCGGTGTAGGAGAGCGGCGTGTTCATGTCATTGGGGCAGGCCATGTCGATGGGCGTGCCGTCGACAAGGATCGTGAAGCGCTGTTCGGAAAGACCGCGCAGCACCGGCATGGCCGAAAAGCCGCCGCCTGTGTTCGCGCTGACGCCCGGCAGGCGCGTGAGCAGGCCCGCGACGTCACTGGACTGGCTTTGCAGCCTGCGCAGCCGGTCCCGCGAAACCGTCTCGCTGGCGAGGGGCGCGGTCGCGATCGTGGCGGGGCCGGGGGCGCCCTCCACCTCGACAGGGGGCAGTTCATGCACAGGCTGGGCGAAGAGGGGCGTGCCTGTGCAGGCGGACGTAAGAAGGGCAAGGCGCAGCGCGCCGGAAGCGATGGTCATGTATCGGACTTTCCAATGAATGCAGGTTTCCAGACGCCGGGAGGCAGCCAGATCGGCCGCGCCCGGCGGGAATGGTGACGCGGCGCCAGTGCCGGACGTTCGGCGGCTGGCGACTTCAGGTCACGTCATCGATGCTTCATCAGGAAAGGGGAGGCCCCCGGAGGGGTGGACGCAGGAAGGGAGTCCGCCCCCGCGAGGCCGGACGCACCGGCACAAAGCCGGACACCAGGATGAACAGGGCCGCTGCCGCTGCGATGGGCGCATCGATCGCACCCCAGGCCCCCATGCCGAGCGACGTGAACGGGCAATGCTGGTCCGGCTCGTCGCGATCGCCCGACTTTCCCGGCGCGCTTTCCATCGGGATGGCGATCTGGGCCGTCCTGTGAGTCGCGCCGTCGAAGCAGAGCTGAACCGTCAGGTAGCGGGTTTCAGCCTCCCGGCCGAGCATGAAGCCTTGCGGGATCAGCAGCTTCACGCCCAGGGCGAGCGCGAACAGCCATATGACTGCGACGCGATTGGCTCGCCAGAAGGAACGGATAGCGCTCATCACATGCGCTCATAGCGCTGCGACAGGATCGCGCAATCGCTGCTGGCGACGGCAGCGAACAGATCGGCGCCACATGCCGGGCGACATGCCTTGTCGCCGCAATCATCAGGGCCCGCCGCGCCACGATCGGCACGGCGGGCCCTCATGGCATTCCCGTCCCTCAGGCGACGCGGCTGAGCGCTTGCCCGGCTTCCAGCAGCATGGTGGCGGCTGCGGTGTTGGAAATGGGGATATGATAATTGCGGCTCACTTCATGGACATGCGGCCCCATGGCGCCCCGCGCGGCGATCCAGTTGACGATCTCGATGCCCTGGCTGCCGGCCAGTTCCACGATGTCCACCGCGCTGTGCGTGGTGAGCGCGTCCGGGTCGGCGCCCAGATTGTCCATGCAGAACCGGTCATAATCCTTGTTGATGAAGCCGGCCCGCTCGCCATCGAGCTGATGCGAGAGGCCGCCGGTGCCGAAAATGACGACCCGCTCCGCGCCTTCCCATGTGAGCAGCGCCTCGTGCACGGCCCGCCCCAGCGCGAGACAGCGCTTGGGGCTCGGCAACGGGTGCTGCACCGTGTTGATTGCGATGGGGACGATCTTCACCGGCCGGTTGTCGGCCCCCGGCCAGGACAGGGCGAGCGGCACGGTGAGCGCATGGTCCACCGTCATGTCCTGACACATGGTGATGTCGAACTCGCTGTTCACCAGATGCTCGATGATATGCCAGGAAAGCGCCTGCGCGCCCGGGAAAGGCTTCATCACCGGCAGGCCCCAGCCCTCGTCGGCATTGTGATATTCGGCTGCGGCGCCCACCGCGAAGGTCGGCATCTTGTCCAGGAAGAAGTTCAGGCCATGGTCGTTGTAGAAGATCACGGCCACGTCCGGCCGCGCGCCTGCCAGCCAGCGATGGATGGGGTGGAAGCCATCGAAAAAGGGCTTCCAGTAGGGATCATCCTGCAATCCCCGGGCGATCGCCCCGCCGATCGCGGGCACATGGCTGGTGAAGATGCCGCCGACGATGTGGGCCATCTCAGTTCTCCGCTTCCTGAAGGAGTTTTTGCTTGAACGCCTCGACCGTCATGCCGGTCTGCTGCGCGCCCACATCCTGCACATTGAGACCGAAGATGCCGGCCAGCTTGGCGAGATAGTAGATGTTGCCGCCCGCCGCGATCATGGCGAGCACATCGCGCGCGGCGACGGCGTCGCGCTGCGCGGGCGTCAGGCCGAAGCGCGCGCAATAGGCATCCTCATCGGCGCGGAAGGCCTCGCGGTTCGCCGCGTCGTTGAAGGAATAGCACATGGCGTTGAGGGCATAGCCGCGCGAAGCGGCATCGCCGTCGAACAAAGGCGTGCCCGGAATGGTCCGGCTTCGCTTCGTCGAAGCGGTGTCGACCGTCATGTTCATGAAACGCATCCTTCTGCAAACTCTCCCGGTCGAGGATCGGCCAAAACGCTGCTGTCGCATTGACGTGAATCAAATGACGATCATTCATCAACTTGCCCGGAATAGACGTACGCCAGAAGGGAGCCGCGCACTCTGGCACAGCCCCGCTTCTGGCCGGGATGGACTCGTTTCTGGCGAAGATGGAGGCGTCAGGCGGCGACGGCCAGCCGGCTTGCGTCGGCCCAGTTCCCATGGAGACCCTGCCGGATGCGCACCGGCAGCTTCGCGCGCGCGATGGGGCCCTGATCGACATGCTGCGCGTCGAAAATCGCCAGATCGCTGTAGTTGGCGACATGATCGTCCACGAGCGCGATCACATAGCCGTCACCTTCCGGCGCATCGGGGCTGCGGGGAATGAAGCAGGGCTCCTGGATCGCGCAGCGGGGCCCGGCCCACCAGCTGCTCGACTTGCCCGTCGCCAGATCGATATGCCCCAGCGTATTGGTGAGCGCATAGAAGGCGCCGCCCGGGCCCTCATAAGGCTTCTCCGTATCCAGGATGAGCATCCAGCCATGGCGATAGGCCTGGGTCGCATAGCGCTCGTCGATGCGGGGAAATTCGTCTGGCCGGTCGAACAGCCGCTCGGTCTTCTCGAAACTGTCGCCGTTCGAGGCCATGTCCACCGTCCAGCGGGTGAGAAAGCCCTGCCCGGCAACGGGATCGAAGGGGGCGCCATGCACATCCGGAAAGAAGGGGAAGCTGTTGTTCCACGAGACGGGCATGTCGATGTGCACTTTCGTGCCATCGTTGAACGCGTTCATCACATGGCCGACGAAACAGTTGCCGGTCTTGAACCAGCGCAGGTCCCGCGCGTCCCCGTTACGCGGCAGAATGCCCAGATAGCAGGGAAGCGTGGTGTCGAAGCCGAAGAAGGGCAGGCGCTGCTTCAGCCGGTCCCATGAACTGAGCAGGGGCATGACGGCGAAGACGGCATAATCCTCGGTCACCCCGAAGTCATGCATCATGCAGTAATAGGGGTTCTGGAATTGTATCTCCTTCAGAAGCTCTCCCGTCGGGCTGATCTCGATATAAGCCATGTCCAGCGTCATCAGCCCCTTGGCGCCATAAGCGAAGGCGCAAAGATTGCCGGTGACGGGATCGATCTTGGGATGCGCGCAGAAGGTCTGGCTCTTCAGCTTGCCGTCGAAATTGGTGTAGCCCTCGGTCTCCAGCGTCAGCGGGTCCATGATGAGGCACGGGCTGTCCTCCTTCATGGCGTAGAGCTTGCCGGCATGGACCATCACATTGGTGTTGGCAGTGCCCCGGATCATCCCCTGGACGCTCGCATCGTCCGTCAGCGGATTGCGATAGGCGCCGAACAGCGACTTGCCGGCCTTGCGCTCCACTTTCCACTTGTCCGTCTGGGCGTAGCGCTGGCGGAAATCGATCTTGCCGTCGTGAAAGCGGAACAGGCTCACCATGCCGTCCCCGTTGAAGAACTGGTCGTCCTCGAAGCGGGGCGGGAATTGCGCATCGGGATGCACCCGGTGGAAGGTCCCGTTCAGCTGCGGGGGCACTTCACCCTCGATCTCGATGTCCAGAATGTCGCCTTCGATCCGGAGCGGTCGAAGTGTCCCGGAAAAGCCGGGTGTCTGCGGGAAATGGGCCATGCATCCTCTCCATGCGTGAGCCACCAGTCTAGGGCTCGCGGGGCGGGCGCTCTTGATCTCGATCAATCCAAGAGAGCCCGCGCGCATGCGGCCGCACTGCCGGTGCCACGATGCACCGCGCCTCGGGCAATCCGCTCTAAATTTGGGAAACGTGCATCATTGTTCCCCTTTCGTTCGAACAGTTGCCGTGGCATAACGCGCCGCATGGAGGCGGCACCGGTCCAGCATCGCAAGATCATCCATGTCGACATGGACGCTTTCTATGCGTCGGTGGAGCAACGCGATGACCCGTCCCTTCGCGGCAAGCCCATCGCTGTGGGCGGGGGCGGCCCGCGCGGCGTCGTGGCCGCGGCGAGCTACGAGGCGCGTGTGTTCGGCGTGCGTTCGGCCATGCCGGGCGGACAGGCACGGCGCCTGTGCCCCGAGCTCGTCTTCGTGCGTGCCCGTTTCGATGCCTATCGCGCGGTATCCCAGCAGATTCGCGGCATTTTCGAGCGGTTCACGGATGTGATCCAGCCGCTCTCGCTGGACGAAGCCTATCTGGACGTCACGCAGAACAAGCTCGGGATCGTCGCGGCGACCTATGTCGCGCAGGAGATCCGCCGCCTCATTCGCGAAGAGACCGGGCTCACGGCATCCGCCGGCGTTTCCTGCAACAAGCTCATCGCCAAGCTCGCGTCGGACCAGAACAAGCCGGACGGCCTGTGCATCGTGAAGCCGGAAGAGGCGGAAGCCTTCATGGCGGCCATGCCGGTCGGGCGTATCCATGGCATCGGCCCCGTGACCGCGCGCCGCATGGCGACGCTCGGCATTCACAGCGGCGCCGATCTCAAGGCCTGGCCGCTACCCGCCCTTCAGCGCCATTTCGGCAAGTCAGCCACTTTCTATCATGATGCCGCGCGTGGCATCGACGATCGTCCGGTGCGGGATCGCGAGACGCGCAAGTCGATCAGCGTGGAAGATACGTTCGAAAGCGATATCGGCGCCGAGGGCCAGTTGCTGGCGGAACTGGAGAAGATCGCCGCCCGTCTGTGGACGCGCGTCATCGCGGCGCGCGCGCTCGGCCGGACCGTGACACTCAAGATCAAGCTCGGCGACTTCCGGATTCTCACCCGCTCGCGCACGCTACCCGCGCCGCCCGTCAATGCAGAGGACCTGTACGCGATCGGCACGGAACTGTTGCGCGCGCAGCTTCCCTTGCCGATCGGCGCGCGGCTGCTGGGGCTCGGCCTGTCCAATCTGGTCGACCCGTCGGCCGAAGAGGATGAGCAGGAGCAGGTCCAGCTCAGGCTTGCCTTCGGTTGATCATGCCGTGGGTGAGATAGCGGTCCCGTCAGCCCGACGGACCGGATGCCTGGCTTAAAGCGAAGGCCCCTGCACGGCCTTGTCCTTCGGCGCACTCTGCTTGGCGGTCAGCGCCTCGATCAAGCCGCCCACGGGCGGGCCGGCCTTGGCGTAATCGAGCGCGGACATGCCTGCCAGCGCATCGCGGCGATTGGGGTCCGCGCCATTGTTCATCAACAGTCTCACCATCTCCAGGTCGCGCATGTGGACGGCCCGGATCAGCGGCGTCTCGCCACTGCCGTTGGGCTGGTTGGGATTGGCCTTCTGCGCGAGCAGGCGCTGGGCGCCCTCGATGAAGCGCTTCTCCACCGCCAGCATCAGCGGGCTTCGTCCCGAATTGTCAGTGAGATCGGGCCGTGCTCCGCGGGCCAGCAGATAATTGGTCATGGTGAGATCGCGACGACCGATGGTAATGAGCAACGCCGTTTCGCCGTTCGTCTTGTCCTTGGTGTTGACCAGCGTGACGCCGGGCTGCTCCAGAAATTCCAGGATCTTGCTGTTGTCGGACTTCCGCACGGCCTCAAGAAACTTGTAGCTGTCCGAGAACTGCGCCGCAGCCGGCTGCGCGACGAGCAGGAGGCCGATCAGCGCCGCCAGCGCGGCCATGGCCCGTCGGGCCAGCGGACGCATCGTCAGGTCACGGCCAAGCTGTATCACGTCTGAAATCCCCCTCGTACCGGCAGGCTGCCTCTTGCGGTTGCGTTGGCTCCAATAGCAGGGCATGGCTGGCCCTGTCATGAACAAAGGCCGCAAAAACATCATTTTCATCCTGGCCGCGCTGAGTCTCGCGGGCTGCCAGACGGGCGGCCCCGGCAACGAAACCAGTGCGGTGCCGGAAGGCAATCTGGTCGGCGCCCGGATCGGCGGCGATTTCGCGTTGACGGACCAGACCGGCAAGACTGTCCGCTGGAGCGATTTCAAGGGC
Organism: Sphingobium lignivorans; assembly: GCF_014203955.1. NCBI lineage: Bacteria > Pseudomonadati > Pseudomonadota > Alphaproteobacteria > Sphingomonadales > Sphingobiaceae > Sphingobium > Sphingobium lignivorans. The sequence continues at coordinate 3,989,846 of NZ_JACHKA010000001.1, forward strand.
AAGTATCGGCTCGTCTATTTCGGCTACACCTGGTGTCCCGACGTGTGCCCGGTCGACCTCAACAAGTTCATGGCCGGGCTCAAGCTGCTGGAGGCTTCCGACCCTGCAAAGGCCGCGAAGATCCAGCCAATCTTCATCACCGTGGATCCCGAGCGGGACACGCCCGACGTCATCGCGCCTTATGTGGCAGCGTTCCACCCCCGCCTCATCGGCCTCACCGGCACGCCCGAGCAGATCGAGGCGGTCAAGAAGGATTTCGTGGTGATCGCCGGGAAGGAAGGCGACCCGGCCGCCAAGAGCGACTATCTCGTCAGCCACACCCGCACGCCGGCCCTGTTCGATCCGGATGGCAAGCCGATTGCCCTGGTGCCGGTCGACGATGTGCTGAACGATGACAAGGATTCGGCGCCGCCCGAGGCGGTGCGGGACTTTCTTGCGGCCTATGTGCGATGAACTTCTGGGAGCAGCCGCTCGAGACGCTTGACCGCGCACAGTGGGAAGCCTTGTGCGACGGCTGCGGGAAATGCTGCCTTCACAAGGTGGAAGATGCCGACACGGGCCGCATCTATCCCACGAATGTCGCGTGCCGGCTGCTGGATCGGGAAACGGCCCGGTGCAGCAATTATCGCCAGCGCCGGGCCTTCGTGCCCGATTGCCTGCGCCTGACGGCCGCCAAGCTGCGCTCCATTGCCTGGTTGCCCGCCACCTGCGCTTACCGGCTGCGGGCGGACGGCGAGCCTCTGCCGGCGTGGCACTATCTCATCTGCGACGACAGGGAAGCGGTGCATCGCGAAGGCCATTCCGTGCGGGGCTGGACCATTGCCGAAACGCTTGCCGGCGATCTGGAGCATCACATTGTCGAGCGCCCGCTCTGAACATGCGCTGATCCTCGCCGACGGCGCCACGGTGCCGCTCGTCGTCCAGCGCCATGCCCGCGCCCGCAGACTGCGCCTGCGCTTCGACGGCCTGGCAGGGGAGGCATTGCTGACCATGCCGGCGCGCGCGTCCCTGCGCACCGCGCTCGACTGGGCCGGGCAGCAGACGGGCTGGGTGGAAGCGCAACGCGCCCGGGCGGCCGGACGGGTGGTGCTGGGAGATGGCGTCTGGCTGCCCGTGCAGGGCGAGCCGCTGCGCATCGTCGCCACCGGCGCTCCGGGTCGCCGGATCGCGCGAGAGGGCGACCGGCTGCTCGTCGGCGGACCTGCCGACCATATCGGCGCGCGGATCTTGCGCTGGCTCGCCACTGAAGCACGCGCGGTGCTCACGGACGACACGCGTGCGCTTGCCGGAGAGCACGGGCTGCCCCTCGGCCGCGTATCGATCGGCGATCCGAGAGCGCGGTGGGGAAGTTGCTCGGCGCGCGGCGACATCCGTTACAGCTGGCGACTGATCCTCGCGCCACCCCATGTGCGGCTCGCGACCGTCGCGCACGAAGTGGCGCATCTGCGGCATATGCATCACGGACCGGACTTCCATGCGCTCGTCCGGGCGATTTCCCCGGTCGATCCGGACGTGGCCCGCGCCTGGCTTCGCCGCGAAGGCACTGGCCTGCACCGCTACGTCGGCTGATCGCTCTGGCGTGAGGAGGGGCCGGGCAGGTCAGCCCTGCGGCCGCGCCGGCGCCGCTTGCGACGGGCTCGGACGGGGCGACGGCTGCGATGCGGGCGGCGTGCGCTGGCCGCGGCCCAGCACTTCGTCGATCCAGCGCTGATCGATGCGCTGCGGCGCTTCTGCCGGTGCGGCCGGCGGCGCGGGCGACTCGGTTTCGCCGGTGGAATCGGTCTCGGAAGCCGATACCGGCGCGTCGAGAGGCAGGCCATTCTCGTCGACCATCATGCCATTGTCCGGCTGGCCATAGGCCTCCTCGTCCGGCTCCAGCTGCCATTCGGGCAGCGTGACTTCGGTCTCGAAGGTTTCGACCGGCCGGTTCGCGACCGCGACTTTCATATAGTTCGCAAAGGCACGCGCCGGTGCGCGTCCGCCCGCGAGGCCACCCACGGCGCGCCCATCGTCCCGGCCCATCCAGACGCCGGTCGTGATGCCGCTCGAAAAACCGATGAACCAGCCATCCTTGTTGCTGCTCGTCGTCCCGGTCTTGCCGGCGACGGGGCGGCCGATCTGCGCATTGCGGCCCGTGCCGGTGTTGACCGCTGTCTGCATCAGGTCCGTCATGCCCGCCGCCACCCAGGGCGCGACCAGAACGCGGCTGGTATCGTCCTTGTGCTCGTACAGGACTTCGCCGTCCGCCGTCGCGACCTTGAGGATGCCATAGGGTCGCACCGCGACGCCCTTGCGCGCGACGGAGGCGAAGGCCTGCGTCATGTCGATGAGGTGGACCTCGGACGTGCCAAGCACCATCGAGGGATGCGTGTTGATCGTCGTCGAAATGCCGAAGCGCCTTGCCATGTCCGCGACCGATGCAAAGCCCACTTCCATGCCCAGCTTGGCCGCGACCGTGTTGACCGAGTAGGCGAAGGCGGTCCGCACATCGATCTCGCCGACATTCTTGCGATTGTCGTTGCGCGGGCTCCAGCCGTTGATGGTCACCGGACTGTCGTTGACGCGCGTATCCGGCGAATAGCCCGATTCGAGCGCGGCCAGATAGACGAACAGCTTGAAGGCGGAGCCCGGTTGCCGCTCGGCGGTCGTCGCGCGGTTATAGTTGGAGCTGATATAATCCAGCCCGCCGACGAGCGCCCGCACCGCGCCGTCCCGATCCAGGCTGACGAGCGCGCCTTGCGCCCCGCCCGGGACATTGCCCTTGATCGCGGCAACCGCCGCCCGCTGCAGGCGCAGGTCAATGGTGGTGTAGACATCGAGCGGCTGCTCCTGCTCGTCGATCAGGTCGTCGAGCTGCGGCAGGACCCAGTCAGTGAAGTAGCGCACGCTGTCCTGCGCTTTTTCCGGCACCATCTCGACACTGCCGAGATCCACGGCCGCCCGTTCGGCCTGGCTGATGTCGCCATTGGCCGCCATCACGTCGAGGACCACGCCGGCACGGCCGGTTGCCGCCTCGGCATCGGCCGTCGGCGAGTAATGGGAGGGCGCCTTGACGAGGCCCGCGATGATGGCCGCTTCCGCGAGGCTCAGCTCGGTTGCCGGATGATTGAAGAATTTGCGGCTCGCTGCGTCCACGCCATAAGCGCCACCGCCGAAATAGACCTTGTTCAGGTAAAGCTCGAGAATTTCGCGCTTGCTGAACTTGCGCTCGATCGCCAGCGCGAGCACGATCTCACGCAGCTTGCGACCGGCGGAATAGCTGTTGTTGAGGAAGATATTGCGGGCGAGCTGCTGGGTGATAGTCGAGGCGCCCTCGATCCGGCGCCCCTGCCCGCGCCGCTCGAACGCGCGCCAGGCGCCGCGTCCCATGCCGATCGGATCGACGCCCGGATGCATGTAGAAGCGCTTGTCCTCGACCGAGACGAGCGCGCGCGTCATGACTTCCGGAATCTGGTCGTAGCTCAGCCAGCGCCCGTAACTCGGGCCCAGCGAGACGATCACCGTGCCGTCCGCAGCGTGGACGCGAATCATCTGGCCGTTCGGCGAGCTCTTGAGCGCGTCAAAGCCCGGCAATGACTGCATCGCGATCACGACCGCGATGGCCAGCATGATGAGCCCGGCGATGCCGAGCGCGATCCCGATCTTGAGCAGCCTGAAAAACCAGAGCCGGACGCGGCTCACCGCTTGTGCCTTGGCCATGCCTCGCCTTGCTTCGCTCCGCCCTGCCGCGCGCACGTTTCGCGCAGCACGCTAGAAGCGTTCCCCGCCTTTACACGCGCTGAATGGGATTTCCAGCCGCTTTCCTCAATCGTCCTTCGGCTCGAAATCGAGAGCGACACTGTTCATGCAGAAGCGCAGCCCGGCCGGTCCCGGCCCATCGGGAAAGACATGGCCGAGATGGCCGTCGCAGCGCCCGCAGCGGACTTCCACGCGGCGCATGCCGTGGCTGCTGTCCTCATAGGCGGTGACGGCATCTTGTGCCATCGGTGCGGTGAAGCTGGGCCAACCGGAGCCGCTGTCATATTTATGGCCACTGTCGAACAGCGGCAGGCCGCAGCCGGCGCAATGATAGATGCCGGCATCCTTCAGCCCATCATATTTGCCGGCGAAGGCCCGTTCCGTCCCGTGCTCGCGCAGGACGTGATATTGCTCGGGTGTGAGCCGTTCGCGCCATTCGGCGTCGCTGAGATTCATCTTGTCCATGGCGGTGATATCGGGAGGATGCCGGCGAGCGTCAATGGCGCCGCGCCGCCCGAAGGCACGCTCAGGCGGACAGCGGCGGCAGACTGTGGAAATCCACCTGCATCTTCATGGGACCAAGGGGCGTCACGAAGTGGATTTCGCCGGGGTTCACTTGCCCGGGCTTTCCGGGTGCGAGCAGCAATATGCGGCCGGTTTCGGGGAAAGTCAGCCTCAGCTCGCCTTCGATCACGCGGATCAGCCCCCAGGTGCCGGCCTTGGTGCTGTGGCTGGCGCGCAGCGCGGCGGGCAGCGTCTCCTCATCGAAGACCGGCGTCGAGCGATACGGCCGGGGGGCAATCATGGCCGGCCGGCGTCGGTCAGGGATCTGGCCGCACGCTGTCGATCGACGGCGGCGAGGTCATCGGGCCCGAAGAACATCGCCAGCTGCAGGCTCTGCGCGATGCGCTGCGCCCGGTCCTGCAGGGCGAGGGCTGCCGCGGGCGTCATCAATTGATTGCTCACCTGCGCCCAGAGGTTGAGCCATCGCTCGAACAAGGCGGGTGTGATCCGCGCGCGATGCTTCATGTGGGCCGGGACCGGCCGGCCCTTGTAACGGCCGCTCGTCAGCATCACCGAGGACCAGAAGGCGGCCAGCTTTTCCAGATGCGCCGGCCAGTCGTCGATCGCATCGTCGAAGATGGGCCCCAACGCCGCATCGGCACGCACCCGTTCATAGAAGGCGGCCACAAGGCGGCTCAGTCCCTCCTCGTCCAGCTCGAGCAGGCCGTCATGAATTTCCTGGGTCATAACATGGCATCTAGGGACGGGATCGGGCGCCTGCCATCCGGCGATCTACGGATATGCCTGCTCAGCGACGGCGGGCCGCCAGCCTCGCGACGTTGACCAGTTCCTGCGCCAGCACTGTCTCCCCGATGCCGTGCGAGAGGCGGCTCGTCCGCTCGGCCTGCGCCATGCGCCGGATGGCGCGCCCCAGATCGTCAGCCGACCAGCGCTGCGCGAGATCGTCGTCTCCCCGCCCACCGTAGCGCTGGCCCTGGCCCGCCTGCGTCTGCGCCAGCCCGACGGCTCTCTGCAGCGTGATGCGCAGGAGGCCGGCGAGCGATCCGCCGCTCTGGCGCAGCCGCGCCATCTCCTGCTCCGTGCCCCTTATGTTGCCGGAGAGCACGGTCATCGCCGCCTTGAACAGCTGCTGCTCGCCGCCCTCGGCGCCAAGCGCGTCCAGCGCTTCGTCGGTGGCCGCCCTGGGCGTTTCCGGCGTAGCATCGAGATAGAGGACCAGCTTCTCGATCTCGCCGGCCAGCAGACCCCGTTCCCCGCCGGAGAGAGCAACCAGCCGTCGCGCGAGATCGCCGGGCAGTTCCAGACCGGCCTCGCGCGCCATGGTGACGGCGAGCTGCTCGGCATTGCGGCCTTCCGGCGCATAGCTGACGATCGTCACGGCGGCCCTGTGCGCATCGCAGAAACCGAGCAGCTTGCTGGTCTTGCGCAGGTTGCCGGCAATCATCACGACCGGGTCGCCAGTGGCATCCGCCTCCAGCAGCGTCTGCACGGCCGGCAGGACTTCCTCACCGGCGGGCTGGACGCGGATCCAGCGACGATCCCCGAACATGGAAATGGCGGCGGCTTCGTCCGGGAGGCGAGCGGGATCACTGCGCAAGGCCGCACCGTCCAGATCGACGCGTTCCGCGCCGGGTCCCATGGCCCTGGCAAAGCGGGCGGCCAGTGCCTCGCTGCCCGCTTCATCGGGACCGAAAAGCAGATAGAGCCGGATGTCCGCGGCGGGATTGTCGAGCGCCTTGAGCGCCGCTGCATTGTCGGCGCGCAGGCTCATGCCGCGCCGGTCATGGCCGCGCGTCCAGCGCCACCCGCGCCAGCACCCGATCCGCAACGATCTCTGTCAGCCGTTCGAGCGCACTGTCCTCCGCGGCGACTGTCGCATATTCGCTCGAAGTGACGTCGATGCCCGCGTCCCACCCGGTCGTGTCATCCAGCACCGTCTCGCCGCTGCTGGTGTCGACCAGCTGGTAGCGGGCCCGCAGAGTGCGCCGCTCGCGCGTCACCACGTCATTGGCGCGCACACCCAGCCCCTCGATCCGGTCGTCGAGCTGGACCTTGAGCAGATAGCGCGCCTCGCCGTCACCCATGGCCGCCAGCCGATCGTTCAGCGCGTTGCGCATCAGCCAGCCGCTCTTGCCTTCAATGGCTTCCACCCGCACCCCCGCAAGCGCGCGCGCCGCTTCGCCGCTGCGGCCGCCCGCATACATTGGCTGGAGGCCGCAGCCCGCGAGACTCGCGAGCAGAAGAAGCAAGGCTGGGGCTGTCCTGCGCATCAGATGACCACATTGACCAGGCGGTCGGGCACGACAATCACTTTCTTCGGCGCCGCCCCATCCAGGGTGCGGACGACATTGGGCGCGGCCAGCGCCAGCGCTTCCAGCGTGGCCTTGTCCGTACCCTTGGCGACGGTCAGCGTATCGCGCAGCTTGCCTTGCACCTGCACGGCAATGGTCACTTCGTCCTCGACCAGCAAGGCCGGATCGACGACCGGCCACATGGCATCGGCAATCAGACCCTCGCCGCCCATTTCGGCCCAGGCTTCTTCCGCCAGATGCGGCGTCATGGGCGCGACGAGCAGCGCCAGCGTGCGGATGGCATCCGCACGGCTCGCGGACGGATCAGCCTTCTCGATCGCGTTGGCCAGTTCGTAGATCTTGGCGACGGCCTTGTTGAAGGCCAGCGCTTCGACGTCCCGGGCCACGCCGTCGATCGTCTGGTGCAGCTTGCGATCGAGCGCCTTGTCGATCGCGCCGTTACCTGTCTCGGTGACTTTCCCGAAGATGCGCCACAGCCGGTTGACGAAGCGCCAGGCACCATCGATGCCGGCCTCGGTCCATGGCAGATCGCGCTCGGGAGGGCTGTCCGACAGCATGAACCAGCGCACCGCGTCCGCGCCGTAACGCTGGATGATCTCGTCCGGGTCCACGACATTCTTCTTGGACTTGGACATCTTGACCACGCGGCCAAGCGTGACCGCTTCCCCCGTCCCGTCCACGAAATAGGCGCCTTCCCGCCGCACGACCTCCTCCGGGGAAAGCCAGCGGCCATCCGGGGCCTGATAGGTCTCGTGCGTGACCATGCCCTGCGTGAACAGGCTTTCGAACGGCTCCGTGATGCCGATCTTCTGGATGTGGTTGAGCGCCCGGGTCCAGAAGCGCGCATAGAGCAGGTGAAGGATCGCATGCTCGATGCCGCCGATATACTGCCCCACCGGCAGCCAGCTCTCGGCCTCTTCCCGGTCGAAAGGCTTGTCCGAAGGCTGGCTGGCGAAACGGATGAAATACCAGCTCGAATCGACGAAGGTATCGAGCGTGTCCGTCTCGCGAACGGCGGCCTTGCCGCATCTGGGGCAGTCGACATGCTTCCAGGTCGGGTGCCGGTCGAGCGGATTGCCGGGCGTGTCGAAACTGACGTCCTCGGGGAGGACCACGGGAAGCTGGTCTTTCGGCACCGGCACCACGCCGCAGCCGGCGCAGTGGATGAACGGGATCGGCGTGCCCCAGTAACGCTGGCGCGAGACGCCCCAGTCGCGCAACCGCCAGACCGTGGTGCCCTTGCCCCATCCGCCGGCTTCGGCGCGGGCAATCACCTCGGTTTTGGCAGCTTCGACCGCCATGCCGTCGAGGAAACGCGAATTCACGAGCTTGCCCGGCCCGGTATAGGCCTCGTCGTGGATCGGTGCGGACTCCTCGCCCGCAGGCGCGACGACGCGCTCGACCGGCAGCATATATTTGCGCGCGAAATCGAGATCGCGCTGGTCATGCGCCGGCACGCCCATCACGGCGCCGGTGCCATAATCCATCAACACGAAATTGGCGACGAAGAGCGGCAGCTTCCAGTCCGGATCGAAGGGATGGACCACCGACAGGCCGGTGTCATAGCCCTTCTTCTCCTGCGTCTCGACCTCGGCGGCGGCGGTGCCGGTGCGGCGGCACTCCTCGGCGAAGGCCGCGAGATCGGCATCCTGCTGCGCCAGCGCCAAGGCGATCGGATGATCGGCGGCGATGGCGGCGAAGCTGGCGCCGAAGATGGTGTCCGGCCGGGTGGAGAAGACCTCCAGCCGCTCGATCCCCTCGACCGGCGTTTCCAGCGCGAAGCTGAATTGCAGGCCGACGCTCTTGCCGATCCAGTTCTCCTGCATCAGCCGCACCTTGTCCGGCCATTTGTCGAGATCGCCCAGCCCGGCAAGCAGATCGTCGGCGAAATCGGTGATCTTGAGGAACCACTGGCTGAGCTTGCGCTTCTCGACCAGCGCGCCCGAGCGCCAACCCCGCCCGTCGATCACCTGCTCGTTGGCGAGCACGGTCATGTCGACCGGATCCCAGTTCACCGCGCTTTCCTTGCGGTAGACGAGGCCGGCTTCGTAAAGGTCCAGGAACAGGGCCTGCTCCTGCCCGTAATAATCGGGCTCGCACGTCGCCAGTTCGCGGCTCCAGTCGAGCGCGAAGCCGAGGCGCTTGAGCTGCGCCTTCATCGCCTGGATATTGGAGCGCGTCCAGGCGCCGGGGTGGACGCCCTTCTCCATCGCCGCATTCTCGGCAGGCATGCCGAATGCGTCCCAGCCCATCGGATGCAGCACGTCATGGCCGCGCATGCGCCGGAAGCGCGCCAGCACGTCGCCCATGGAATAATTGCGGACGTGCCCGATATGGATGCGCCCCGAAGGATAGGGAAACATCTCGAGCACATAGCTTTTCGGCGCACCGGGGCGGGCGCCGGCCCGGAAGCTCTCTCGTTCGTCCCACACGGCCTGCCAGCGGGCGTCCGCTACGGCGGGATTGAAGCGTCTCTCGCTCACATCATGCCTCGTTTAACGGAGCTGTTCGGATTCCCCTGCGGGTGGGGCCGGGCTCCCTTCATGAATTCCGCCTGTTCGGCCTGTCCGGTACGGGCGGCCGCATGCCGCCCGGCCGCAGCCCGGCTCAGCCGCCGATCGCGCGGCGGCGCAAGTCACGCGCCTTGGTGAGGATGATCTCCTCGAGCTTCTGCGTCGTTGCCGCCTGAACCGGTGCGTCGATCCATTCGCCGTTCTGCAGCGTCTGCCGGCTCGCCGCGACGCGCAGCGCATCGGCGCGCAGATCCTGATCGAGGATCGTCACCGTCAGTTTCATCCGCTCATTGGCGGCCGCCGGATTGATGTACCAGTCGGTGAGGATCACGCCGCCATCGGAATCGGTCTGGAGCAGCGGCATGAAGGCAAGCGTGTCGAGGCTCGCGCGCCAGAGATAGCCATTGACGCCGATACTGGTGACGCGCGACGCCGCGAGATCGGCACGCGGCCGCTCCCGGCCACCGCCGCAGGCCGCAAGGGCACAGCAGGAGAGTGCCAGTACCAGCCCGCTCGTCAGTCTCTTTCGTTCGCACCGAACCATGTCGTTCCGTTCCTGTGATGTCCGGCCTTGGCCGGGCTCCCTGTCGATCAGCCTCTATAGTGTACGCCGTCCGGGGGGCAAGTGGCGGATTCCGCCGCCGGACGGGGCTGGATATGCCCTTCGGCATGGCCCGGCGCGCCACCGGTGAAGGGCGCCGGGGGCTTCAGGCCGGATCGATTCATGCTTGATCTGGCCCGCGACGATGTGAAAGAGAGCGGCCGAGGGGATGCGGCTTTCGCGGACAAGGCGGCGACTGTGGATAAATGGTCACGCTTCGGGGCAATTTACGTGCCGCGCTAGTTCCTTAAGACCCTTGATGCTATATCACGACTTCGTAATGCCCGGAGTCGGGCTGGGAGTGAAACGTGCGTTTGAGTCGGAGCCGTATCGCGATTTTTGGGGGTCTTTTGACCGCCGGTTCGCTTGCGCTCTCTCCTGCACTGGCTGCGGTCGTCCAGGCGATGTCTCCGGGGTCGGAAATTTCCCCCGTATCGCTCAAGATGCTCGGCAGCATCGGTTCCTTCACACCGGTGACGACGGACGACAAGCTGGCGAAGGCCTATGCGCGGGCCGCGCGCGAATCGCAGAGCCGGGGTTTTCGCTTCACGCCGAGCAGCGGTTCGGTCAACGGGCGCTCGCTTACCATTCTCGTCAGGGCGCCGGGGGCAACGCCTTCTGCCTCCGATGGCACGTCCGGTCGCGTCCTGCCGAATCTGGGTGTGGCGCCGGTGGCGTACCGGCTTGGCGTCTCCAAGGGACTCAGCCAGTTCATGGCCGCGCCGGGCCTCGATCCCGCGATTCCGGATCCGATCCTCGAGAAGAAGCTCAAGGAGCCCGTGCCCAGCTATACGCTGCGTCCGAAGAAGGATCGCTTCTCGGCCAATGTGCAGATCGAGAATCGGGAGGCTACCGCCATTTCCCCGGTCGAGGAGGCGCCGCAGACGCTCAGCACGGAGCAGAGCTATGCGGTTGACGTGTCGAGCAGCTATCGCCTGACCCGTAACCTGAACCTGCAGGCCGGCGTCCGCTACAGGGGCCCGAACAATCGTCTCGCGCCCATGGTGACGGATCAGACGCAGGACAGCCAGGCCGTCTACGTCGGCACCACCTTCAAGTTCTGACCTCGACCGTCTGAAATCGGTCCGGCGCGCTGCATTTGTGCGCGCGAAGCCGTCTTCTCACCGCCGCCGATAGCCCGACAAGCCATCGATGGCGGCAAAGCCATGCGCGCCCAGATGGCGGACCAGCGCGGCATGATGCGGACGAACCCCGCCCAGCGCGATGACCGGAACCGGCGAGCGGCGAGCAAGCGCGGCGAACCGGACGGCGCCGAGCGGCCTGGCGCCCGGGTGGGATCGCGTGGCGAAGAGAGGCGAGATCAGGACGGCATCGGCACCGGCACGAACGGCCGCGCGCAATTCGCGCTGGTCATGGACCGGTGCGCTGTGCAGCCATGGCCGCTCGCGACCGGTGGAAAATCGCGAAGGCTTCACCCGTCCATGATACCCGTCCGCGCCGAGAGCGCGCGCCACCGCCGGCTCGCCCGCGACCAGCAGACGGCATCCCCGCCGCAGCGTCAGGGTGCGCAGGCGGTCGAACAGCGCGAGGCGCGCCGTCTGCGCTGTCGCATGGTGTCGCAGCACGACAGCCGATCCGCGCGGCAGCCGCGCCACGGCCCGCAGCAGCTGGGCTTCGCTCAGGCGCTCATCCGTCATGAGCCAGATGGCAGGGACATCCCCGCGCGATTTGCCGTGGCCTTGGCGCATGGGGCCTCTTATAGCGGCGCCGATGAACGGGCATAGCGACGAGATGACGGCCGCCGCCGGGCGATTGGCGGATGTCAGGGAAGCAATCCTGCGGGCCGAGCGGATTGCCGGCAGGGCCGCGGGATCGGTGCAGCTGATTGCCGTCAGCAAGACGCATGACGCCGATGCCATCCGCCCCCTCATCGCGGCCGGGCAGCGGCTGTTCGGTGAGAACCGGGTCCAGGAAGCGCAGGCGAAATGGCCTGCCCTCCGCGCGGAAACGCCGGACATCGCGTTGCATCTGATCGGGCAGCTCCAGTCCAACAAGGCGGAGGATGCCGTCGCGCTGTTCGACGCCATTCACTCGGTGGACCGTCCCTCGCTGGTCGAGGCGCTGGCGAAGGCCATGGAGAAACTCGACCGCCGGCCGGAATGCTTCATCCAGGTGAATATCGGGGAGGAGCCGCAGAAAGGCGGCTGCGCCATCGCGGACCTGCCCGCCCTGCTGGCACAGGCGCGCGCGGCGGGTCTGCCGGTGATCGGGCTCATGGCGGTGCCGCCGCTCGATGTCGAGCCGGCACCCTATTTCGCCCTGCTGGACAAGCTCGCCCGCGATCATGGCCTGCCGGGCCGCTCCATGGGCATGTCCGGCGATTACGAGACGGCGATCATGCTCGGCGCGACGCATGTCCGCATCGGGACGGCCTTGTTCGGGACCCGCCCGCCGATCGCCTGACTCCCTCCCCGCCGGGAGAGGGAGCCGGCATTTTCAGAACTTGCCGCGCAGCGTGATGCCGTAAGTGCGCGGCTCGGCCAGATAGGCCGAGAAGAGCTGGTTCGACATCGTCCCGAAGCGGCCGAGCTGCCCGGTCGACTGGTTGTTTGGGCTGGAGCTTTGCAGCGGGCTGTTGAAGGCCACCTGCGTATAGTCGCTGTCGAAGATGTTCTGTCCCCAGAACTCGATCGCCCAGCGTTCGTCCGGGCCTCGGATGCCGATCCGGGCATTGGTGACGATATAGCCATCCTGCCGCTTCTCGGGATAGAGGTCCGAGCCGGTGTTGTGATCGCCGGTCATGCGGGTATCCACATAGAGAAGGCCCGAATAGCCACCGCCGATGGGCGGCGTCCAGGCGAGGCTGGCGGTGGTCACCCAGCGCGGCGCGTTGCTGTTGTCCTGCCCTTCGAGCAGGAACAGCGCCGGATCGAGCGGGGTGGAGCCGCTGGCATTGCCGACGAGCTGATCGGCGAATTGCGCCTTCGCATAGGTAACGCCGGCCGTGCCGCGCAGATAGCGCGTGGGCGCGACATAGGCCTCCAGCTCCACGCCCTCGCTGATGAGGCCGGGCTTGGTATCCTCGCACGTGCCATTCGCCGCCTTCGCGCTCTTGCAGCCATTGATGTTCTGCACGACGAAGCTGGTGCCGTTGAAGGTGTTGAGCTGGAAGTTGCTGAACTCCTGACGGAACAGGGCGGCATTGAAGCCCCAGCTGCGCTTGTTGATCTTCAGGCCGATCTCGAACGCGTCCACCGTCTCGGCGCCGAACAGCAGCGAGGAGGCATCGGCATTGGTGCGCGGCGAGAAATAGGTGATCGGCGAGATCGCTGGAGCGACGCCCCGATTGCCGAGTTCGAAGCGATCGAGATTATAGCCGCCCGCCTTGTAGCCGCGCGAATAGCCGCCATAGACCATCACGCCGCCGCCGACCTTGTAGGAGAGGACGGCGGTTCCCGTGAATTCGTCGTCGTTAAAACTGTCCTGCAAGTCGAGGCCGTTCAGGCTGGTGCTCGCATTGCCCAGGCACGCGAGAGTCAGGATGCCGCCCGCGAGCTGTGCCGCGCTGCCGAGCTGCGCGTTGGTCGCAACGCCGGGCAGAGCGGAGGCCTGCAGCGCCGCGCACGTCGCGTTGTTGTTGTTGAGATCGGCGGAGAAGCGCTTGCGCTCGTTGGTGTAGCGCAGGCCCAGCGTCAGATCGAGCCGATCAGTCAGGTGGACGATGTTATGCGTGAACAGCGCCCAGTTCTCGCTCTTCTGATAGTAACGCGTATCGGTGTCACCCGCACCGGTCGGGATCGTGGCGAGCGCCGTCAGACCCTGCCCCAGACCGCCCGAGATGGCCGCCGCCTGCGCCTGCGCGTTGGCCAGCGGCAGACCGGCATTCACGAAGGCCTGCGTCAGTCCGGCGTTGAGATTGGCCTGGGTGCCGGCGATCAGATTGCCCACGTCGGGCGTTGCCGGATTGCCGTCGATCGGAGCGCCGCAGAGTGCAAGCTGGGTCGGAGCCAGATTGCTCGTGTTGCCGGCGCCCGCCATCAGCCGGCACGCCGCGAAGCGGCCATAATCTGCGCCGAAGCGGATATTGTCGCGCAGCGTCAGCTTCTCGTTGGCGTAATAACCGCCGACGAGCCAGTCGAGCGCCTCGCCGAAGGCCGAGCCCTGCAGGCGCAGTTCCTGCGTGAAGGTCCTGAACTGGCGGAACGTGCCGGGGTCGCGATAGAGCAGATCGGCAGTCGAATAATCATAATCGCCATAGTCTGCCGACTTGTAGTCGCGATAGGCCGTGATGCTGGTCAGCTTCGCGCTGCCCAGATCATAATTGATCTCCGCGGAGACGCCCCAGTCCTTGAGATCGCTCACATAGTCGCGACCGGGCGTGATGCTGATCTTCCGCTCATAGGGATCCTGCGCGTAAGGCGTGGCGCCGTTCGGAAAACGGGTGCCCAACGCGCCGAGGATCGTCACGATCCGGTTGGTGGCGTTCTGCGTGTAGTTGGTCGGGCTGGTGCCGACTTCCTCGCCCGTATCGATGAACACCGCGCCGCAGCAGCTCTCGTCGCGATTGGTATAGTCACCGATAAGACGGATGGAGAGATCGCTCGTCGGCTCGAAGAGCAGCTGACCGCGCAGGAAATAGCGGTTGCGGTCATTGGTATCGCCCGTCTCGTTGCCGGTCGCATCGACGATCTTGAGGAAGCCGTCGCGGCGTGAATAGACGCCATCGAGGCTGGCGGCGATCGTCTCGCTGATCGGGCCGGTGACTCGCCCGGCCGCGCGCCAGAACTCGTAATTGCCATAGCTCAGTTCGCCGCTGGCGCCGAAAGTGAAGCTCGGTGACTTGCTGACGATGTTGAGCAGACCAGCCGAGGCGTTGCGCCCGAACAATGTGCCCTGTGGCCCGCGCAGCACCTCGATCCGCTCGATCTCGCCCAGATCGGTGAGGCCGGCACCGGTGCGCGAGCGATAGACGCCGTCGATGAACACCGCCACCGAGCTTTCAAGGCCCGGATTGTCGCCCACCGTGCCCACGCCGCGGATGCGCGCGGCGCCATTGGCTTCCGAGCCGGTCGAAGACACCAGCAGCGAAGGCGCGAGCTGGTTGAGCTGGCGGATATCGTTGGCGCCGCTGTTCTGCAACGACTGGGCCGTCACGGCGGAGACCGCGATCGGCACTTCGGCGAGGGGACTGGCGCGTCGGGTCGCGGTGACGATGATGTCGCCTGCGCTATCGGGATCGTCGGCCGCATCCTGGGGAAGGGTGCCGGCACTCCCATCCTGGGCCAGAGCTGGCGCGGCGAGCGCGCAGAGCATTGCCGCCAGACTGGCGGACACAAAGAAGGCGGGCCGTTGCATGGCTGATACTCTCCTGCGTTCTTTTTTCGGGCGGCGTCTGCCGCTTCTGGCGAGAATCATACGCCATGCCCGATCGCGCTGGAATTCCCCCTTTTCCGTTGATTCGTCCCTGTTGCCGATTTGCGACACTGGCGTGGGTTTAGTCAGGCGGGAACGGAGAATCTGAGCAGCCGGTCGGAGATCGGGACGAGCGCTTCGCTCCCCTGTCCCACCAGTGCGCGGATTGCCGGCGCCGCTACGTCAAGGCCGCCGGCATAAGCACCGAACGCCGGCATGATGAGCTTGCGTGCGCTCAGCACGAAGCAGCGCCGCGAGACAAGCCGCCCTCGAAGATTGAGGCGCCACTTGGGATGAAAATGACCGGATATTTCAGCCCCGGCTTCGTTCGGCCGGGCTTCGTGGCGCAGGATGATGTCCGCGACTCGGGTTTCATGCAGGGTTTCGCCGCCCATGTCCGGCGTCGGTCTCGGATCGTGGTTGCCGGTGATCCAGATCCAGCGACAGCTGGCGGTGAGTCCGGTGATGCGGCGGCGCGTGCCCTCGTCCATGCGGTCGCAGGCGCCCATGTCATGGAAGCTGTCACCAAGGCACCACACCTCGCGCGGGCGGATGCGCGCCATCAGCCCTTCAAGAGCGTCCAGCGTCGCAACGCTGTCATAGGGCGGCAACATGCTGCCCCGGCAGGCATAAGCGCTTGCCTTCTCGAAATGCAGGTCGGCGAGGATCAGGGCCGATCGTTCCTGCCACACCAAGGCCCCCTCGGGCAAAGCCCGCCAGGTCTGACCGCCGAAAGAGAAAAGGGATTGCGCGCCCATGGTGATGCTAATGGCGCGATGTCGGCGCGCTTTCAATCGCTCTTTCGAACAAAAGCGGAACCCTGCCCGGCCCCGGACGATGCGGCATTCCCATAAGCCCGCTCTGCGCCTAGAGCGGCGCCATGTCCGACTGTCAGCCAGCGCCGGTGCGCGTCGCCGCTTTCTATCGTTTCGCGCCGCTTGCCGAGGTCCAGGCGCTTGCCGAAGACCTGCGGGCGCAGGGCAGCCGCGACGGGCTGGTCGGCTCTGTCATTCTGGCTGAAGAAGGCGTGAACGGCACGATCGCCGGGGCGTCGGACGCCGTGGACGGCCTGCTCGATCGCTTGCGGGCGCTCCCGGGATGCGCCGATCTCGCGCCGCGTGTCCATCAGGCGGAGAGGCTCCCGTTCGCGCGCTGGAAGGTCAAGGTGAAGCCGGAGATCGTGACGATGGGATGCGAAGGGATCGACGCGGCGCATGGCGCGGGCATCCATGTGCCCCCGGCGCAATGGAACGCGCTGATTGCCGATCCCGACACGATCCTCATCGATGCGCGCAATGACTATGAGGTGGCATTGGGCCATTTTGCCGGGGCCATCGATCCCGGGACGCAGGGCTTCGGGGATTTCCCGGAATGGTTCGACGCGCAGGCGGATGAATGGCGGCAGGAAGCGGAGGCCCGGGGGCGCAGGCCGCGCATTGCCATGTATTGCACAGGCGGCATTCGCTGCGAGAAATCGACCGCTTACGCGCGGGCCCGCGGGTTCGATGAGGTCTATCATCTGGAAGGCGGCATTCTCGCCTATCTCGCCGAAATCGAGGAAGAAGAGAGCCTCTGGCGAGGTGAATGCTTCCTGTTCGACGAGCGCGTCTCCATCGCGCATGGCGAGCGGACCGGGGCCGCGGCCCTGTGCCCGGACTGCGGCCAGCCCTATCTCGTCGGCTCAGGGCAGGACTGCGGCCGGTGCGGCGGCGCTGGCGAGCCGGGCGGCATCTGACTTGCGAAAGCCGGTGTCGAGGTGGAAATCGACGCGCCGGCTGCCGAAATCGATCGCGATCCGGTCGAAGAGGCGCAGCATGCGCATGCCGAGCAGCATGGCGGGCTTGTCCGCAAGATCGAGCTCCTCGAAAGGCGCGGCGTCGAGGAACACCATGGGCACATTGTCCAGCGTCACAGATCCGATCGTGATGCGCCGCACGACCGTGAACAGCGCCGGCACCTCGGCCCCGGTGACGCTGGTGAGCATGGTGGGCTGCGGGGGCACCACGAGCTTCTTGAGCTTGAGGCTGCGGAACAGGGCCATGTTGCCCACGCTCATTTCGGCCCCGGTATCGAGGATCACGCTCACGCGGCGTCCCTCCACGCGGGAGTCCACGAGAATGAGCTGGCCGAAACGGCTGCGTGCCTGCACCACGATGGTATCCGGGTCGCTGGTGGGCGGCCGTCGCCGGCTTTCCCCGATGTCCATCCGCCGTTTCCTGAAGTCGAGCGTGAGGCGCTTGTCCTTCAGCGTGTCGAGCCCGATCAGCCCGGCCCCGCCGAGATCGGCATGGGCGATACTGAGCGCCTTGAGGTCCTCGATGGCATGTTCGCCCAGCCTGAGGCCTTCCAGCGCCACGGAGGCGACGGTGACCCGCCCGGCCATGCTGACGATCTCGACCGGAGGCAGAGACGGCAAGGCAAGACGCTGCGCGAGTTCCGTCGCGACGATGGTGCGCTGGGAGCCGGTGTCGATGAGGAAATCATAGGAGCTGCCGCCGATCTCGACCGGCATGGTCATCCGGTTGGACCGGTCCTTGCCCAGCAGGAGCAGCCGCTCGGTCAGCTCGAACAGTGAGGGATCGAATGCCTGCCCGTCCTTCCCTGCCCCCACGACGAAATCGCCGGGAACCGGGTCGGGCGAGGGGGCCGGGGCAGCCGTGGATTTTTGTGCCATGGCCCCCGGCGCTATGAACGGCGTGCCGAACGCCAGCGCCACCAATCCTCTCATGATGAGCCTGCGTGCGAACGACATGACTCGGCCTCTCCTTGGAGCGGCAGATTATCATGTCGCGGACGCAGGCCAAAGCGTCCCGTGCACCCTGCTCAGTCGGGCGTCATGGCGATCCGCGCAAGGGCTTCGGCCTCGATCAGCAGGGCTTCGTCCGTGGCGCGCCCAGCCACCTGCTCGCGGCCGATCATCACCAGCACGGGCACGGCGAGCGGGCTCACCCGGTCAAGGGGCACATGCAGCAGTGTCCCGGCGGCACGGTCGATCAGTTCGCCCAATCGCCCCACATCCGTCATCCGGGCGCGGGCATCGGCCCAGGCGGCCCTCAGCAGCAGGTGATCGGGCTCATAGCGGCGCAGCACATCATAGATGAGGTCGGTCGAGAAGCTGACTTGCCGACCCGTCTTCCGCGCACCGGGCTGCTGGCGCTCGATCAATCCGGATATGACCGCCACGTCGCGGAAGGCCCTTTTCAGCAGGCTGCTGTCCTCCACCCATTCGACGAACTCATGGTCGAGGATATCCGCCGAGAAAAGAGGCGTGGGGTCCTTGACCGGCTCCAGCGCGTAGACCGCAAGCGCATAATCGTTGGAAACGAAACCGACGGGCTTCAGCCCACGCTCTTCCATCCGGCGCGTGAGCAACATGCCGAGCGACTGGTGCGCGTTCCAGCCCTCGAAGCTGTACACCACCATGTGATGCAGCCCCTCATGCGGGAAGGTCTCGACCAGCAGCTGGTCCGGCCGGGGCAGGACCGAGCGTATCGCCTGCATCGCCAGCCATTCGTGCACATCCTGCGGGAAACGATGCCATTGCGCGGGATCGGCGAGGAACTGGCGGACCCGCCCCGCGAGATGAGTGGACATCGCCATGCGCGTGCCGCCCCAGCTCGGAATGCGCGCGGACTTCGCGGACGCCCGAACGAGCAGCTCCGCTTCGGTCTGCCGGACGACTTCGAGCGACATGCCCGAGAAGAAGAAACTGTCGCCCGGCGCCAGCGTCGCGGCGAACATCTCCTCCACCGTGCCCAGCTTGCGCCCATTGGCGAAGCGAATGGCCACGGCAGGCTGATCGACGATGATGCCCGCATTGAGGCGGTGCATCTGCGCAAAGCGAGGATGGGCCAGCCGCCAGCGCCCGTCGCGCTCATGCACCAGCCGCTGGAAACGGTCATAAGCGCGCAGGGCATAGCCGCCGGTGGAAACGAAACGCAGCATGTCATCGAGTTGCGCGCGCGTCATGTCGGCATAAGGCGTGGCGCTCGTGATTTCGGCGAGCAAGGCATCTGGCTCTATGGGGCCCGCGCAGGCCAGCGCCATGATATGTTGCGCCAGCACATCGCGCGCGCCGGGGCGGAAGCGCTCGGCGTCGCGCTCGCCCGCCATCACCGCGTCCCATGCCGCCTGCGCTTCAAGATATTCGAATCGGTTGCCCGGAATGATGATGGCCTTGCTGGGCTCGTCCATGCGATGGTTGGCGCGGCCGATCCGCTGAAGCAGTCGCGAGGAGCCCTTGGGCGCGCCCATCTGGATCACGCAGTCTATGTCCCCCCAGTCGATGCCGAGATCGAGGCTGGCCGTGGCAACGAGGCCACGCAGCTTGCCTGCCGCCATCGCCGCCTCGACCTTGCGCCGCGCTTCGCGGGAGAGGCTGCCATGATGGATGCCGATGGGCAGATTGGCGTCGTTTCCCGCCCACAGTTCCTGGAAGATGAGTTCGGCCAGCCCGCGCGTATTGCAGAAGACAAGCGTCATGCGATGCGCCGCGATGATGTCGATCACCTGACGGGCAGCATATTTGCCGCTGTGGCCGGACCAGGGGACCCGGTCCTCGGGAACGAGTATGGAGAGATCGGGCGGCGCCCCGGGCTCGCTCTCGACCAGCGCCACGCGATCCGCCTCTCCTGCCGGCGCGAGCCAGCGACGATAGGCGTCGGGCTCCGCAACCGTTGCCGACAGGCCCACGCGCCGGAGTTCAGGTCGCATGGCCTGCAGTCGGCTCAACGAGAGACTGAGCAGGTCACCGCGCTTGTCCGCCGCGAAGGCATGGATCTCGTCGATGATGACGGTTTCGAGGTCCGCGAACAAAATGGCCGAATCGGGGTAGGACAGCAGCAGGGACAGCGACTCGGGCGTCGTCAGCAGCATCTGCGGCGGGCGCACCCGCTGGCGCGCCTTGCGTTCGGACGGTGTGTCGCCGGTGCGGGTTTCCACGCGGATCGGCAGCCCCATCTCCTCGATGGGCGTGAGCAGATTTCGCTGCACGTCGACTGCCAGCGCCTTGAGCGGCGAGATGTAGAGGCTGTGCAATCCGTCCCGGGGCCGGGAAACCAGGTCGGCGAGGCTGGGCAAGAACCCTGCGAGTGTCTTGCCCGCACCGGTCGGCGCGACCAGCAGCGCGTGACGTCCCAAGGCCGCAGCTTCGAGCATGGCAAGCTGGTGAGCGCGCGGCGCCCAGCCGCGCGCCGCGAACCAGTCGGTAATGGGTGCGGGAAGCGCGATGTCCATCCTTATAAGGTGGACATCGTTTCAGGCGGGCTCAAGCCTCCGTCGTGGTTCGATGATCCCGTCGCTTGTCTTCCTGATCGAGTTGATCGCGCAGGCGCTTGGCCGCCCGATCGCTGTGGGCGACGTCGCCCGGTCCGGTTTCCCTCCGGTTGCGCCAGATCGCGTAGGCCAGCGTGAGCGCAAGTAGGATGGGGCCGGCTACCGTGATGAGCAGCCAGAACGAGTCCATGGGAATCTCCTGTCGTGGTCCATGGGAAAAACGCAGGGATCGCCAGGGGGTTGCACGTAGCGCCGACGAAAAAAAAGGCCGCCCCGAAGGACGGCCTTGGAAGTTTTAGGAGAGGATGCCTGAAAGGCCCGATCCGTATGCGTTACATACTAATTTGATGCAATTGCGAAATGACGCGCATCGAGTGCAGAAACTGCAATTGCGATCATTATCAAGACATCTGCTAGAGTTCAGTGTCCCGCCTGAGCGCCCCTTTGCAGGCCAGAAAGCGCCAGTTGTTCGTCGATCTGGGCCATCAGCCTGTCCAGCCCCGCCTCGTCCCGAGCCTCGGCCCGGGCCACAAGAACATCCTGCGTGTTGGACGCGCGCAGCAGCCACCAGCCGTCCGGCGTGTTGACGCGGGCCCCATCCGTGGCGTCGACCTGCGCGCCCGATTCGCGCAGCCGGGCAAGCACCTCCTCGATCACGGCGAACTTGCGGCTTTCATCCACCTGGAAGCGCAACTCCGGCGTATTGACCATGGGCGGCATCTCGCCGCGCAGCTCCGTCACGGACTTGCCCAGATCGCTTGCCGCGCGAATCAGGCGGACGGCTGCGTAAAGCGCATCGTCAAATCCGTAATATTCGTGCTTGAAGAAGATGTGGCCGCTCATTTCGCCGGCGAGAGGGCTCCCGGTCTCGCGCATCTTCGATTTGATGAGGCTGTGCCCGGTCTTCCACATGAGCGGTGTGCCGCCAAGCTGCGCGACCCGATCAAACAGCGCCTGGCTGGCCTTGACGTCGGCAATGATCGTTGCGCCCGGCACCGCCCGCAGCACCGGCTCGGCGAAGATCGCCAGCAGCTGGTCGCCCCAGATGATGCGGCCCTCGCCATCGATCGCGCCGATCCGGTCTCCGTCTCCATCGAAGGCGACGCCGAAATCAAGCCCCTTCTCCGCCACCAGGGCGCGCAGATCGGTGAGGTTCTTTTCCTCGGTGGGGTCCGGATGGTGGTTGGGGAACGTGCCGTCCACCTCGGTGAAGAGCGTGTAATGTTCGCCGGGCAACAGGCGGACGAGCTTTTCGACAATCGGGCCCGCCGCGCCATTACCGGCATCCCACCCGATCCGAAAGGCCTTGCCCTCGAAACCTTCCACCAGCCGCGCGGCATAGCGGTCCGCGATCTCGACGGTCTCGCTCCCGGCCGAGCCGTCCACCCAATCGCCGCTGGCGGCCATCGTCCCAAGCGACTGGATGTCCGGTCCGAAGAAGGGCCCATGGTGCAGGACCATCTTGAAGCCATTATAGTTGGCGGGATTGTGGCTGCCCGTGATCTGGATGCCGCCGTCGACGTCCAGCACGGCTTCCGCATAATAGAGCATGGGCGTGGGCCCGAGCCCGATGCGCAGCACATGGATGCCGCTTTCGTTGAGGCCACGCACCAGTGCTTCTTCCAGAGCGGGCGAGGACAAGCGGCCGTCATACCCGACGGCCACCCGGCTGCCGCCAGCCCGTGCCACGCGCGTCCCGAACCCGCGACCGATGGCGTATGCGTCCCCCTCGCCCAGCGTTTCCCCTATGATTCCACGGATATCATATTCGCGCAGCGTGGTCGGGTGGAACTGATGCGGCATGAAGTCTCCTGCGTCTCTGAAGGATGGATCGGGTTCGGTTGCGACCGGTCTTATTTTAGTATCATGGCTATTTGAGTAAAAGGTCGCGCGCCGCGTTGAGACGGGCGGCAAGTCCGGCGGAACCACCGGCATCGGGATGGTTGCGCGCGATCAGCCGGCGATGCGCGGCAATGATGGCATCGCGATCGGCATCGGGCGTCACGCCGAGGAGTTCGGCTGCTTCCGCCCGGCTGAGATCGGCCCGGTTCGTCGGCATGGGAGCCGGGGATGCCCGGCCCATCAGCATGCCTCCGTAGCGCAGCCACAGCCCCGCACCGGTGGTCACCAGCGCGCCGACCACGGGCATGCCCTTCGCGACCAGCACGGCGCCGATGAGCGTGCCCGCAATGCCGAGCCAGGCCGCGGGGATCTGCTTGCGCCTTTTGCCCAGCCACAGCCAGAGGCCGAGCCCGGCAAGCGCGGCGAGCAGCAGCAGCATCGTTCAGGCGGCGGTTTGGGCCGGGTGCCCGCTGTTCAGCATGGGCAGCGCCAGCCCCGCGATCATTTCCCGCAATTCCTGCCGCGCCGCCACATGGCTGACGCCCAGTTCGCCCAGATGACCGCGATCGAGCAGCGTCAGGCCCGAGGGAAAAAGCTCGCGGAAGATCACGCGTTCGGACAGGCCCGGGATCACGCGGAACCCCACGCGCCGCGCGAGTTCGGTCAGGGCGTCGCCCACGCGCTTCTGGTTGCGGGCTTCCATATGGTGCAGGCGATTGCGCAGGACGACCCAGTCGATCGAGGAGCCATCGGCCTTGGCGCGTGTCTTGCGCGTTTCCCACATCAGCTCGGAATAGAAGCTGAGGCGCTTCACCTTGAAATTCTCCGGATCCACCTGCCCGATGAGGTCGAAATCGACGAAGCTGTCATTCATCGGCGTCACCAGCGTGTTCGCCGCCGTCGCCGCGTAGCGGGCGAGCGGATCGTCACGGCCGGGCGTGTCGATCACCACGACGCGGGCGTTCGTGGCCGCGCTGGCGATCATCTCGTTCAGCCCCGCGGTGCTGTCTCCGTCATAGACGTACCAGGAAGGCGAGGGCAGTTCGGCGGCGCGGCGCTGGGCCGTTTCCGCGCGATTCTCCAGATAGCGTGCCGAGGTACGCTGCCGGTGATCGAGATCGATGACCGCGACGGAAATGCCCTGCGCCGCCAGTGCGACGGCGGCGTGAACGCACGTGGTGGATTTTCCGGTCCCGCCCTTTTCATTGGCAAAGACGATGAGGTGCGGCGCTGCGCTGGTCATGGATCCCGTCGAAACTCTTCGTGATGGTCGCGGCCCCTTGACCGCCCGGGCCGGACAGGCGAAGCCAGCGACCGACCTTGTGACCGGCCTTATCGGAGCCTCGAGCGGCGTGCAAATCTTCCGTGACATTCCCTCGCTCCGCAACGGCGTGGCTGCCTTGCGTGCGAGCGGCGGCGGCATCGCCATGGTGCCGACCATGGGCGCGCTTCATGATGGGCACATGGCGCTTGTGGCCGAGGCGCAGGCGCGAGCGGCGCATGTGGTGGTGTCGATTTTCGTCAATCCCACCCAGTTCGGGCCCAATGAGGACCTTGCCGCCTATCCGCGCCGCGAGGAGACAGACGCGGCCATGCTGGAAGCGGCCGGCGTGGCTGCTCTCTGGGCGCCAGACGTGGACGTCATGTATCCGCAGGACTTCGCCAGCAGCATTCATGTCGCCGGCCTTTCGGAAGGACTGGATGGGCACTGGCGCCCCGGCCATTTCGACGGTGTGGCCACCGTGGTCGCGAAACTCCTGGGCCAGGTGCGACCGGACGTCGCCTGCTTTGGCGAAAAGGATTATCAGCAGCTCGCCATCATCCGCCGCATGGTCCGCGATCTCGATCTGGGCGTCAGGATCGTGGGCGTGCCGACGCAGCGCGATGTGGACGGGCTCGCCCTCTCCTCCCGCAATGCCTATCTCGGCCCGGAAGAGCGCGCCCGCGCCATCGCCTTGCCCGAGACCCTGGTCGTCGCCGGCGAGGCGATCCAGACCGGAGAGGACGTGCCGGCGATTCTCGCCTGGGCGACGCAGTTCCTCCTCGATTCCGGCTTCGACTCGGTCGATTACTTTACTCTTTGCGATGCAGAGACACTCGAACCTGTCACCCGGCTGTCTCGGCCCGCCCGTCTCCTCGCCGCCGCGAGAATCGGCGGGACGCGGCTGATCGACAATATCGCCATTAACCTCTGAAACGCCCGGATCATCGGCGAAGAGACCGCGAGCACGGCGCACGCCTCACCGCGGCGTTAACCATTTCTCAAGCCGCCCATGATTGTTTCATCCCCATAGCGAAGTGAAGCTGGGGATTATCATGGCGAGCAGCATGGAGAGTGCCCGTTTTCTGATCGACAGTCGCATGCGGGAAGCGGCCTATGGTGATGCGCAGGCCCGTTTCGACCTGGGCGTTGCCTTCAGTTGCGGTACCGGCGGCGTCGACGTCAATCTCGTCGAGGCACATAAATGGTTCAATCTCGCAGCCCTTGCCGGCAGCGAGGAAGGGCAGGCGTGCCGCGCGGAGATCGCCGATGAAATGACCGCGCGCGAAATCGCCGAGGCCCAGCGCCAGGCCCGCGCCTGGCTGATGCAGACGGCGCCCCGCTGCGCTGCATGAGCTGATCTGCGGCGCACGGCACGCAGCCCGACGCTCAAACAAGGTTCAGCGCTCGGGCTCGCTCCTGCGGAACGGCGTGCGCTCTTCGAGTAGGGGCATGTCGCCGTTCAGCATCATGGCTTCGCGCTCCACATAATCCGCCACGGCCCTGCGAAAGCCGGGGTCCGGTATATAATGCGCCGACCATGTCGCGACGGGCCGGTAGCCGCGCGAAAGCTTGTGCTCGCCCTGCGCCCCGGCCTCCACGCGACTGAGGCCGCGCGCGATGGCGGCATCGATCGCCTGATAGTAACAGAGCTCGAAATGCAGGAACGGCACGTCCTGCGTGCAGCCCCAATAGCGACCATAGAGCGTGTCCGAGCCGATGAGGTTGAGCGCGCCCGCGATCGGCACGCCATCGCGCAGCGCGAACATCAGGAGCACTTTCTGCGCCATCCGCTCGCCCAGCAGCGAGAAGAAGCGCCGGGTCAGATAGGGATGTCCCCATTTCCGGCTTCCGGTATCCTGGTAGAAACGCCAGAAATCGTCCCAGTGTCGCTCCTGCAGGTCGCTGCCTGTCAGGTGGACGATCTCAAGCCCGGCCTGCGCCTTCGCACGCTCCTTGCGCATGTCCTTGCGATGCCGGCTGGAGAGGACGGCGAGGAAATCCTCGAAACTGCCATAGCCATCATTGGTCCAGTGGAACTGTGTCCCTTGCCGGATGAGCCAGCCAGCCGAGCGGAACAGCGCCCGCTGGTCTTCGGTGATGAATGTCGCATGGGCCGAGGAAAGGCCGTTCTGGTCGATCACGGCCTCGATCCCGGCGATCAGCGCCGCGCCCCCCTCCCCGTCACGGAGCAGCAGGCGAGGACCGGGCACGGGGGAGAAAGGCGAGGCGATCTGCAGCTTGGGATAATAATGTCCGCCCGCACGCTCCCATGCGTCCGCCCAACCGTGATCGAACACATATTCGCCCTGGCTGTGACTCTTGAGATAGGCCGGCGCGGCCGCGATCAGTCCGCCCGCCTCATCATAGACGCCCAGCGGCGCCGGCGACCAGCCGGTGCCCGGGCCGACGCTGCCCGATTCCTCGAGAATGGCCAGAAAGTCATGGGAGACGAACGGGTTGTCGTCTCCCGCACACGCATCCCACGCGCTGCCATCGATCGCAGCGACCGAATCATGCAGGTGGATCGTCGCGCCGTCCGTCATTCAGGAAAGGCGACCATCAAGCGGCTCAGCCGCCGGATAAGGGGATAGGAAAGAGGCGCCGCCTGGCATCAGGTCCGGATGGCGACGACGGCATCGATCTCGACCGAGGCGTCGAGCGGCAGCACGGGCACGCTGACCGCGCTGCGCGCATGCCGCCCTGCCTCGCCGAAAATCCGCACCATCATTTCGGAGCAGCCATTGGCGACCTTGGGTTGATCGGTAAAATCGGCGGTGCTTGCCACGAAGGCGCCGAGCTTGACGATCCGCTCCACGCGGTCGAGATCGCCCAGCGCCGCTTTCATCTGCGCCACCAGCATGAGCGCGCACCGTTCGGCGGCCTGCTGACCCCACGCCAGATCGCGCTCGGCACCAAGCTTGCCGGTCATGAGCGCGCCATCGGCCGCAAAGGGCAATTGCCCGCTGATATGAAGCAGATTGCCCACCTGTACCGTCGGCACATAGGCGGCGACCGGGGCGGCGGGCTGCGGAAGGACGATGCCTTCTGCGGCGAGGCGGGTTTCGATGCTGCTCATGAGCTGAGCCTCAGCATGAGAGGGCGAGCGCGTCAAGTATGACGCAGATCTTCCGCGACGGCCTCGAACTCCTCGAGCCGCGCGTTGATCCAGCGTTCCGCTTCGTTCCAGTCGTCGATCCGTGCGTGCGCTTCATGGGCCACGTCCACATGCGGCGCCATTTCCGGCTCACCGACGAAATGCAGTCGCCAGCACTGGGGCGCATCCTGCGCCACGGACGCGTGGTTGTTCGCAAGATCGTCAATGAAGAGCGTGAGCGGTGCGCCGGTCTCTTCGATCAGCTTCGCGACAGCGGGCCCCTTCCCGCCACGATTGCCGATCACCCGGTAGGGCAGGCCGTGCCGATGGATCTGGTCCGCCCGTGCGGCCGCCAGCTCTTCCCCGATGTTCGTGACGATGACGATGTGGGCACGCTGCGCAAGCCGCGCCATGGTCGCGACGGCACCCGATATCGGCGTCTGGCGATGCATCTCCGTCTGGAAGAAGTCGTTCAGCAAGGTCCATATCCGCGCCCGCTCCACGGGATCGCCGCTGTCCTTGTGACGCAGGGCCCGTTCGAAGCCTTCGGAGAAGCTGAAGTGGATGCCGTGCAGTTCATCGAGCCAGGCGCGAAACGGCACGACCATGTGCATGAGCACTTCGTCGCAATCGCTGATGATGAGCGGACGGTTCATCGGCCGATTCGCGCGCGTGCCGCCACCAGCGCGGCGGGCTCGACGGCGAGGTCCCGGGCGCAGGCGATGAGGTCCGGCTCATGGCTTATGACGAAATCCATGAGAGCGCCGAGCAGCGCGGAGTCGGAGAGCCCCGCCCGCAGCGAAGCGGGATCAAGCCCCGTCAGGGCCAGCATCCTGTCGGCACGAACCGAATCAGCCACAACCCACCCGATAAGGCGCAGCGCCATGCTTTCGTCCGCTTCGCTGATCGGATATTCGCTGTTCATCCGGTTAGACCTTGCGTTCGGCAATCCTGTCGAGAAAACAGCATCGTCCATCGGCTCTGGGAGCAGCCGTGTCAAAACGTGTGTTGGTTGTCGAGGACAATGAGCTCAATCTGAAGCTCTTCTGCGATCTGCTCAAGGCGCATGGGCACGAGACGCATGCGGTGCGCGACGGGCGGGACGCATTCGCGGATGCCACGGCGTTCCAGCCGCATCTCATCATCACGGATATCCAGTTGCCGCATGTCACAGGGCTGGATCTCATCGCCTCTTTGCGAGTCGATGCCAATCTCGCCACCGTGCCGATCATGGCCGTGACCGCTTATGCGGGCGTTGGCGACGAGGAGCGTATCCGGGCAGCCGGAGCGAGCGCTTATGTTTCGAAACCGATTTCGGTGATGCGCTTCATGGAAGTTGTGAACAGCCTGCTGGAGCAGCCGTCCGTCAGCATATGAACGGGCCGGCCGTGACGGCCGGCACATACGCAAAAACCCGGGCGTTGCCACCCGGGCCAGCGATTCGTCCCGAACGGCGCGCCTTTAATGGTGCGCCGGGTCCGCCGTCACTTGATCTTGGCTTCCTTGAACTCGACGTGCTT
Organism: Sphingobium lignivorans; assembly: GCF_014203955.1. NCBI lineage: Bacteria > Pseudomonadati > Pseudomonadota > Alphaproteobacteria > Sphingomonadales > Sphingobiaceae > Sphingobium > Sphingobium lignivorans. The sequence continues at coordinate 4,017,902 of NZ_JACHKA010000001.1, forward strand.
GCGCGCCACCGGGTCATATTTGCGGAAGGTCAGCTTCTCGGTCTGATTGCGGGGATTCTTCTTGGTCACATAGAAAAAGCCCGTGTCAGCCGAGCTGACCAGACGGATCTTCACTGTGGCGGGCTTCGCCATGGCCGGTTTCCTCAACAAAAATGCGCTTGTTCGCCGAAGCGGTGAAGAAGCGCTCAAACTCGTGAAATATGGACGCTGCCTTGCCTGCAACGTCCGGTTCGGCGGCGGCCAATGCGGGAATCGCGCAACTTTGTCAAGCTTTGCTGGGGTTCCGGCGCGTCGTCTTCGTCTGCAACATGGCCCCTGCACCGCGGCAAGACGAACGCCGTCTTAACCCTGGATGTGGAATATGGCCATGGCGGCCGGCGAGTCCTGGCCGCCGCTCGCCGCTGTGGGAGGAATGACGGTGCATCAGGACGCGACCTTGTTCGTGCGGGCCCAAATGCTGGGGCGCATCGAAACCTTGCAGGAGACTTGTGCCACACTGTCCCTCGCGGCCCTGTGCACACAGCTGGATGAGGTGCGCTCCCTCGCCCGCCGGAATGACTATCACGCGGTCGAGGGGCTCGCGAGCATGCTCGAGTCGGTGATCGCCTATAACGGCCACCGGCAGATCGCGCTCAATTACCTCGCCCTGATGCGGGAAGCGGCCGAAGGCGAGACCATGGGGCCGGAGTCCGCCCGGGTCTATCTTGCGGCTGCCGCGCTCCAGGGCTGTCGCTGACGAGATACTGAACGATGGACGCGCTGCTGCTGGCCCTGCTGATCGGGCTGCTGCTGGATCAGGGGGACCGATCGCAGAGGCTGGCGCGCGAGATCGGGCCTGGCGGAGCCACTCTCGTCATCCTGATCGTGATGGCCGGCGCGGCAGTCTCGGCCGGGCTTGGCATGCTGATGGCGCGCCTGCTGCCCGGGGCTGCGGGCATTCTCTTTTTCTCTTTCACCCTGATTGCGGGCGGCCTCGGCCTGCTGGCCACGGGACGCAAGGCGCCGCATGCAAAGGAAGCGCGCGCGACGGAAACCCACGCGATGGGAAAGCACGCCACGACGAAACGCACGCGACTCTATATCGCCCTGCTGGCGAACAGACTGACGGGACGCACCGCCTTCCTGCTTGTCGGCGTCGCGGCAATGACCGGCAATGGCTGGGCCACCGCGATCGGAGGCGTGCTCGGCGGCCTCGCCGGCCTGCTCCCGCCGCTGTTCGCCGGCCGCGCCTATGAAGCGGCCTTCCCCCTCGCCCGAATCATGCCCTTGCCGGGCGGCGCGCTCGTCATCGGCGGGCTGGGTTGCGCGCTCTGGTCGCTGGGGTTGCTCTGAATCAAAGATCGAGCCAGTCGATCGGTCTATCCATATGTATCCGTTCGCCAAAGGCTCGGGGCCGTGCCATATCAAGGGCAGTCGCGGGGAGATCGCGACGGAATGATATTTTCGTACCGATGGAGATCAAGATGACGGACAGTGCGCTCAAGACACCGACGGATCTCAAGGGAAATGCGGTCAAGGCGGTTGCCCATGCGCTTAACGGGCTGCTGGCGGATTATTACGCGCTTTACCTCAAGACCAAGAATTTTCACTGGCATGTGTCCGGCCCGCATTTTCGCGATTACCACCTGATGTTCGACGAGCAGGCCGCTGAAGTGCTGGCGACCACGGACCTGATCGCGGAGCGCGTCCGGAAGACGGGCAACACCGCCCTGCGCTCGATCGGCGATGTCGCGCGCCGCCAGTCGCTCAAGGATAACGAGGCCGAATTCGTCAGCCCCGCCGATATGCTCGCCGAACTGCGGAAGGACAATCTGTCGCTGGTCGAGTCGCTGCGTGCCGCCAAGGAACTGGCCGGCGCCGCGAACGACAACGCCACGGACGGCGCCATCGACGACTGGACCGATCAGGCCGAGCAGCGCGCCTGGTTCCTGTTCGAGGCCAGCCGCAACGTCTGACCTGCCCGCGTCACGCAAAAAAAGAGCCGGGAGCAAATTGCTTCCGGCTCTTTTCATATTGTCAGGTGCCGCTGGCCGTCAGTCGGTCTTGGGCTCCAGGTTGACGGCCGCATATTTGCCGCGCCGATCCACCTCAAGCTCGAAGTCCAGGCGATCGCCTTCCTGAAGGGAAGCGAGCCCGGCCCGTTCCACCGCGCTGATGTGCACGAATGCGTCAGGCTGGCCATCGTCGCGCTGAATGAAGCCGAAGCCCTTCATCGCATTGAAGAACTTCACCGTGCCGCTCGCGCGCTCGCCGGTGAGCTGGCGCACCGGGGTGCGCTCCTGACGTTCTTCCCGCTCGGGCACAGGCAGAGCCTCGCCCTCGATCTGCAGTTCGGTTGCCGAAATCTTGCCGCCGCGGTCCACGAGCGTGAACTTGAGCTGCTGGCCTTCGGCAAGTCCGGTCAGGCCGGCCTGCTCCACGGCACTGATATGAACGAACACGTCTTCGCCGCCGTCGTCACGGACGATGAACCCGAAACCCTTCTGGCCATTGAAGAATTTGACCGTGCCGGAGCCTTCGCCCACGACCTGGGCCGGCATGCCGCCACGACCGCCGCCACCGCCGCCGCCGCGAAAACCGCCGCCGCCGCCACCGCCGCCACGGAAACCGCCGCCGCCGCCGCCGCGATCACCGAAGCCGCCACCACCGCCGCCGCCGCCGAAACCGCCACGATCACCAAAGCCGCCTCTATCGCCGCCGAAACCGCCTCTGTCGTTCCGGGAGCCGCCGTATCCGCCGCCGAAATCGGAATATCCTTCGAACTGCGGTTCTCCGAAACCATCCCGCTTGTCCCTGCCGCGCCCGCGGCGTCCTCTGTCAAAACTCATGCCCTGTTAATCACTTTCGCGCGTCCCTTCTACGGTCATCACCCGTGCCGGACGACAAGCACGGAGACTCGGCCGAAGCCCAAACTCAGCCAAGTTTCGCTATAGCGGTATTTATCCACAAGGGCGAATGATTTTGGCGCGTTTCGTCGTGACGAAATGTTTCGTCGTCCGAATCTGGAGATGCCGGCGCTTGTTTCAGGTGCCTGACGCCGTCCCGATCACTTTCTTCCAGGGAGGTTTCCCTGCGGCCGACATGCGGCTAAGGATGCCGTCATGACCGTATATCTGCATGAAGAAGACCTGCCCGCAGACGTTCTGGCCGAAGGGGCAGTGGCGATCGACACGGAAACCATGGGCCTCATCACCCCGCGCGACCGATTGTGCCTGGTCCAGATCAGCGATGGCCGGGGGGACGAGCATCTCGTGCGTTTCGCGCCGCACAGCAATTTCGCCGCGCCCAATCTGCGCGCCATCATCGCCGATCCGAATCGACTCAAGCTCTTCCATTTCGGGCGCTTCGACATCGCCGCGCTCCAGCATTATCTCGGTGTGCTCGCCGCGCCCGTCTACTGCACCAAGATCGCCTCGCGGCTCACCCGGACATATACGGATCGCCATGGCCTCAAGGAGCTGGTGCGCGAGCTGCTGGGTTTCGACATCAGCAAGCAGCAGCAGAGCTCGGACTGGGGAAGCCCGCAGCTGAGCGACGCCCAGCGGGATTATGCTGCCTCGGACGTGCGCTATCTTCATTTGCTCAAGGCCGAACTCGATCAGCGGCTCGCGCGCGAAGGGCGGACGGCACTGGCCCAGGCCTGCTTCGATTTCCTGCCCCATCGGGCGTTGCTCGATCTTGCCGGATGGCCGGAGACAGATATCTTCGCCCATGCGTGACCGCCGCGGCCATATACTGACCGGCGAAGAGATGGCCTTGTCCGCCGAGGCCACGGCCCAGCGGACGAGGCGGCAGCATTGGGCCACGCCCGGCGGCAGCCATGACAGGATGATCACGCTGCTCAAGCGTGTGCTGCCGGTGGTCGTCGCGGTCCTGGCCATCTTCCTGTTCACAGCCCCCTTCACGCATGAGAACGAAGTGAGCTTCGTCCTCGACAAGAATCGCGTGGACATGGCGACGGAACGGCTGAAGGTCGTGGAAGCGCTTTATCGCGGCGAGGATGCCAGCGGCCGTCCCTTTTCCCTGCGCGCCGGCTCGGCGCTCCAGCGCAGCTCGCGCGATCCGGTCGTCGAGCTGAACGAACTGGAAGCCCGGCTCCAGATGGAGAAAGGCGGCGCAGTCGTGACCGCCCGGCAGGGCAATTACAATATGGACAAGGAAACCGTCTCGGTGATCGGGCCGATCCAGTTCCAGAGCGCCAACGGCTATCGGCTCACCACCCGGGACGTGGACATCCAGTTGCAGCAGCGCAGCCTGCGCAGCCGGGGCAGCGTCGAGGGGCGCATTCCCACCGGGACATTCCGGGCCGACCATCTGAGCGCCGATCTTGAGGCCCGGACCGTGACTCTGGAAGGCAACGCTCGCTTGCGCATGGAACAATTTGGACGCAAGGGGCAGTGATGTTGCGCAACCCGTTGACCCTTTTTTCCATGGCGACCGGATGTGTGGTCCTGATGGCCATGATGCCGGACGGCCGCGCCGACGCGCAGGTGCTGCGCGGGCACGATACGACCGCCCCCGTCGACTTCTCCGCTGACCGCATCGAGGTCCAGGACCGTGCGGACAGGGTCGTCGTCACTGGCAACGTGCAGGTGACGCAGGCCGGGTTGACCCTCACCGCTCAGCGGCTCACCGTCGCTTATCATGACAATAATGGTGTCGAGATCGATCGTCTCGACGCCTCGGGTGGCGTCGTGGTGACGCGCGGCAACGAGCGGGCGAGCGGGTCGGTCGCGATTTACGATCTCAACCGGAAGCTGATCACGATGATCGGCAATGTGCAGCTCAATCAGGGTGGCAACCGCCTGACCGGATCGAGACTCGTGATCGACCTCAATACGGGCCGCTCAACCGTCGACGGCTCCGCCACCGGCGCGCCCGGCACGAGCACGTCGCCCGGCGGCCGGGTATCGGGAACGTTCAAGGTGCGCCAGCAGCCGGGGCAGTGAACGCGCGAATAAATCCGGCGCGGCCCCCTTGCGTTCTGCCGCGGCCATGCAAATTTCCGGCCACATGGAGATTGCGGGGAAAGTCGCAACATGCCAGCACTAAGGTGAATGGCCAGCGGCGGTCGGCAACCTGTCATGAAGAGGACCAAGGATGAGTGACGTGGCTGCTCCCCTCAAGCCGAACGAAGCGGAATCGGAAGCCGGCGAACATCGCCTTCAGGTCATTTCGATCGCGAAAAGCTATGACAAGCGCACCGTGCTCGCCGATGTCAGCCTTGAGGTCGGCCATGGGGAAGTGGTCGGGCTGCTCGGCCCGAACGGCGCGGGCAAGACGACATGCTTCTATTCCATCATGGGGCTGGTGAAGCCGGACAGCGGGCGGATCATCCTTGAGGGTGTCGATATCACTGGCCTGCCGATGTACCGCCGGGCCATTCTTGGTCTGGGTTATCTCCCCCAGGAGACCTCCATCTTCCGGGGCATGACGGTCGAGCAGAATATCCTGAGCGTCCTCGAGCTGGCGGAGCCGGATGCGGCCGCGCGGCGCGAGAAGCTGGAGACGCTGCTGGACGAATTCGGCCTTGCCCGGCTTCGCTCTAGTTCCGCGATGGCCTTGTCCGGCGGCGAGCGCAGGCGCTGCGAAATTGCCCGGGCCCTCGCGGCCAATCCGTCCATCGTGCTGCTCGACGAGCCGTTCGCGGGCATCGATCCGTTATCCATTGCCGACATCAGGGACCTGGTGAAGGATCTCAAGGTCCGGGGCATCGGCGTTCTGATCACGGACCATAATGTGCGGGAAACCCTGGAGATCGTCGACCGGGCCTGCATCATCTATGACGGGAAAGTGCTGTTCGCCGGCAGTCCCGAAGAGCTGGTGTCCAACGCGGAGGTGCGGCGCCTCTATCTTGGCGAGAGTTTCTCGCTGTGAGGCGCCTCTCGCCTCGCGGAATCCGCTGAGGGGATCGCCCGGGCATGACCTTGGCGCCTCGCCTCGATCTTCGGCAGAGCCAGTCGCTGGTCATGACGCCGCAGCTCCAGCAGGCGATCAAGCTGCTGGCGCTGTCCAACCTGGAGCTGGAAGCCTTCATCGGAGCTGAGCTGGAACGCAATCCCCTGCTGGAAGCGGGGGACATCGACAGCCGGCCCGCGCGGGAGGAAGTCGAGCGGCCCGACGGCGCCGAGCCTCTGTCGGGCCCCGAGGCCGGAGCCGACACGCTGATGGGCCGGGGCGCGGGCGAGGCCGATTCCCCGCTGGATGTCGATTATGCCTCGGAAACCTTCATCGACGATGGCCCAAGCGACTTGCCCTCCCCGCAGACCGGCTCCGGCGCGGACGCGGGCGGCATGGGTTCGACCTCCTGGAACGAGGATGCGCCGGACTTCGACAGCTTCGCGGCCGCCGACATCGGCCTGCACACGCATCTGACGCAGCAGGCGGAAGCGGCCTTGTCCGGCACATCCCTGCTCATCGCCCACCAGCTCATCGGGCAGATCGACGAATGCGGCTATCTCGAAGCCGATCTTCTCGAGACGGCTTACCGGCTCGGCGTCCCTCTGGCGCAGGTCGAAGAAGTGCTCGCGGTCATCCAGGGCTTCGATCCCACCGGTGTCGGCGCGCGCACATTGAGCGAATGCATCGCGCTCCAGGCCCGCGAGGCCGATCGGTACGATCCGGCCATGGCCTGCCTCATCAACAATCTCGATCTGCTCGCGAAGGGCCAGATCGCGCATCTGCGCCGCATCTGCGGCGTGGATGAGGAAGATATGAGCGACATGATCCGCGAGCTGCGGACCTATGATCCCAAGCCGGGGCTGGCCTATGGCGGAGAGAAGCCGCCCGCCGTCACGCCGGACGTGCTGGTGACCGAGCGCGGCAAAGGATGGGCAATCGAGATCAATGGAGCGACGCTGCCACGCCTGCTGGTGAACCGGCGCTATCATGCCCAGCTGGCCGGGGGATCGCGCGACAAGACGACAAAGGCCTGGCTTTCGGATTGCCTCGCCAATGCCAACTGGCTGATGAAGGCGCTCGATCAGCGGCAGCGCACGATCCTGCGGGTCACCGAGGAGATCGTGCGGCGGCAGGAAGGCTTTTTCCGGCACGGCGTGACGCATCTGCGCCCCTTGACGCTGAAGGTGATCGCGGATGCTGTCGATCTGCATGAATCAACGATCAGCCGCGTGACGAGCAACAAATATCTCGCCTGCGCGCGGGGCACGTTCGAACTCAAATATTTCTTCACCAGTGCGGTGGCCTCGGCCGATGGCGGCGAGGCGGCTTCGGCGGAAGCGGTCAAGAGCCATATCCGCGCGCTGATTGCCGAGGAGAAGCCGGACGCGATCCTGAGCGACGACACGCTGGTCGATCTGCTGCGGCAGCGCGGCTTCGAACTCGCACGCCGTACGGTCGCCAAATATCGCGAAGCCATCGGCCTGGGCTCGTCAGTTCAGCGGCGACGGCAGAAGGCAATGATGCGCTGATTGCTTCAGCCTGCTCGCCCTGTAAAGGCAGCGGCGCGTGGACCTTTCCGGACATTTTAGGACACATCCTCAAGCCGGAGTCATGAGGCCAGCAAGGGCCTTAATCGAGCCGCTTCGAAACGCTCCTGCCCGCCAGCAAGCCCAGAACGAGAAAGAGGACGAAAAGGGCAAGGCCGGCAAGGACGAGGATCTTGGCGATGCCGACAAAGGTTCCCGCGGCGCCGCTGAAGCCCAGCAGGGCTGCGATGCCGGCAATGATCAGACAGATGACGGCAAGCCGAATCATGATTTCATCCCTTCCGATGTTCCGGAATGCCAACGCGCCTGGGGGAAGGGCGGTTCCCATCGGGGCAGGCAGTGGACGGCCGCCAGTCCACCCGACTGGGCCATGGGCAGGTCCGTCAGAGGACTAAACGAAGCGAAAGCGGCCGCTCGCCCGCTCAGGGTTTGCGACGGGTCGGCACCGGCATGCTGCAGACGTCGGCCCCGCCTGCAGGCACCTCGAAGAAGGGATCGCTGCGATTGGCGCGCGTGTTCACATAGCGCGCGAAGCTCTCGCTTTCGGTGGACAGATACTGAAATGAAGGCTGCTCGCGAGCGGGGAGATCACTTGCGGTCCGGATGGAAAGGATGGGGACCTGCTGCGCCTCACGCTCGTAGAAACCCAGGGGCCCGGTGCCGCGCGGCAGGGTCGAGAGCTGCTCGATCCCCTCGATCACGCGACCCACGACCGCCACGTTGCGGTCCAGGTGACGCGGGGCATGGCCGATCACGGCGTAGAGCTCCGCGCCCGTTCCCGTGTCCGGCGCCATGCCGCGGCCGACGCCGACCGTGGCATAGCAGTGCACTGGCCACATATGCTCACCGTCCGAAGCAAGTGGCCAGCCCTGCCGGATCTCGACCCAGGGCGCGAAAGCATCCCGTTCGTGCCAGCCGTTAGGCGCCTTCTCCGTGCGCGAGCCGGCCATGGCGAGCTCGGCGATCCGCGCCGCTTCCTTCTGCTCCGAAGCCAGGCTCTCGCTGAAATCGGCCAGCCCGTCGGCGGCGATCGTCCGGGTCATGGCGTCGGCGACGGCGTCCAGAGATGCCTCATAGTCGCTGCGGGGCACCGGTCGCACCGTGGCAGGCACCGGCCGTGCCCGCGCGGCATCTTCCGCGTGCGGATCGCCCCACTGAACCACATAATTGTCCTGCACGCGGTTGATGACGGCCCCATCATACCAGCGCGCCTGCGCCAGCGCCCTGATATTGCTCACCCAGCCCTGGCTGAAAGGCGGGGGCAGGAGCTGAATGACCACGCGCCGCGGCTTCCCCTCGGCATCGGGCGCCAGTGTCATGACCAGCAGGTCGCTTGCCGGGATGTCGATCCAGTCGCTCTGCGGCGCGGCCTGCACGATTTCCGCAGGCGAAAGCGCCGGGCCCTGCGCCTGCACGGCAGCGGAAGGAGCAAGGGTCAGCAAACAGGCGAGGAACCGCGCGCGGGGAGCATATTTCATCATGACGGACATGCCACAGCGCAGAACCTTGCGAAAGTCGCAATAGCCCGCTAGGGCGCCCGAACTCCAGAGCATGCGGAGCGGTGGCCGAGTGGTCGAAGGCGCTCGCCTGGAAAGTGAGTATGGGTCAAAAGCCCATCGAGGGTTCGAATCCCTCCCGCTCCGCCATTTTCCACTTTACCGGCGTTCGCCCATGCTCGGAAAATCCGGATAAATTACAGAAATCGCTTGATAAAGTTCCTCTGGCGATCGGAGGCGTTCGCTGACCTTCGGAAAGTCTTGTGGGACTGGATGTGGGACTGAGGCGGGGTGGCGGTCTTCAACATCCGGCAGCGAAGTGCTATGAATCCCGCATGGGAAAGCTCACCAAAGCGATTATCGAAGGCCTGAAAGAGCCTGGTCGGTATGCCGACGGTGACGGGCTTTATCTCAAGATTTCGCCGAGCGGCGGCAAAAGCTGGGTGCTGCGCATCCAGATCAAGGGCACGAGGCGCGATATTGGCCTCGGCGATGCTCGTTACGTCCCGGCTCAAACGGCGCGCCTTGAAGCCGCCGCAGCAAAGAAGTTGGCGGCGTCTGGCATCGATCCGCTTGAGGAGCGGCGCAAGGTGGCAAAGGTCGTACTGACCTTCGAGCAAGCCGCCAAAAAGGCGCACGCCGAAATGATCAAGGGATGGAAGAACGGAAAGCACACCAAGCAGTGGATCAAGACCCTCGAACTTTACGCCTATCCCAAGCTCGGTAAGCTGAAGGTCGACAAGATCGACGGACCACTCATACGTGACGTGCTGGCCGAGATCTGGCTCGAGATTCCGGAGACCGCGCGACGCGTGCGCCAGCGGATCGGCACGGTGTTGGACTGGTCCTACTCGAACGGCCTCCGCGATACAGAGGCACCGATGCGATCAATCTCGAAAGGTTTGCCTCGACAGCCGAAAAAGACGGGACACTTCGCTGCCCTGCCACATGCAGAGGTGCCGGCATTTCTCGTCCGCCTTCGGGCCAAGGAGCTATCCGCAAGTCAGCTTGCACTTGAAGCTCTGATTCTCACCGCCGTCCGATCCGGCGAGGTTCGGGGCGCGCGGTGGCCCGAATTGAACGAAGACCTCACGCTTTGGAAGATTCCCGGCGATCGGATGAAGGCCGGCGTCGATCATGTCGTACCGCTCTCCCCCCAGGCGGCGGACGTGTTTCGGCGTGCGCAGACCCTTCGAGTCGAGGACTGTGAGCTCGTTTTTCCGTCCAGCATGTCGGCGACGGTACTTTCGGACATGGCGCTTCTCGAGTTGGTGCGCGGCATGGGCGTCGCTGCCACGGTCCACGGGTTCCGATCGAGCTTCCGCGATTGGGCGGCGGAGGAGACCGACGTTGCGCGCGAGATCGCCGAGGCTGCCCTGGCGCACACGCTCGAGAACAAGGTCGAGGCAGCGTATCGACGGACAGATTTCCTGGCAAAGCGGCGTGCGTTGATGGAGGCGTGGGCGAACCACTGCCTCGGCACGCCTAAGTCTCGCGCCCGGAAGCCAGCTCGCGAAAAGTCTTCCTCGGTCGCCCGCGCTTCCGGGGCACCGGCGTTGCGGAGACCGGCTCGCGCTGCCGCTCGATGAAGGCCTCGATGCTTGCACTGATTATTAGGGTGGCGCGCCCGAGCTTTATGATTTCAATCTCACGCGCACCAATCAATTCGTAGATTTTCGTCTTGCCGACACCCAGCAGCCCCGCGGCGTCGGCGACCCGGACCGTCAGGGGGCTGGATCGGAGCGCTCGGTCGGATGGCTTGGTCACGACCGCTGCGCACCCCTCTCCCGAGCTTTTGCGAAGCCCCTGTCGGTCGAAAGGAACGCCGCGAGCATATGCGGGATCAGCTCGGTGACCGGCTCTTCGCTGCCATAGGTGTCCGCGTAGCAGCGTGCATAGTCGCGAAGTGCCTCATGTAGATCGGGCATGACGCTAATGGATAGTTTGACCGGCGTACGATCGGGCAATTTGCCGAGCTTCAATTCCATCTCAGCCCGCCTTTCCGCGCCACGGCGCAAGGATGAGGTCGCGGGTCACCAATACGCGCACGGGCGCACCAGGGCGGATGGTGATCGTCGGCTGAATATCGAGATTGCGTTGCGTAATCTGATCGCCCGCGCGTGCGGTGTTGGATTGGGCGGACTCTCGGATCGCCTGCACGAGATCGCTTTCACCGGAAATCGACAGCTCCGAACCAACTCCGAGCAAGGTGGCGATCGCGACGCCCTTGAGCAGCGTCCACGTGTGAAAATCCACCTTGTCTGCGAGGCCGGCATACCCACCTGCATCGGTCGCGGGCATGTTGTCGAGCCGCACCGAACTTCCGTCAGGCAGGATCAGCCGCTGCCAGATGACCAGAGCGCGACGCTGGCCGAACGCGACCACCGAGTCATATTTGCCGATGAGCCGGGCGCCTTGCGGCACGAGCGGAATATTGCCGGTGACGGTGTCGAATACGTTCTGCGTCACCTGCGCCGTGACCATGCCAGGGAGGTCGGAGTTCAGCCCGGTGATCAGGCTCGCCGAGATCACGCTGCCGGCAAGCAGGCTGTAGGGCGAGACGGGCGCGACCAGCCCGCCCGAGTTGAGATCGCCGCCCGCGTCGCGTGCGGAGGCGAATTGCTCTTTCCGGGTGCCAGCCGGTGTCGAACTGGCGGTTAGCCCGTCAGGCGACGCGACATCGCCATTGGGCGTCGCCGTCGCCACCGTGCCCCGACCACTCGTGGTCTGGGCCATCAGTCCAGACTCGCGCGCGGCCTTCAGATCGGCAAGACGCTGCTGGCGTGCGGCGGCCGCGGTATCGACCGTCGTGGGCGTACTGGTCGCTTCGGCCCGCTCCTGCGCACGTAGGATCGGTCGCCCAAGATCACCCGGCAATGGCGGCCCGAGCTTCGGCGCATCGCCATAGCTGGCCGGCAATCCCGACAGCGCATCCGACGCCGGCTTGCCATCGGTTGCGACAGTTCGCTGTCCTGCGCGACTTGCCGAAAGACCTGCGGCTTCAACGCCATCCAGGCGATGCCCATCAGACTGGCCGAGCCGAGCGCGGCCGCGCCGATGATTGCCCCACGCTTGAAACGGATAGCTCGCGCAGGCCGGGAGCGGATGCTGAGCGTTTCGGGATCGACTTTCGGCGCCGCGATCGGCGGGTCGCTGGCGATGGTGTCGGTCATGCGCCCCTCCGCTTGGCTGGGCGCGATACACGGTCGATGCGGACGACCTGCTGCTTCTTCAGACCGAGCCGCAGCTCGGCCGCGTCGAAGATGCGGTCTACGACATAGAAGCGGTCGCGCAGCCGGTAGTTGACCAGTTCAGCCTTGCCATCCGCGCCGATGACGAAAAGCGGGGGCGCCTCGCCGTTGCCGAGCGATGCCGGAAACTCGACATAGGTCTTCGCCCCATCGTCGAACACGCGCAGCGGACGCCAAGCGGGACGGTCGCCGCTGATCGCATAGTTGAAATGCAGCTGCTCGATTGCCAGCCCTGTCGCCACCGGTGCAGCCGCCTGTGCGGCCTCGGCCTTGCGTCGCAGCGCCGGCAACTCGTCCTGCGGATAGGTCCACCGCATCGATGACAGGGCCGTTGCCGAGGTGCTGACTAGCCGGACGTGATACGCGCGCCTGTCGGTGGTGATGACCAAATTCGTGAGCAGTCCGGCCGAGAAGGGCTTCACCAGGACATGGGTCTGCTTGCCTTCGCCAGAACCGCTTATCGTGTCGCCGATCACCCAGCGGGCGGTATCGCCGCTCGCGACCGCGACGAGGTTCTCGCCGGGCTGGAGCATGATGTCGGTGACGAGCCCGGGCGCGGCGTAGACCTGGAAGATCGTGCCCTCGCTGAACGGATAGACCTGCGCCCCGGCGACGAACCCGGTGGCGGCGGGTTCAATCGTGGCACTGCGCGTCGCCGAGCGCACCGCCTTGAGCGGTGATGCGGGACGGTCCTGCGCGAGCGCGGGGCTTGCGAGGACGATACCGGCGATCACCGGCAACAGGACGAGTTTCATGGGTTCTTCTCCTGCGAGTTGGACGGGGTTGGTGCATCCGTTTGGACACCCAGGGTGGGATCGAGCGGCGATCCGAGCGGAAGCGTCGGTTCGGGCTGCGCTACCGGGCGGGCAGCGGGAGGCGCGGTGGGCGCCGTGTCGAGTTCGCGGCTCCAGTCGATGGCGTCGACATAGATGCCGAGCGGGTTCTTACGCAGGACATCGGCCGATGCCGGCGGGCGCGTGACCGTGGTCACGATCGCCGTCCAGCGGCTGACGCCCGCCTGAGACCCGCGCTCGAACGCCGTCTCCGTCCACTTCACCTGGAACGACTTGTCGGACGCCCGCACGACGCTGGTGACCTGCACCGAGACGGTGCGCTCGCCGACATTCGCGAACGGGGCTGCCGAGCGGGCATATTCGCCGAGGAACTGCGCGCCCCGCTTGGTCGCGAAGTCATAGGCTTCGAGCCAGTCGCGGCGCATCAGCACCGGGTCGAGCGACACAGCGCGGACATTGGTGATGAAATGTGAGAGGTGCCACGCGACCTGCGGATCGGTTGGGCGATAGTCGACATCGGCCGCCTGCACCGCGCGCGCTTCGCCGAGGCGGTCGACCTCGACCACATAGGGCGTCACCCGGCTTTGCAGCGACTGCCATGCAAGGCCGGCGGATGTCCCCGCGGTCAGGACGAGGCAACCGAACGCCATCAGCCGCCAGTTGCGTGCCTGCACCCGTGCCGACCCGATCCGCTCGTCCCAGAGCTGGCCGGCGCGCTGGTAGGGCGTCTCGGGAGGTGGCGTGCGCCCGTAGCGCTGCGCACTTCGCTTGAAGAACATGGCTCAGTCGTTCCTTTCCTTGATGTCGGGAGTGGCGGACGCGCCGCCGCGATCGCCTTGCTGGAGCGTATGGATCGCGAGTTGGCGGCGATGGCGGCTGGTCTGCTGGTCACGCATTGCCCGTGCCCAGGCGGGCGTGCCGCCGGTCTCCCCGCCGCCGCCCGGTCCACCCGAAGACGGTGCCGAAGAACCTTGGGCCGAGTTCTGGTTGAGCGCGTTCCATGCTGCTTGCCGGCCGCCAGCCGCGGCTTCGCCAAGACCCAACGATCCGCTGACACGCGACCGCGCGGCGTTTCCGGCAGCGCGCGCGACGCCGCCGAGGCCAGCACCGACCGAAGGCGTGGACGCCGTTTCCTTGCCGAGGCTGTAGGCGGTCGATGCCGCCGACCCCATCGAGGTGCCGGCGCGGACAGCGCCAACCGCCGCGCCACCGAGCGCGCGTGCCCCGCCGACCGCCGCGCCGCCCGCGAGCATCGTGACGCCAGCCGCGCCGAGTGTGGTGCCGAGTGCAGCGCCTGCGCCGAGTTGCGGCGCGCCGGAGACGAGGCCCGAGGCGATCGCAGGGCCGAAGATGCCGAGCCCGAACAGTGACAGGCTGGCCAGGACGAGGCTCATGGCCTGGCCGACGTCCGGCTCCTGCCCCTGAAGCGCGTCGGTGAACTCGGTGAAGAAATTGGAGCCGATGCCGACAATGACGGCGAGCACCATCACCTTGATGCCGGAACTGACGACATTGCCCAGCACACGCTCGGCGAGGAAGCTGGTCCGGTTCCAAAGCGCGAACGGCACCAGGATGAAGCCGGCGAGGCTCGTCAGCTTGAACTCGAGGATGCAGACGAACATCTGCACGGCGAGAATGAAGAAGGCGACGATCACCAGCGCCCAGGCGAACAGCAGCACCATGATCGTCAGGAAATTGTCGAAGAAGGTCGTGAACCCGACCATCTCGCTCGCCTGTTCGAGCAGCGGCCATGCCGCCGAAAAGCCGGTGCCCGCCAGACGCCCGGGCTTGAGCAGGTCGTCCGCGGACAGCGTGCCGCCGCCGGCGGTGAGGCCCGCCTGCGCGAACGAGCGGAAGATGATGTCGGCAAGGGTCGAGAAGCTATTCAGGATGAACGCGAACGCGCCGACATAGAGGATCTTCTTCAGGAAGCGGCCGATGACATTGTCCTCGCCGCCCATCGCCCAGAACAGGCCGGCGAGCGTGATGTCGATGCCGATCAACATTGCGGTCAGGAACCCGACTTCAGGCCCGAGTAGCCCGAACCCGCTGTCGATGTAGGTGATGAACGCCTGCAGGAAGCGATCGATGACGTTGAGGTCGTTCAAGGCGGTTCTTCCTGCGTACGTGAAAGGTATGTCGCGGGACGCGGCTGGGGGAGCTGCGCCGCGCCCCGCGACGGCGACCGGCGGCCGGAGGGGGGCCGTCAGTCGCTGGTGACCGGATCGGGCCGTGCGGCCGACGGGGGCTATTGCGGCGTGTAGGCCGATCCGGAGCCGAGGAACTTCTTGGTCGCCGCGCGAGCTTCCGCGGCCTGCGTCGCGCGGCGCGCTTGTTCGACCGCTTCGCTGCGAAACTGCGCCGCCATCATGTGCTGAAGCTGGAACTGCTGCTTGGCGGTAAGCGCGAGGAGCTGGTTGGTCGCCTGCTGTGCCTGGAGCGACCCTTCCGCACCTTGGCTGCGCGCGACGATGTCGGCGAGCGCCCCGGTGTCGGTCTGGATGTTCTCGACGACCTGCGCCTGCACCGTCATCGTCTGGCGGAATGCGCCCATGCTGGCATCCAGCCGCGCGCGGGCGTCGCGGATGCGGGCATCGGTGCGCAGCGCCGACGAGAAGTCCTGCGGGAACAGCGACTGGAACTTGTCGTCGAGCTGGTCGACCCGGAAGTCGATCGCCTGCGCGCGGCCCATCAGGCGGTCGATCTCGGCGAGCTTGCGCTTCAGCGCTTCGAGCTGCGGGAAGTCGATGCGGCTGAGGTTCTTGCCCATGTTCACCAGCATCTGCGCTTCGTTCTGGAGCTGCTGGATCTGCTGGTTGACACTCTGGAGCGTGCGCGCGGCGGTCAGGATGTTCTGCGCATAGTTGCTGGGATCGAACACGACGCCGCCGAACTGTGCATGGGCCGGCGTCGCGGTCATCGTGATCACGCCCATGCCGAGCGAGCCGCAGGTACCGAGGCCGAGGACGGCCGCGATCACATGCTTTCGAGTAGGGATACGCATTACTTGTCTCCTTCTTGGGGGGCTTGGGGAGTGGGAGGACCGGGGAAGTCAGCGGCGAGATCGGCGGCCCAGTCGAGGCCGGCATTGCGCAGGAAGGCTTCGGCAAAGCGGTCGCGGCCATGTTCGGCGAAGGTCGCATCGATCCGCGCCTGCGCCGCAGGGTCGGACGAGCCGCATAGCGCGAGCGCGACCGGACCGAGGCCCAGTTCGAACAGCCGGTTGCCGCGCGCGGATTGGAGGTAATAGTGCCGCTTGGGCGTCGCTCGCGCGATCAGCTCGATCTGACGGTCGTTGAGGCCGAAGCGCGCATAGATGTCATGGCCCTGCGGCTCGCTCGCGCGGTCGTTGGGGAGCAGGATGCGCTGCGGACAGCTTTCGATGATGGCTGGGGCAATCGCGGAGCCGGCGATGTCGGCAAGGCTCTGCGTCGCGAACAGCACCGCGACATTCTTCTTGCGCAGCACCTTCAGCCATTCGCGGATGCGCGCGGCGAACAGCGGATGGTCGAGGAAGATCCAAGCCTCGTCGAGGATCAGCAGGGTCGGCCGCCCGTCGAACCGCTCCTCCAGCCTGTGGAACAGATAGGTCAGCACCGGCGCGACCGCTCCGGTCTGTCCCATCAGCGCCTCGGTCTCGAAGCATTGGACGTCGGCGGGCGTGAGATGCTGTTCGGCCGCATCCAGCAACCGGCCGTGCGGCCCTTCGAGCGTATAGGGCTGAAGCGCGATGCGCAGCGCGTTCGACTGGAGCAGCAGCGCGAGGCCGGTCATGGTCCGCTCCTCGCGCGGGGCAGAGGCAAGGCTGCCAAGCGCCGTCCAGATCGCATCCTTCACTTCGGGCGTGACGGGTACATTCTCGTGCGCCAGCAACGCCGCGATCCATTCGGCGGCCCAGCTGCGCTCATTGGCGTCGTCGATGTTCGCGAGCGGCTGGAAGGCGAGCGTCTCGCCGTCGGCTTCGGCCGATCCGAGGGCATGATGGGCGCCGCCCATCGCCAGCACGGCGGCACGCGCGCTGTTGCCCTTGTCGAAGATATAGATCTGAGCGGCCGGGTAGCGGCGGAACTGGAGCGCGATCAGGCTCAACAGCACCGACTTGCCGGCGCCGGTCGGTCCAACGACCATCATGTGCCCGACATCGCCGACATGAGTGGAGAGCCGGAACGGCGTCGAACCGGCGGTCTTCGCGACCAGCAGTGGCGGACCATCGAGATGCGCGTTGCGCACCGGGCCGGCCCATACCGACGAGAGCGGCATCAGGTGCGCGAGGTTGAGCGTGTGGACCAGCGGCTGCCGGACATTCGCATAGACATGCCCCGGCAGCGACGAGAGCCAGGCTTCGACCGCGTTAACGCTCTCGCGCACGCAGGTGAAGCCGAGACCGTTGACGATGCGCTCGACAGCGCGGACCTTGTCCTCGACCGCGGCACGGCTGCGATCGGTGACGGTGATCGTCGTGGTCAGATAGCCGAAGGCGACATGGTCGCCGCCGAGTGCCTGAAGCGCCTGGTCGGCCTCGCCGACCTCGGGTTCGGCTGTCCCGAGCTTGGCCCGTTCAGCCTCTCGGAAATCGCCTCGGTACGGCTTCCCTACGGCCTGCGGATCGAGCGCGACATCGCGTTCGAAGGCCGGTTCGCACTGTCGATCTGGGCAGCGTGGAGCCGCCGCGCCGGGTCGATCATCCACGGCGAGGCGCTGCTGCGCCGGATGCCAAAAGGTCAGGAAATCGGGCCGCCGCCCGAACTGTGAGCAAGCCCGCCGGTCCCGGCGGGGACCGGCTTTCATCAGAAAGGAATGACCCATGACCCTTATGTTCATCGCGCAGGACCGCCTGTCGGTCAGCAAGACCAACATGCGGCACAGCCGCAAGGCCCCAGATGTCAGCGACATCCTGCCCACCATCCGCAAGCGCGGCGTGATCCAGACTTTGCTGGTCCGCGCCTGCCAGGCCGAAGGCGATTATGAGATCGTCGCGGGCGCGCGGCGCTTCCACGCCGCACAGCTGGTCGCTGCCGAAACCGGCGAGGGCCGAGCCGCTGCCGTGCCGCGTGCTGGCGGCTGGCGACGACGCCGCCGCCATCGAGGCGTCGATGATCGAGAACCTCGCGCGGCTCGACGCCGACGAGGTGACGCAATGGGAAACATTCACTCGGCTGGTCAGGGAAGGCCGCGAAGTGGCGGACATTTCCGAGACCTTCGGGCTTCCCGAACTCACCATCCGCCGCGTGCTGGCGCTCGGCAATCTCATGCCGCGCGTCCGCGACCTCTACCGCCGCGAGGAGATCGACCGGGCGACCGTTCGCCACCTCACCATGGCGAGCAAGGCGCAGCAGCGCGCTTGGCTGGCGCTGCTCGACGACTCGAATGCCTATGTCCCGACTGGCCACAATCTCAAGGCGTGGCTGCTCGGCGGGCAGTCGATCAGCGCCGCGCATGCACTGTTCGACCTCGACGGGTTCAAGGGCGCGTTGGTCGCCGACCTGTTCGGCGAGGACCGCTATTTCGCGGACGCCGATGCGTTCTGGACTGCGCAGAATGCGGCGATCGACGAGCGGCGCGAAGCCTATCTCGACGCCGGTTGGAGCGATGTCGTGATCGTGCCGCCGAGCGAGCACTTCGCCACTTGGGAGTATGAGAAGGCAGCGAAGCGCAAAGGCGGGCGCGTCTATGTCGATGTCCGGCAAACAGGCGAGGTGACCTTCCACGAAGGTTATCTGACCCGCGCCGAGGCCCGCCGCGTTGCGCGTGGCGAGCCGGTGACAAGCGCCGAGAAGCCTACACGGCCCGAGATCACCAGCGCCATGCAGACCTATGTCGACCTGCACCGCCATGCCGCCGTGCGCGCCGCGATGTGCGGCCATGGCGGGGTGGCGCTGCGCTTGATGGTCGCCCATGCCATCGTCGGTTCGCCGCTCTGGACCGTGCGCCCCGACGCGCAGTCCACGCGGAACGACGATGTGCGCGAGAGCGTCGAGACCAGCCTCGCCGAAACCCGCTTCGATGAGCATCGCCGCGCGGTGCTGGCGGTGCTTGACCTCTCGCCCGACGAGCCGACCGTTACCGGCGGCAATGGCGACGACCATGGCCTTTGCCAGCTGTTCCACCGCCTGCTGGAGCTTCCCGATGGCGTCGTGCTCGACATCGTCGCGGTGGCGATGGGCGAGACGCTGGCGGTCGGCAGTGCCGCCGTCGAGGCGGTCGGCAACCATCTTGCCATCGACATGGCCGATTGGTGGGAGGCCGATGCCTGCCTGTTCGAACTGGTCCGCGACCGCGAGGTGTCGCACGCATTGCTCGCCGAAATCGCGGGCGATGTCGTCGCCAAGGCCAACGAGAACGAGAAGGCCAAGACCGTCCGGAAGATCGCCCGCGATCATATCGCGGGGGCCGATGGACGCGCGAAGGTCGAGCGATGGGTGCCGCGCTGGATGCGATTCGCGCCCTCCGCCTACACGGCGCGCGGTGGGGTCGGGACGGTCGCCGCCGCCGCCCGCGCGGCGCGCGTGGAGCCTCGGCCCGAGCCGGAGAAGCTCGCCGCCTGATCGGAAAAGGGACGCGGGCGGCGGGTCAAGGACCGCCCGCGTCTCCCCGGCTTGCGACCCGAGGTCCGAAAAAATCGCGCCGCGCGCCTCGACCCCAGCATCGGGTGAACAGCGCCCCACGCTGTTCAAGTCATGCCGGGGGCATGACCGACCCGATGCTCCTCGGCGCGCGGCTAGTTTGGCTGGCTGCCGACACAGTCGAGCAGCAGCAGGCGCAGTTGCCGGGCGTTCTCCGCGAGCGCGGCTTCGTCGGCTTCGCCGTCATTCTCCAGCGCCACCGACAGCGCCGTGATCACCGCCCCGAGCAGTTGCAGGCGCACGGTGGCGGCGTCGAGCGCGCGCGCCGACGTCCTGGCCAGCCTCGCCGCGTCCGCGAGATCGTCAATGGCGGCCTGCGCCGCCATGCCGGTCGAGATGCCTGTGGGCATCATCGTCTCGATCGTTTCGAGCAGCGCATCGGCATGCCGTTGCAGGCCGCTGGCGTCGCGCATCAGGCTGTCGACGAGTTCGGAAACCTTCGCCGTCACCGCTTGGCGAGCCGGTCCTTGAGCGCCCTCGCGGCCCGGAATCCGACCCGCGTCGAGGGGCCGATCACGATCGTTTCGTCGCTCCTCGGGTTGCGGCCCGGCCGCGCGGCACGCCGCGATACCGAGAATTTGCCGAACCCGGCGAGCGCGACATCGCCCTTAGTGACGCCGTCCGCGATCGCTTCGAGCACCGCCGCCACCTGCGCGCGGGCGTCAGCCTTGCTGATTCCATGACGCGCGGCGAGCGCATCGGCGATGTCTTTGCTGGCCAATGTTCCGCCCCCTTATTTGGCTGCCGGCTCCGCTAAGGGATACGGAGCCGACGCCGGTTGAGACATGCGATCACGGGCTTTGGGTAACGCCGAGCGTGCTGATGACACCGCTTTTCTGATCGACACCGCCCGATGACCTCTTCTGGACGGCGGCCTGCGGCAGGCCGTCCGGCCCCGCAACGCGGGGCCACGAACTATCTTCCCCGGGCGCGTCCCGCGCCCTCCTCGCGCAGCAAGATAGCCCGCGCCCCGCGCCCTCCGCTGTGCTTCGGCCCTGTGGGTGCAGCGCCGTCCTGGCTGCCGCCGATGTCCGCCTGTCGAGGCCGCAACGGACGGCTTCGCGAGCAAAAGGAGATGACATCATGGCACAGATCGGCACCTTCACCCGCGACGAGAGCGGCATTTTCTCCGGCACGATCCGGACCCTCACCCTCAACACCAAGGCCACGATCCGGCCGAGCGAGCGCGACAACGACAAGGCTCCCGACCACCGAATCTACGCCGGCGCGGTCGAGATTGGGGCGGCGTGGACCAAGTCCGCGCGCGAGACCGGCACGGAATATCTCAGCCTCAAGATCGACGATCCGTCGCTGCCCGCGCCGATCTACGCGCAACTCGTCCAAGGCGACCTTCCCGAGTGGAAGCTGATCTGGTCGCGGTGACCGGGCACCGGGGGTGTCGAAACCGGAAATCGGTTCGACACTCCCGCCGCCGGGTCGGGCGCGGGAGGTTCGGGGACGCGCCGGCACTCTCGCCGCCGCGAGATTCGGATCCCGACGACCATGCAGGACGACACCGACATCGACAGGGCCGGCCGCGCAAAGCGCGGCTCGCCCTTTCTCACGACCGACCAGGCTGCGGCCTATCTGAAGATCTCAGCCAAATCGCTGAAGCGGCTGCGGCGCGACGGCAAAGGGCCGGCGTTCCGCCGTCATTGCCGCTTCGTCCAATATCACATCGACGACCTCGACAGCTGGAGCCGCGACAGCGGTGCGCAGGAGAAATGCCAGTGAGCGGGCGTCGGCAGGCGGGCGGCGAGGCGCAGCTGCTCGCCTGGGGCGACGCCTTGCGGGTTGCGAAGCTGCGTCGCCGCAGGCTCAAAATTCGCATGGCCGTGGCCGCGATCGGCATGGCGATCGTGCTCGGCTCCGCTGTTTTTCCGCCCGCGCCACGGCTCGTCTGGAACGCCTCGGCGAGCGCGCCGATCGGCCTTTACGCGGTATCGCCCGGGGGGCTTGCCGAGCCCGGCGACATGGTGATTGCGCGTGTGCCCGAGCCGTATCGCCGGCTCGCCGCGACCCGCCGCTACCTGCCGATCAACGTGCCGCTGGTGAAGCGCGTGAAGGCCGCTGCCGGCGACGAGGTCTGCGCGCTCGGGCAGGAAATCTTCGTCAACGGGCGCTGGATCGCCGAGCGCCTTGTCGCCGATGGAGCCGGCCGGCGAATGCCGCTGTGGAGCGGCTGCGTCCGGCTTCGCGGGCGGCAGGTGTTCCTGCTGATGGATGCGCAGGCATCGTTCGATGGGCGCTATTTCGGGGTGACCGAGGGCGATGACATCATCGGCAAGGCGCGGCTGCTATGGGCACGGTGAGGCTCTGGATCGCCGCCGTCGCGCTGGCGTTCGCCAGTCCCGCGCACGCGGAAACCGTCGCCAAGTGGCGATCCTATATCAACGAGGCTTCGGCCCGGTTCGGCGTACCGGTCGCGTGGATCGAGCGCGTGATGCGAGCCGAAAGCGGTGGGCGGACGACCCTGGCCGGCCGTCCGATCCGCTCATCTGCGGGTGCGATGGGCCTGATGCAGTTGATGCCCGGCACCTGGGCCGATATGCGCGAGCGGTTGGGGCTCGGCACCAACCCGGACGATCCGCACGAGAACATCCTAGCCGGCACGCTCTACCTCCGGCTGATGTACGATCGGTTCGGTTATCCCGGCGTGTTCGCAGCCTACAACGCCGGTCCCAAGCGCTATGCAGACTATCTGGCCGGACGGGTCAGGCTGCCGTCCGAGACGGTCGGCTACCTCGCCAGCGTCGCGCCTGCCGTACCAGGCCCGGTGCCTACGCCGGTGCGTCCAGCGGCTCCACCGTCGATCTTCGCAGTGCGCAGGGATGTGCGGGCAGCGGGTCCAGCGGAGACTAATCCTTCCCCAACGTCGTCGCTTTTCGTCGCACTGTCGCAGCGGAATTGATCGTGATGTGGTGCGTGACCGAGAGGGAGGAAGCTCGTCTCGACAGACCCAGCATGACGGCTGGCGGAGCGGCTCTCAAACGCCGTTCTCGATGGTGGGAACGCAAGCGTTGGAGGTCATCATGAGCATGTATCAGAGCATCGGAACGGCGTCGGATCGCGTGATGAGCGCATTGATTGCTGGGCTCGAACTGGAGTTCGGGCGCGGTGCCGGAGAGGCATTGGCGCACCGGTTTCTCGAGGCCGAGGAAGCGGATTCTCGCTGGGATGCGAGGGTCGAGGAGCCCTGGATCGGCACCTACGAAAGCATCGACGACGAGGAATTCGAACTTGACCGCATAGCAATTTGTGGACGCCTCGATGGCAAATGGTTCTGCGCCACCATGCTCGTGGATGGCGATGGCCAGGCGCACGGGATGATGGGATGCCGGGAGTTTCGGTCGCTGGTAAGGGCCCGGGATGCGATGCTCCATGCGCATTGATCGGGAGCGGTTTCGCGGGGAGAGGCGGCGTCGGTCCGGCGTCGTCTCTCCCCCTTTTTTGAGGTGTTTATATACCTTGCAAACACGGCTCCGATGTGACATAAGATTCCCACAAGGAGTCACCGACATGTCCGTTCTTTCCCGCCCCGAGTTCCACAGCGAAGAAGCTTCCTTCGCGCATCTGGAGCGGATCATCTGGTCGGACGGAGCGACGTGCCCCCACTGTGGCGGCGTTGATCGCATCACGAAGGTGAAGGCTAACCCGGCTAAGCGCATCCGTGAGGGCTTGTGGCGCTGTGGCGACTGCAAGAAGCAGTTCACCGTCAAGATCGGCACTGTGTTCGAGCATATGCGCTTGCCGCTGCACAAGGCCTTGCAGGCTGTCTATCTCATGACCAGCAGCAAGAAGGGCATCAGCGCCCACCAGCTTCACCGTGTTCTGGAAATCACTTACAAGAGTGCGTGGTTTCTGGCTCACCGCATCCGTGAAGCGATGCGCGACGGCGCGCTGGCTCCGTTCGGCGGCAACGGTGGAATCGTGGAAGTGGACGAAACGTTCATCGGTCGCGAGCCGGGTGTTGCGCAGCCAAAGGGCGGCTACAAGCATAAGATGAAGGTTCTTAGCCTTTTGGATCGCACGACCGGCGAGCGTCGTTCTTTCGTGGTGGACGGCGTATCCATCGCGGACGTCACCCCAATCCTGCGCGCCAATATCGCCCGCGAAGCCCATCTGCTCACCGACGACGCTGGCCAGTATCGTTTCATGAGCCAGCACTTCGCCAGCCACAACACGACCCCGCACATGAAGGGCGTCTACGTTGATCCTGAGAACCCCACGATCCACACGAACACGATTGAAGGAAGCTTTTCCATCTTCAAGCGCGGCATGAAGGGCATCTACCAGCATTGCCAGAAGAAGCATCTGCACCGTTATCTGGCTGAGTTTGATTTCCGCTACACGCATCGCGAGGCGACTGGCTTCAATGACGCTGATCGCTCCACGCAAGCGATCAAAGGCATCCTTGGCAAGCGTCTCACCTATAGGTCAACTGGTGAGCGGGCCACCGCTAATGCCTAAGCCAGAGAGGCGGAACCGGAGTCGATGGCGGACTAAGCCGCACCGGAAAAGCAAGAGCAAAGGTTGACTTGACGAAGCTAAAAACCTAGATTCTTCTTAATCCAGCTAAGGCTGGAGGGAGAACGTGTTTCGCGTTCAGCGGGGGCCTAGGGCCCCCGTTTTCGTTATGGAAGCCACTTCAGGCCCCAGCCTTGGATCAGGTCCGTCCGAGGCTTCCGCGCAAGCTTTGTGGCTTTAAGAATGTCAACGAGTCGAGCGCCGAAACCGGTCGCCGGCGGCTCATTTAAATTCTCAGTTTTCATATATCGCAAGATTGGATGGGCCAATGAATCGGCCAACTGATGGCCGGCAATGTCGTCACTTTTGCGCGCAAATTTGAGTTCTTTGCTAGTTAACACCTCTTGGGCCATTTCCGCCGTTACAGCCAAATTTCCGCTGTCGTAGAAGCGACGATATGCAGCCTTGAGCCGTTTATCCGCGTATTTGTCCCGAGACTCCACGACCACATCACCGCAGAACTTATGGCGCTTTAGCCACTTCACGAACCGTTCAAGCAGCATTTCTAGGCAATAGTGATAAGGATCATGCTGCCAAACGACATATTTCTTGATGTGCTCGTCTTTATCGATTGCACAAGCCATCGCCAGGTAAGCAGATTTCTCCACAAGATCCGTCCACCGTGTCTCGAATTCCATGGCGAAAAATGGATCTGCCTTAAGGCGCTCAAATGGGGGCTCGCCGCGCACCATGTCTCGTCGATGGAAGATAACCGGAGCCTCAGCACTATGGCCGAACATGTCTGTCTTGATCTTCAAGACCTCAGTAGTGAAGGCTTGATCGTGCGTCTCTTGAAGCATGACGATGGCCATGAGACAAAGGAACCGATCAACATGCGCCTTCTTGAGTGACTGTGTGCCAGTCTCGTCGATATAGAGGCGATAGCGCTTAGAGGGATGGACGAACATTATGGCCGACAATCCGCCGAAGGGTTCTCAGAGTCAACTCGACAAGTTCAAGGAAGCCGCCCGCGAGCTAGAAGCGGACGAGGATGAGGCGCGCTGGGATGAGCGGTTGAAGAAGGTGGCGAAGGCCAAGCCTCCGTCGCCGCCAGAAAATTAATCGGTTTCGTCAGATGGTTTTTGGGAATCTGCTATGATGGTGCAAGTAATTTCGGAGTCTTGGTTGCCCTTAGCTACTAAGCCGCGTTTATAGCCAAGTATTCGGACGTTTTTCATCCTGAAGCCAATGTTGTTTTCCAACAAAATCCCCGTTGCTTCGTCATGGATTTCAGCCCCCACCGCATCTTTCGGCCCCTTGCTCATGTCAACACCCTTCGCCAAACGACGCTGCCTAAGATATAACAGCAACGCAACTGCATAGCAGACTGCTGCCATTAGGATCAGGGTCACCGCATTGAGGATGATGCCTGCCGCCGTCATCAGCAGGCCTCCCCCCAAAGCGATCCATGTTTCGGCCTTCCCCATGACGCCATCATATCAACGGCCCCTGCGTTTGCAAAGTATACAAACGCCTTTTTTGAGCCGGGAAGGTGGAGAGGAAGGAAGAGAGGGGAAACAAGATAAAGGCAGTGTCTCGCGACACTTCCCAAGTGGTTGTCTGCACATCCTTTTTTCGGGAGACAGCAGCCTGCGGCTGCGAGACTGTCGCGCAAGAAATGACGGAAATTCGCCGTTTTTGGCGCAAAATCACGAGACTCCGGGACATTTCGATGCCGGACGATGATTTCAAGCCGAAGCTGGGCCGGAGCCGGAGCAAGGACGGCAAGCGCGCCACCAAATATGGCGGGCGCATCCTCGCCGCCGCGCGGCTCGCCGGCACCAAGACCGGTGTGAAGGCGCGCCGCTTCGACGGCAGCCGTATCGGGCGCGGCGCGAGCGTCGGGCGACTGTTGTCCAGCCGCGACCGCTTCACGGGCATGCGGGCGCGGCGGGCGGTGGTGAAAGCCAGCCTGATCCGCCTGCGGGGCAAGGCCGGGCAGGTCGCCCGCGCGCACATGCGCTACATCCAGCGCGACGGGGTCACGCGCGAGGGGCTTCCGGGCGAACTCTACGGCCCCGAGACCGACCGCGCCGATGGCGATGATTTCCTCAAGCGCACCGCCGGCGACCGGCACCAGTTCCGCTTCATCGCCTCGGCCGAGGACGGCGCCGAATATCCCGACCTCAAGCCCTATGTCCGGCGACTGATGGCGCAGGTCGAGCAGGACCTGGGGACCAAGCTCGACTGGGTTGCGGTCGACCACTTCAATACCGAGCGCCCCCACACCCATATCGTCCTGCGCGGTGTCGACGATCGCGGCGAGAACCTCATCATCGCGCGCGAATATATCTCGCACGGTCTTCGCGAGCGCGCGTCCGAACTAGTCACCCTCGACCTTGGTCCTCGCACCGATCACGAGATCGAGGCGCGCTTGCGTCACGATGTCGACCAGGAGCGATTCACCGCGATCGACCGGCGCCTGCTTCGTCGCATGGATGTCGATCGCACCGTGGCGGCGACGGACAACGATCCGTTCCAGCAATCGGTCGCGGCTGGGAGGCTGCGCAAGCTCAAGGCGATGGACCTGGCCGAGGATGTCGGAGGTGGCCGCTACCGGCTCGCCGACGGTCTGGAGGATACGCTACGCCGCATGGGCGAGCGCGGCGATGTCATCCGGGTCATGCAGCGCGAACTGACCGCGCGGCGGCTCGACCGTGCGGGCGTCGAGCAGGTGGTGTCGAATGACCTGCGCGAGCCGCTTGTGGGTCGTGTGATTTGCCGGGGCTTTTCCGATGAGCATCGCGACCGGCACTATCTGATGGTCGATGGCGTCGATGGGCGGGCCCACTATGTCGATATCGGCCGGGGTGACGCGACACCGTCCGTACAGGAGGGGGCGACCGTGCAGATCGCCCCGTCGCGGATCGAGGCGACGCAGGCTGACCGGACCCTCGATGCGGTCGCCCGCGCCAATGGCGGGCGCTACTCGGTCGACCTGCATCTTCGCCATGATCCAAATGCCAGCGAGGCGTTCGCCGCCAGCCACGTCCGCCGCCTCGAAGCAATGCGGCGCGCAGGCGCCGGGCCGGAACGCCTGACGGACGGGAGCTGGACCATTCCCGGCGATCATCTCGCCCGGGCCGAAGCCTATGCCGCGCGCCTGCAGCGGGACCGGCCTGTGACCCTGTTGGTGATGTCACACTCCCCGGTCGCTGACCTGTCCGTTAGGGGTGCCTCGACCTGGCTCGACCGGGAGCTCGCCGAAGGCGGCCATGGCGCCATTCGCGATGCCGGCTTCGGACGTGAGGTCCGGACGGCCCTAGCCGCACGGCGGCAGTGGCTGATCGAGCAGCAACTGGCAGACGGCGAACGCTCAGCATTCCGGTATCGTGACGGCGCGATCGACAGCCTCCGCCAGCGCGAATTGCGCGAAGCCGGCGAGCGGATCGGCACCGGGCTCGGCAAGCGCTTCGAAGCCGCCCGGCTCGGCGAGCGGATCGAGGGCGTCATCGCACGCAGGGTCGACCTCGAAAGCGGAAGCTTCGCGGTGGTCGAACGGTCGCGTGATTTTACATTGGTGCCGTGGCGTAACGTGCTCGACCGCAACATCGGCAAGGCCGCCACCGGAATTATGCGCGCCGACGGCATTAGTTGGCAGTTCGGCCGTGGCCGCTCGGGGCCGACAATTTCCTGAAGCGCTAATCTGGCGCTAGATGTTACCAGTTTTCGTCAGCTGGGTTGTCGGGATCAGTATGAACATAGGCCCGGTGCGGCGGCACAGAATTGCCCTGATCCGGTCTCTTGTCGGAGACAATGTGCGCAGCCTTTCTCTAGCTTCCTGATCTGAAGCGCGCCATTCGTCAGAGGCGAAGATCGGCAATACGCTGGGCGAACAATTCCCAAGGAACATCGCCCACATCGTGTGACCAGGAAACGCGCACTGTTCCGGCGATAACATCCTCGTCCAGTCCCATCGCGACGAGGACGTGGCTCGGCGCATATTCGGAGGAGGTACAAGCCGAGCCATTAGAAATTTCGACCAGGTCGTTTGCAGCAACCATGATTGCCTCGGAATCGACCCCTCGTACCGCGAAGCTCAGGATGTGCGGCAGCACCGCCCCATCAGTTCCGTGGACGACGGGCGCCAACGGAGCGAGTGCGTGCAACGCTTCCGACCGTATTGCCGCACATCGCGCGCGTCGGCTTTCCTGCTCCTTGTGCGCCAACTCACTTGCCAGGCCGAAGCCGGCAATCAGGGGCACCGGCAAGGTTCCGGGGCGTAAGCCTCTCTCCTGACCGCCTCCGACCATCAGCGGCTCCAACGGAACACGTTGGCGGTCGCGTCGCCTTACACATAAGGCACCGACTCCCTTGGGGGCGTATAGCTTATGCCCGCTCAGACTAATCAGGTCGATTCGGCGGTGGCGCAGTGCTGGAGTCTCGCGGCCGAAGCTTTGCGCGGCGTCGACGTGAAGATAGGCGTCCTTTCCTTCCAAACCGTCAGCGAGCGCGCCGATCGGTTGCACGGCACCTGTCTCATTGTTCGCGTGCATTACCGAAACAAGGAGCGTGTCGGGACGCACCGCCTCCAGCAGCGCCTGCGCATCGACCCGCCCATTCGAGTCTGGCGGCACAAGACTCAGCTCGAACCCACGGACTTCGAGACGCTGAAGCGGTTCTAGCACCGCTTTGTGTTCAATCGCCGTGGAGACGACGTGCATCCGTTTAACGCGCCGCCCGAACGCCTCAAGCCCGAGAAGCGCAAGATTGTTTGCTTCGGTTGCACCGCTCGTGAATATGATCTCATCGCTGGTGCTGCCCAGCGCCGTGGCGATCTGCTCACGCGCCTTATTGACGTGCTTCAGGGCGGCTGCGCCGGTGGCATGGGTGCGGCTGCCGGCATTGCCATATTCCTGCGTCATCAAGCGCAGAACGAGCTCGGCGACGCGCGAATCAACGGGCGTCGTCGCGGCAAAGTCTAGATAAACCGGCGTCATGTTTGGTTGGTTCGACACAAACTTCGTTTGCAATGTTGCCCTGTATGTTTCCAGCGAGTAGGGTAGAGCTACTGAGGCGCAAACAAAAGGGCCGATCGCATGATGCTCGAATTTCCCGCGGTTCGCGGGATCCAGGCGGGACGAGAATATTATGTCGCGATGTGCCCGCTTAGCATCGTCCACAAGCTCTTTCTGTTCACCGATGCCGCGCTCGATCCAACCCTGCGGGCGCAGCGGCAGCTCAATCGCGGGCGCCTACCGGAGATGGTCCGCTATCTGGTCGAGAATCGCGATAGCTATGTTTTCTCCGCGCTTACCGCATCGATTGACGGGGAGGCGAAGTTTACCCCCACCGAAGGCGCCAATGGTCAGCTCGGCGTACTTCGTGTGCCGATGGCATCTCGCATCATCATCAATGATGGCCAGCATCGGCAAGCGGCGATCCAGGCGGCGCTTGCCGAAGCACCCGAACTTGGCGACGAGACAATCGCTGTCGTGCTCTTCCATGACCGCGGGCTGGAGCGTTGCCAGCAGATGTTTGCGGACCTCAACCGCTATGCCGTGCGCCCCTCGCGCTCGCTGAGCGTGCTCTATGATCATCGTGATGACCAAGCACTGCTCGCCAAGCTCGTGCTTAGCCAGCTCCCCGAGATGGCGGAGCTTGTCGAGATGGAGCGCTCGAGCCTCTCGCCGCGATCCAAGCCACTTTTCACCCTAAGCGCGATCTATACTGCGACGGCCGCTTTGTTGAGCGATCTGGAGATCGAAGGCTCAGAAGAGAGAGCGGCGGCCGCCGCCCGTTTCTGGGGCAAGGTCGCGAGCCAATTTCCGCAGTGGGAGGAGGTGCGTCGCGGCGAACTGACCGCCGGCGCGGTCCGGGACGGCTTCATCCATTCGCACGGAGTCGTGCTTCATGCCCTAGGCCGCGTTGGCAACGCATTACTCAAGCGCAAGCCGGAGAAGCAGGATCGCCTCAACCGATTAGCGAGCCTCGACTGGCGCCGAGAGGCGCCGATTTGGGACGGGCGCGCCATCGTAGCTGGTCGCCTGGCTAAGAACCACCAGAGCGTCATCCTGACCGCAAACGTGATCAAGTCTCATTTTGGTCTCGCGCTTACGGCCGAGGAGCAGACGCTCGAAGACGCCTTTGGGAGAGAAGCACGTGCAGCCTGACTCCGGTGATCGCAAGGCGAGCGCTTCCGCGTTTCGTGAGCTTGGATTCCGCCAGACGATCAATCAACTGCTGGAGGAAATCACTGCGCTGTACCGGGCAGACAATACGCCTTGGGTTGTCGGTTACAGCGGAGGAAAAGACTCCACGGCGACACTCCAGCTCATCTGGATGGCATTGGCGCGGATCGACGCCACCAACCTTACCAAGCCCGTCTATGTGATCAGCACCGATACACTCGTCGAAAATCCGATTGTAGCAGCATGGGTCGGACGATCGCTTGAGAAGCTCGGGCAGGCAGCTGCTGAGAAAGGGCTCCCTCTGACCTCGCACCGCCTTACGCCGGATCCGACGGAGTCCTTCTGGACGACGCTGATCGGTCGCGGATATCCTGCACCTCGCGCCAAGTTTCGTTGGTGCACCGACCGTCTCAAAATCTATCCATCGAACCGCTTCATCGCTCAGGTCGTGAAGGCCAGCGGCGAAGCGATCGTGGTCCTCGGTACGCGAAAGGCCGAGAGCCAGGCGCGCGCTCGCGCAATGGAGCGGTTCGAGGAAAAGCGAGTGCGAGACAAGCTCAGCCCCAACGGCAAGCTCCTCAACTCCTATGTATACTCGCCGATCGAGAACTGGACCAATGACGATGTCTGGACCTTCCTCATGCAGGTCCGCAATCCTTGGGGTTTCCACAACAAGGACCTGCTGACGATGTACCAAGGCGCGTCGGCTGATGGCGAGTGCCCGCTCGTCATCGACGCTTCGACGCCCAGCTGCGGCGACAGCCGCTTCGGCTGCTGGGTCTGCACTATGGTGGAAAAGGACAAGTCCATGACCGCCATGATCCAGAACGATGCCGAGAAGGAGTGGATGCTCCCCCTGCTTGAGCTGCGCAACGAGCTCGACGTGCGTGATGAGACCAGCGGTAAGCGTGACGACCGGCATTTACGCGATTTTCGCAAGATGAATGGTTCGCTTCAGCTTCACAACAACCGGATGGTGCATGGCCCGTACCTTCAATCCACGCGGGAATATTGGCTCCGGCGGGTGCTGGAGGTTCAGCGCCACATCCGGAGCAATGGCCCGGAGGGCATGGACGAAATCGAGCTGATCAGTCTGCCCGAGCTGCGCGAGATCCGCCGGCTGTGGGTCGTCGACAAGCATGAAATCGAGGACAGCTTGCCACGCATCTACGACGAGGTGCTGGGAGAACCGTTCCCCGATGGCCGAATGGACGACAGCCTGGCCTTCGGCGCGGACGAGATCGCGGTCCTCCGCGACTTGTGCGGGGAGGATCAGCTGCATTTTCAGTTGGCGCGCGAGTTGCTCGATCTAGAGCGCCAGCATCGCTCAATGGCGCGGCGATCGGGGCTCTTCAAGGCGCTTGAGCAGTCGCTACGCCGCGGCTCCTACGATAGTGCCGACCAAGCAGCCGAGACCGCGCTTCGCCGTCGCGACTATCTTGGCGGCCTGCGTGAAGAGGACGACGAGGAAGATCTGCTGCTGCCGCTGGAGGGGCTCACCGCCAATGAGGAAGGGAGCGCGCGGGCATGATCCTCGACGAACTCGTCCTCCACGATTTCGGAGTCTATGGCGGGCGCCAGCGGATCGCGCTGACTCCCACGGCGCGGGACAAGCCGATCATTCTATTCGGCGGATTGAACGGCGGCGGCAAGACAACGCTGCTCGATGCGCTCCAGCTATGCTTCTTCGGCAATGTCGCACAGTGCGCAGGACGCGGCGACCTGACTTACGACGAATATTTGCGGCGCAGCGTGCACCATGGTGCCGAAGCTTCGGAAGCCGCGATCGAAGTGGCTTTCCGGCATACGGTCGACGGCGAGGTGCAGAATTGGCGCCTCACGCGCTCTTGGTCAGCGGGCGAACAGGTGCGCGAGCGCTTTCAGGTGATCCGTAATGATCGCTTGGACCGCGCAGCGAGCGAACAGTGGAGCGCGCAGGTCGAGGATTTCATCCCCGCCAGAATCGCCCACCTCTTTCTGTTCGATGGCGAGAAGGTGGAGGGCTATGCGGATCTCGCGCAGGCACCGATCCTGATTCGTACTGCCATCCAAAACCTGCTGGGGCTCGACATCGTCGAGCGCCTGAACGCCGACCTCGTCACCATCGAGCGCCGGAAGAAGACCGAACTCAAGGCACCCGAGGACGCCGAGGCGCTGAACGCCCTGCGCGACCAGATCCGACAGGTGGCAGCGGCGCGTAGTGGTGTTGTGCGAGAGCGTGCCGCCGCCCTTGTCGACATTGACCGGCTGCGCCGGACGGTCTCCGAACTCGATCAGCGTTACCAGCGCGAAGGCGGGTCCCTTTATGAGGATCGTGGTCGCCTCGAGGCGGAACTCAGCGTATCACGGCGCGCCGAAGATGCCGTCCACCGTTCCATGCGCGACTTGGCCGCGGGCGCGGCCCCGCTCGCCTTGGTGACCCACCTGCTCGACGATATTGTCGAGCAGGCGAAGCGGGAGGAACTCTCCAGACGAAGCGCGCATACCGCCGAGATCATCGCGGACGAACATGCTGCCCTGCTGCAATTGCCCGCGCTGGCCAAGCTGTCGGCCAAGGACCGGGCGGCGTTCCTTGCCTATTCAACGGCACGCATCGACACCCTGCGGTCCGCTGCTGGCGAGCCATGTCTCCTCGAACTTGACGCCGGAACCCACGCGCTGGTTACCAGTCTCCTCGATGGTGACTTGACAGAGATACGTCGCCAGGGCGCCGATCTTGTTGCCCAGGGGCAGCAACTCGCGGCGACAATCGAGCATGCCAAGCTGATGGTCTCCGCGATCCCGAGCGAGGGAGCAATTGCCGATCTGATCAGTCAGCGCGACATCGCGCACAACGAGCTCAGGATCGCCGAATATGAACAGGGACGCCGCGACGCCGAGCTCAGTCGTCTTGATCGTGAGCTTGAGACCTTACGCGAGAAGGAAACGCGCTTGTTGGAGAGCGTTGCACGCGCAGAGTTCGAGCGCGAGGATGTCAGTCGCATCCTCATTCACAGCTCCCGTGTGCGCGAGACCTTGGGCAAGTTCCGCACGGCGGTCGTAGAGCGGCATGTTCGGCGCATCGAGGCCTTCGTGCTCGACAGTTTCCGTCAGCTGATGCGCAAGGAGAATCTCATCACGGGATTGCGCATCGACCCGTCGACCTTTCACCTTGAGCTCAAGGGCTCTCGCGGCCGCACGATCACTGCTGAACGCCTGTCGGCAGGCGAACGTCAGCTCCTAGCGATTGCCATCATCTGGGGACTGGCGCGCGCCTCGGGGCGTCCACTTCCCACCGTTATCGACACGCCGCTCGGCCGACTCGATTCCGCTCATCGCTCCCGTCTGGTCACCCGCTATTTCCCTCATGCAAGCCATCAGGTGATGCTGCTCTCGACCGATGAAGAAATCACGCGCCGCTATTACCGTGATCTCAAGCACTCGGTCGGACGCAGCTACCGTCTCCGGTTCGACGAAGACGAAGCGCGAACCATAGTCGAGGAGGGCTATTTCCCGGACGACACTCCGCGTGTCGAGGAGGCCGCCTGATGGTTGAACATATCCGGCTGTCGAAGCAAGCTCGCGAGCAGCTGATCCGTCTCAAGCGGTATACGGGCCTTGAGCAGTGGAATGTGCTATGCCGCTGGGCTTTCTGTCGCTCGCTCGCCGAGCCGACACCTCCAGCCCCCGCGAAAATCCCCAGCGACAGCAATGTCGAAATGTCTTGGCGCGTCTTCGGCGGCCGCCACAGCGACGTCTATATGGCTCTGCTCAAAGCGCGGTGCCTGCGCGACGGGATTTCGCTAGAGGAAGAAGCCATCTCCCAGCAGTTCCGGCTTCATCTGCATCGTGGCATCGGCCTCTTGGCAAATGATCGCGACCTGCGGTCAATCAGGGACTTTCTCGGCCAACTTGAGGTCTCTTGCGCCACGGCGTGAGGCCGCTCAGTCGGCGCTCCGCCGGTAGGCGCGACACAAAATGCGGTGACGCCGCTCACTCGGTCGGGCACAACGCTCCCGTCCCCTTAGCCGGGGACGGCCGACACCCGCGATGGCGGGCAGTGGAGAGCGTCATTGGGGATCAAGCCGGATCAGTTGTCGATCAGAACGCTGTTCGAACAAAAGCACACCTTCGCCGTTCCGAAATATCAGCGCGGCTATGCGTGGGACGACCAGGCGGTTTCTGACTTCATCCACGACATCGCGAGATGCCTCGCCAAGCGGAAAGAAGGCGGCAAACTCAACCACTTTTTTGGCGGCATCGTCACCGTGCCGAGCGCACTCGGAAACTCGAGCCGATCAAATTACGAGGTCATCGATGGCCAGCAACGCCTGGCTTCCTTCGTCCTACTGATTGGGGCGCTCGTGGCGCAAATGCGCAACGCCCTTGGCGATCTCACAAAGAAGGCCAAGCCCTCTGAGGAAGAGACCAAGGCAAGCGCATTCCTCACCAATACGGTGGACGCCCTCTCCAAACTTTACCTCCACTACCGGGACAGCATTGCACTCGAATATGTCGAGGTACCGAAACTTACGCTTTCCGACGCCGATCGCGATTTTTTCATAGGGCTGCTTGAGGGCAAGTCACCAACAAGTAGCCGCGCTTCTCACGACCGGCTGCAAACAGCGTGGGACCTACTGACCAGTTTCGTGAAGACAACGTTCCTGTCTGAAGGCCTCGCAAAGAATGCCGAGCACATCCAGCTGCTGGCCGATCGCGTGTTAGGGGAGGACTGCACTGTTATTTTTATGTCTTCGGACACCCGCTCGGAGGCGTATCAGATATTCCAAGTGCTCAATGATCGGGGCGTCCAGCTCACCGACAGTGATCTTCTACGAGCAGCTACGATGGAGCTGCTCGACGCGACCCCTCTGGCAAGCTCGCAGGGAGGGCTCGCTAGCGCTTGGGACGAGGTGCTCGCCTACGAGCCCAAGGTGATCGACACGTATCTGAAGTGGTATTACTCAAGCCACGAGGGAAAGCGTCCCTCCTCGTCCGAACTGACCGACCAGTTTTTGGAGTACAGGTTCAAGGTCACAGCCGGCACAAAGGTCACGAAAGCGCTGGCAAACTCCATCGTGGATGAAGTCGAACGCATGGACGCCGCGTTCGAGCTGCTCGATAAAATGGGCGACGGTGCCTGGCCCTTTTCGAAGGACAAGTCGACCGTCCGATGGGATCGCGAACGGCTGTCTATGCTGGTCACCCATCTCAAGCATAGCAATGCAATGCCTTTGCTGCTCGCCTTGCACGAGTTGGGATCTATAAAGTTTGCTGAAGCGGTCGCCTCGCTCGAACGGTTCGTCTTCCGTTACAAGACTATCGGTAACGCGCATATCAGCCCGATGACGGACCTATATCTGCGGCATGCGAAAAGGATCCGCGACAATCCGGCGGGCTACAAACTCAGCACGCTGCGTACGGAGCTCGGGGATCTTCTCGACAAGATGGTTCCTCTTGACGTCTTCGAGGCCAGTTTGCGCCAGCTGCGATACAATAAGCGGGCAGGAAACGGTCACATCCGGTACCTGCTGATTACTCTCGAAGATCATCGCAGCTGGTTCGAAAAGGGCGCCAATGGAGTTCCGAGATGCAAGGACAAGTCCGCCATTCTGGACTTCTCGAACACCACGCTGGAACACATCTACCCGCGCTCAGCAAAGGCCTCCGACAAAATAGCGGCGATGGAACCGCTCAAGGACGCACTCGGCAACCTCGCGATTTTTGGGCCAGATGACAATGACGCGCTTGCGAACAAACCGTTCGCCGAAAAGAAGAAGATGCTCGCCAAGTCCAACGTTTCCCTAAATCGAGAGGTCGGCCAGCTTGCTGACTGGACAAAGGCGACGTTCGAAGCGCGAGCAAATAGGCTCGTCCAGATGGCCCTCAAGATTTTCGTGCCGTAGGAGCATTCATCACGCGCAGTAGTTCTGCTCACCTCCAACCAAGGGGCTGGGGGATCGCGACCTCTTCGAACAGAAAAGGCTCATCCCGCGCTGGCGCGGCGCAATGCAAGGTCGTGACATAGTCGATCGCAGACACCGGGCCATCATGCCATTCCTCAATAAGCTCGTCCGGATCAAGCGCGCACAGGATCAGGACTTGGATCAGGATGAGGGTAAGGCGGATGTTCGCAGGGAACTGCCGGATAGCAGGATCGTCATCGACCGCGTAGGTCGATCGCTCACCCCAATCGTCCGGGTCCGGCTTGCGCAGGTCGCCATGCGCCAGCGCGTTGCGGAATTGGCGCAGATGCTCGGCGGCGAGCGCGGCGAGCGCTCCGCCGGCCGCCGCGCGCCGCACCTCCGGACCCTGCAGGGTACGCCCCTTGTCGAAGCGCAGCGCGATCGCATCCGCGAACGCGTTCCGAAGGCCTGGCATATGCCGGTCGCCAAACCTGCGCAGCAAGAGCTCGCGCCCAAAGGCGCCCTTCGGCTGACCCTTGCCGTCCGCGCCTCGCGCCAAAGCGACTGCGCCTTCATAGGCTGCCCAGACGAGATTGAACGTGATTACGCCGGCAAGGTGCTTCGCGGCGACCTCGCTGTTCACGTCCTCATACTCAGCAGCGGGACTGCACATGAAGCTCGTGTTGGTGATATCGGTGTCGCACGACAGGTCGTTGAGCGAGGCCGCGAGGTGCAGCTGCTCGAAAATCGGAAACCAATCCGCATCGGGCGAACCTTGTTCAAGCTCTCCCGCGACCAGGCACAGGCGCTTAATATGCTCCCGTAGCGGGGTCCAATGCTTGGTTTGTTGCTGGGGTTCATTCCAGATCGGATCCGTGGCCTTGAACCGCGTCCGCAGCCTGCCTTGATCCGCCGCGCTCCGGTCCAGACGGTCCGCCGAGGGCAAGCGTGCGAGCTGGTCCAACGTGAAACTTGGGCGCGTCCGTCGCGGCGGGTCGGGGTCGACCCTCCCCGCAGTCGCGATGAGCCAATTTCGCGTCGCACGGCGCAGGTGCGTCTCTAATCGCCCAAGGCTCCAGCGTCGCCATGCGGGAGGGCTCTGCGACGATTGAGATGCTGATGGCGTGCCCATCGCGACGAACAGGCTATTGGCGGTTGTCGTCGATGAACTTCACGAACTTCTGGATCTGTGCGACCGCCTCCTCCATCATTGGCTTGATATGCTCCCCCTGCATTAGCAAGGTGTCGAGCTTGATCTGCTTCAGCCCGTTCAACAGATCGTTGAGCGCCTTGACGGGGGTATTCTGCTCCCGATGCGAATCCGCTTCGCGGTTGAGGCGCCAAACCGGCGTTGCATCGTCCGGCTCCGAGATGCTCAGCCGCCGCGAGAAGTTCGTGGTCCCCGTCTTCGCATCGTAACGAGCGATCTTCTGCCACAGCCGGATATCCTCCGCCTTCTGGAAGACATTCTCGTTGATAGCGTCGGGATCGTCGCCCGTGGTCTCGCGCTTCTTGGAAAAGGCCCATTTGAACAGCGCCTCCTCGCCCTCGT
Organism: Sphingobium lignivorans; assembly: GCF_014203955.1. Classification (NCBI taxonomy): domain Bacteria; kingdom Pseudomonadati; phylum Pseudomonadota; class Alphaproteobacteria; order Sphingomonadales; family Sphingobiaceae; genus Sphingobium; species Sphingobium lignivorans. The sequence goes on from NZ_JACHKA010000001.1 coordinate 4,055,609, forward strand.
CTGTCAGCTGAAGACGATCCGGGGTGAAACCGAATTCGTTGCGCGCGTGCGTGCTCGCCAGGATATTATCGAAATAATATTGATCGCCCGCGCCGAGCTTGTTGCCAGCTGCCTCGATCTGCTCCTCATAATTCGCCTTGAAGTGGCTGAACGCGGAAACGGCCTGGATATTCTTCCGGATCTGATCCGGCTTGAGCGGCAGCTCGGCCGCGATCCGGTCGAGGATCGGCTGCTCCAGCCGAAGCGGCTCGTCCTCTCCGTGTTTGTCGTAATAGGCGCTTTCATAAAGCGAGATGATGTAAAGATTGGTGGCGTAAGGCCCCCAGCCCTTTGCGGGCATCACGTGGCGCACGCCAAGCAGACGCGGCAGCTTCAAGCGCAGCTCGGTCGCATCGGCGGCAAGCACGGGATAGACGGTGAGCGTCCTGGTATCGGCGATCAGCTGCTCGATCTTCTTGATCAACAACTCCTGCTGGTGGATCTGCGACTGTGGCGACCCGGACTTGATCAGACGATCGAGCTTCTTCTGCTCGCGATCGAGCCGCTCGGGCAGGCGCTTGAGCAGCGAGACACGTGTATTGCCCTCGACGACAATATGACCTTCGCCACTGGGATGCTCCCAGACGAGAATCTGGTCGACCGGCGTCCACCCTTGTTCGATGATCGAGGCTTCAAGATCGCCGGCATTGTAGGTCTCGTAGACCTTCACCACGAGCTTGCTCTGGACCTCGGGATCAAAGATGGTCTTCGCGTTGGCGTAGCCCGGCGCAGGCTTGGGCGCGATGCGCGGGTTGTTGGGATCAAGCGCGATCTTGTCGAGTTCGAGATCGAACGGCTTGCCGAGATCCTTCTTGGTCTGATCGTTGATGCTCACGGGCGGGGCTCCTTCGTATTCGGGGTAAGATCAAGACTGAACTGCGCCCGTCCATCGTCCGACAGCAGGCGATCGGCTCGGGCCAGATGAGTGAGCGGCAGGCGCGGCTGAACAAGCCGCGCTGCCATCATCGAGAATTGCGCCAGCTGCTCCGATGGCTCGACGAGCCGCAGCGCGGCGCGGATCTGCTCAAGCCAGTCGATCAATTCCGCCGTCACGTCGGCGGTGAGCAGAACGGCCTCGCTGCCGCCGAACGGGAGCGATGTCTTGATCGCCATCGCATAGCGCTCAGGATCGACAACATAGCTGCGCTCGACCTCGCCGCGGTTATGGCAGTCGGCGAGGAAATTCGACAGCGCCAACGGCAGTGCCGGACGATAACGCAATGTCACGTAGCGCAGCCAGGTCGTACTATGGTTGGGCTTGTACCCGCGACTGCCTTGCGCCGCGCCCGGCGCGCGCGTTAGTTCCTCATGCGCAAAGTAGGCGGCGGTCAGCACGCCCATCATCTGGCGCCTGAAGCGCTGGTCCCCCTGCGGCATTCCGAGACTTGGGCCGACCACGTCCAGAAATTCGCTGGGATCCGATCGCTCCGCCCCCATCTGGCTGAAACGGTTATAAACCGCCCTAAACACCGCGGAATTCTCGCTTGTCTCGACGAACACGCCCCACGCGGCATTCTGCTCGAAATCCTCCGGCGCGCCGAAATAAGGGAGGCCATAGAACATGAGCCGGGGCGGATGGGCCGGATCGCTCGCCGCCAAGGTATCCATCGCGTCCGCCCGGGCCCGGGCCTCAACATGGTGCGCCGCCAAGAGTTCGGCGCCGAGCGTCAGCAACTCACCCTTGTCGGCGAAATCGCAGTCGCGCAGTTCGGGAAGTAGGCGGTCGTCGATCTCCTGATAGAGCCAGCGCTGGTCGAACCGATAGGCCAGCGTCGGATTGTCCGCTTGGACAACCCAGGCTTCCGTCTTGCCGGGCGCATAGCGCACGCAGCGCCCCGCCGCCTGCATCAGCTTGATCACGCTCTCGGTCTTGTAGGTGATGACAACGGCGTCGATGCGGGGATCGTCATACCCTTCGAGCAGCATCTGCGCGGAGATCAAGATCGCTCGAGGCTTGGCGGCGAACACCGCCAGGAAATCCTCATTGTCCAACGACAGCGAATTGCCGGTGCCGTCGATGAAACCGACGTCGGTCGATCGCAGCGGATGCCGCGGGTCGGCGTCGATCGCCACGGCCAGACGCTCGTGGAGCAGGCGCATCTGCTCGCGCCGAGTCACGAGGACAAGCGTCTTCTTGAACCGGTCGGCACTGTCGGCAACGAGACGATCGACCAGATCGTTGATCGTGTCGTCGGAGAAGGAGAAATCCTCCACCGCGAACGACTCGAACGTCGGCGTGATGATCGCGCCCCGCTCAGCCAATTCTCGATAGGTGATGGTGAAGGCCACCTCATCGATGCCGATCGGAAGCAGATCCGGTCGGTTCGGCGTCGCCGTTAGCAGCAAGACCGGGAATGGGTGCGGCGCCTCGAAGATCGGCTGATAGGTGGGCGCAGCCGCATGGTGCGCTTCGTCGATCACGACGAGAGCCGGCGGCTCACCGGCATTGATCCTGTCAAGCGCCTCCGCCAGCATCACGAATTCAACGCGACCGGCAAGGTCCAGCGCTCCGCTGGGAAGCGAACTGGGGCTTTCGGTCAGCAACTTGTCGAGCTCGCGGTTCGCTTGCGCATGAAGCGACTTGCGATGCGTCACCCAGATTGCCTTCGAGTCCTTCGACTGGGCGCGCGCGAGCATCTCCAAGATGATGCGGAAGGCCGTTCGCGTCTTGCCCGCGCCTGTCGGCAGAACGAGGCCGATGTTGCCCGCCGGACGACGCCTGAAGGCGTCGAGGCAATCGGCCAGCGCCTTGTCCTGATAGCTCCAGTCGGGGCCGGTGGATGGGGGCGGCTCTTCCTCGGGCGTCGGGGCGGCTTTTTGACCTACAGCTTCAAGAGACAGGCGGACCACCGCTGGCGGCAGCGAGAGCCGCTCTGCCGCCAGCGCCAGGTCGACAGGCGCGCCGCCGCTGGCTGACATGATGCGATGCCCGGCCTCGGCCAGGCGTTGCTGGTCGGCCGCCCGCTGCGCTCTCGATCGCGGACCAAGCCGTTCGGCAGCCAGGCGCAGCGTGTCGAAGCTTTGTTCATTGAGCCCGCGCGAGAACATGTCTGAGAGAACCGCGTGCAGCCGGTTCTGATGGATCGGCTGCCCGTCTCCGGCGAGCACGTCGTTGAGCAGCTTGGCAACCGCCGCGACGCCGCCCGTGTCCAGATACAGCGGCACCACCAGCTCTCGAACGAGCCGCTGCACCTCCTCGCTACCGACGTTGATCCTTGCCATGACGCCCCTCTAAACGCGCCAATTCCAAAATGCAAGCGTTTTGAAATTCAAATGGCTTTCGTTCCATTTTGTGTCGAAAAGAGCTTGCGGCTGCGGAGGGGGCGTGTAATAGGGCAGGAGTCGAAGCCGCGCCCGTGGGCGCGGCAGCGAAGTGAAGGGGGAGAAAAAACGAAACCCCGCGAGGGCCCGGAAGGGCTGTCGCGGGGCTCTGGGGTCCGGGACCGTGATGCCGTCGGCAGTGACGGTTCACCGGCTCACGGGAGGAGAATAAGGTGACGCGCGCTGCTAATCAACTCCCTTCCGTCCCCGGGCTCTCCGGAAGCATCTCACGCGCGCGTGTCCGCCAGTTTATGCGCGCCGCCGGACATGACGCGACCCGCGCTCTGGCACTGCACGATTGGAACGAGCAGGTCGGCGCCGCATTCTATCGGCCGCTTCAAAAGGCAGAGCTGGCGCTGCGCGTCCGCGTGAACGACGCCTTTACCGCCGTCTACGGCCATCGATGGTTCCAGGATCCGTCCTTCACGCGCCGCTCGACCCACGCCGACCGGAAGAGCATCGCTGAGGCGGTGAGTCGCCTGATGAAGGACGGTCTCGCCATCGACGCCGAAGCGATGATGGCGAAATCGTCCTTCGGGCTCTGCGTCGGTCTGCTGCGGCCCGTCTTCAACCCGGATGTATGGAGCACGCAGCTGCGTGTCGTCTTCCCCCATCTTCCCGCCGACCAAGGGAGGCACGAACTAGCCCAGCTCGGCTCTCAGGCCGCGGCCCTTCGCAATAGGATTGATCACCACGAGCCGCTTGTCGACCTCGACCTTTCGCTTCAGCACGCGAAAGTAATGAAGCTTCTGGCGTGGATCGATCCGGCACTGGCAGCGAAGGCACAAGCCGATCACACAGTGCCGCTCCTCCTCCGAGCCAAGCCCTAAGGAAACCGACGATCAACGGCCTGCCGCTCTGGACCCGCGACGAGACAATCCTCGCCCTTCACTTGGCGAGTGACCGCCGGCGCCTCCCGACCAGCGAAGATCCAGATGTCCTTGCTCTTTCGACTTTTCTGCGGGCGAGTGAGAACGGGGGCGGCGATGGTCGCTTTCGCAATCCGCATGGTGTCGCAAGGAAGGTCGCTCATTTCGTTAGCAAGCGGACCGGACAGCCAACGCGCTCCGATTCGGAGATGGAGCGTATGATCTGGCAAGAATTCAGCCATTCGTCACTGGCTCTGATCGAAGCGGCGGAAGCGGCCCGCGCCAGCCTTGCTCAGCGCTGCACCATACCGCCTTCGCCGTCGCGAGGGCCTGCTCCTACGACCATCGACGTCACGCGAGTGCCCCGCCGCGAAGCGGCTTTCGTCTACGTTGCGCGACTTCTCGGCTTCCGAACCGAGCAAGGGAAGATCCTGCTGAAAGTCGGTTTCAGCGGCGATCCTCGCCGCCGTTCGGCGGAGCTGAACGCCGCGTTCCCGACAATCGTGCCGCTTCGTTGGCGGATGATACGGCAATGGCAAATGCAGGATCTCATGCAGGCATATCGCTGTGAGCAGGCGATCCTGACCTGGGCGGAACGTCGGCAATTCTCCTGCGGCGGCGAATTCCTCCTTATCGCAGAAACTGACGTCCAGATTTGCGAGGGCTACTGCCAACAGGTGGTCGGCAAAGCGCGTAGCGTAACAGACTCTCCCACCAATGTCGGCAAATCCGAAGTGGTGCGACGGCAACGACCACGGCGTTCCAAGGCGGCGGGAAGGTCCACGGGGAAGAAGAAAGTTAAGCGAATTCGGCGCGCGGGGCGCCGCGTCGAACTACCTTCCCAACGCTAGCCGCTACTTCTCTGCTTTACGGGAAGAGCTGGGTTTGAGGTGGACCGCCCGCGCCTTCTTGCCCACCACACGATCGCCGGCCCTTTTCCAGCGATCATTGTCGATCAGGCGCGAGCGCCTGATCTCGATCGCGTGGTCCGCCACGATGGATGAAAGCACTGCCTGCACACTTTGGGCGACCGCATCGGGCAACCATGGGCTAAGTTCGATCCGGCCAATGAGCTCGAGCGGAAAGTCGATTCTGAGCACCGGCTGCTGCGGCTCTGCGGTTTCGGCGATGACGCGATATTCGATCTCGTCCGTGAACCCATATCGCTTGCAGAAGGGAAGATTGGCGAGGTCCTGTGGCCGAAGCCGATCGACCTTTTCCAGGACGAGATAGTCTACCGTCTTGAATCGCACATGCTGGAGCTTGGACAACAGCGCCTCAAATGGTTCCCGCTTTATCTCTAGACAGGCCCCATCCGCGCCGCCTGTAAAAACTTTCCAATGGTGATATGTTTCTGCGCATTGGGCAGCGCAAAGTGCATAAAGCCCGCCGAGCTGGCGTGCCTCCTTGTAGAGGCCCATAAAATAACGATCGTTGCGATCATCCCAGCTTTCGGGATTCAGGAGCGGCAGCTGCTGTCGGCGCAGGATATCAACCACGCTCGACAACGACGTATAGCGTCGGATTACGTCTGAATGCAGCTTCATGCGATTGAACTTCCTCTCAACGCTTCTTCGTCGATCGAGATATAGCCATTGCGCCCGCATGGCTAACTTCTTGCGAGCGCCGACCGGTAATCGGAAGAGTATGGGATCTTGCGAGACTAGGTTACGAGTGCGGCCCGGCGGGCGCTGCCGTGCAACGCCGTTGTCGCGAGGTGTGACCGGATGGCAAATTGCGCGCCGGCTCTTCCAGCGGTGGCAAATCCTCGCGGCAGATACATTGAAAATTATGCCATAAATATGCCATGGGCTTATCACGGTCAGAGAAACTGAGGTCACTGCTCGGCACATTCGAGCCGCGCAGCGTCGTGACCATCGCCTATCTCAAAGCCCGGCAAACGCCGCAGGATCTTCAAAATTACACGTCATCGCGCTGGCCGATGTCACTCGACCGTGGCACCTTAAGCGCCCGATGGAAACCGTGACCTGACAGGGCGCGCTGCGCAGCCTCCAGATCCAACTTCGGTTAAGCCGCTTTCAGCCGATCTCACTCAGCCGAGAGAACCGGCGGCCATGTGACAAATCCTCCGACAGAATCGGAATCTCTCCGAGGATTGGTCACATGGTGTTACGCTCAGCACCCATATGCCGAAGTCCGCTTGGGACGCCGAGTTGGAACTATGAAGGCCGCCTTGGAGAGGATGTTGCTGGTTCTTGCCATGCCTTCCAGTGACGCCTTCAGTCTTGCGGGGACGCCTCATTCAGCTTCGATTGCAGCGCTGCGATACTTTCGATCACGGCGTCAAAATCGGGTGCGACGCCGAAGATCATGGTGCTCATCGCCGCATAGTCGCGGCGCAGGTCGTCATACATCGCTCCTTCGGGGCACAACGTGAAGCTCGGGGCTACCGCAGATGCTAGGTCGAAGTCCGGCCGATTGAAGAACATGCGAGCGTGCGCGACGCAATCGGCGCCGAGCGCGGGGTTTGCCAGCGCCTTCTGGCCTACGTCCGATGCCATGAGCATGTGGATGTCGTAATAATGGCGCGACACGCGGTGGCCGCCGCCGCGCAGTTCGCCGCGGATATCGAACCAGCGGCGCAGCCCGTGCAGAATTACGACCTTGTCCCAGAAGGTTCGCTCGGCATCGACGATGGTGACGTTCGGCACGGTCAGGTCGAGGTCGGGGGCATCGTCGTGGACATAGGGACGGATGGAATGGACCGCGTTTGGATCGAGCGCGGATTTGGCACCGGACTCAATCTTCACTGCCTTGTCGATATAGCCGTCGGCAGGTGTCGCGGCCGGATAGAGGACCAGCAGCGTCTGGCTGTCGCCATCATGCGGTGTGATACGGAGCCAGTCCGCGGGCAGTGCCATCCGCTCGGCGGTCGCTGCGGCGATCGAGGACAGCTGCTCCAGAAGCGGCCCGTTGATATAGGCTTCGCAGGCCGTCTTGATCGCATCGAGCGCGGCATCGCGCTTTTTGCGGCTCAGCGCCTGCAGCTCATCGACGCTGGCAGCTTCGCCGAGATCGTCGCGGAAGACCGTGACGTCGATGTCCTCGGAGAAGCGGCGGATGAGGCCAAATCCCTTTGACAGCGACGTGCCGCCCTTGAACAGCAGCCTCGGGCCTTCGGGAAGTCCGTTGAAGAGCGCATCGAGCGTCCAGCAGACCCAGAAGTCCTTCTCGGCGTTCTGCGGCGTTGTGCCGAGGCGCTGCGCGGTCGCGGTAAAGAGACCCGCGCGGGTATCCTGATCCGCGGACAGGATTGCATCATAATTTGGGTTCATGCGGCTTTGGGCTCGGCGGTGAGGATCGTTCTCAGATAGTCCTGCATCCAGGCCGGCAATGCCGACATGCCGTCGTGTAGATCCTTGCGTAGCCGCGCGCCATCCGGCTCGCGCCAGAGAAGCTGCTGGAGCCGATGGCGGATAGAGCGGTCCTCGTCGGCGTCGGCCGCAGTGTCGCGCAACCAGTGGAGTGCCTGGACGATCCGCATGGCCGGGCGACCGGCCCAGAAGAGTTTGCTGGCGGCCGTGGGCCGGAAGCTGATTTCGAGATTGCCGAGATGGACGGGCTTCAGTCGGGAATCAGTGTGGACGACAATCTTGGCGGGGACCGCGTTGGTGAGACCAAGATCGTTGGCGGCAGTCATGCCGTCGACCAGGACGCGAATTTGATCGCGACGGGCGATCGCCTCGACCACTTGGCGAGGATCGGCAGGATTCGGCGCCTTGGTGAGGCTGTTGAAATCCGGCCTATCATATAGGCCTCGGTCGACCCTCCGGAGCGTGCCGGTGGCGACCAGACGCTGGAGGGCCTTGTCAATGGCATCGCGCGTAGCGAGGTCGAGAAAGTCCGCCGCCGTCCATACGCTGCGTGGTGCACCGGCACTGATCCGCTGCAGGATGCGGGTCTTCAGATCAGCGGTCTCATTCATTGTCCGAAATTTGTATATGTTTTTCGGACAAAGCGCAATCGCAATCCGTCCGGAATTTGTAGGCGTATTTCGGACACAAGCCCAGCCAGCCGCTGCCGAGAAGGACTCGAACCCCCCGTCCATTCACGTCCAGCCTTTTCCACGAATCCAGATCGTGATATCAATGCTCTTGGCGAGTTCGCAAGTCTATGATTTGACTGGGAAATCAACCGCTTAGCCGCCCAGCGATCAAGCTCTTCTGGGCACCTGCTCAGACTTGCCTCTGCATATATACCCCAGCACCCTGCCCGCAAAGACGGTCGATGGCGACAGGCTACGAAATCGTCCGGCGATGACTTAGCGCTCGCATGTGGGACTAAATGTGGGACTGGCGACCGGTCAATTTTTTTCCCTTTTGTTATCAATGCGTTAATAGGGCTGCATGATCCCTCCCGCTCCGCCACTTCAGTCCGGAATGGACAATCAGCACGAAAGCGCTGCGGGCAGCCTTGGCGAAGGTCCGCGGACCGTCTGGCACCATTGCCGTCGACTAGGGCGCCTTGTCAGGCCGAAGTCTCTCGGCATATCCGGTCAGTTGTAGCGCTTGTCTGGGAGACAAAGTGCGCTTCACCTGCCCAATGGTCGCATCCGCTTCACGCGCATGGCCCGTTGCGAACAGGCAGCGCGCCAGTTCAATCAACGCGCGCTGCCGCACGGAAAGATTGCCGAACGGATCGAAGAAGGAGTCTATGCGCAAGGCATCCTGCACGCCCGTCCAGCTAAATCTGACATCGTCCGCCGTGCCCGCCGCGAGAAGACGGAATTGCCGTGAGGCTTGCGCAGGCGTGATCCGACCTGTCAGTAACTCATAACGGATACGCAGGAGGTTCGCCTCGGGGCCTTGCTGCCGCGCCTGGAACCGGTCCAGCACATTTCCCACCCACCGCCAGTTGACGATGCCGGTTTCGGCTTGGGCGCCAAGGAGGTTGAACGACAGGATTGCCGCCAGATGCTCCGTGGTGGTCGCTGCCTCGACAGCGTCATCGTCGGGTCTGGCGTAGGCGGAGGCCTTCACCAGTTCGATCGCCGGATCATGTGAGAGGATGTCCTCCAGATCTGGCTTGTGAAAATAACCCACGACGACCAGCACGGTCTTGCCTGGATGGGCGATGGCCGCTGCGTGGATGCGCCTTGCCTGGAGGAAAGTCCGGTAGAGATAGAGGCGGCGCGGCAGATCCAGGTCCGCGCGGGGCGCAGGGGTCGCAGCCCAGTGTACGACGGCCGCCAGATTCTGCGGATCGTCGGCAGCGAAGAAGTCACGGGTCAAGCTTGCGCGATCCGGGAAGGTCAGGAAACCCTGAAAGCCGCTGGGACGGCGTATTTCCAGCGGTGTGTCGAGGTCCAGGCCGAAGCCCAGTTTCGCGTCCTCGACCGGCGGCATCCAGTCGATCGGGCAGAGGGTGGTCCGCGATGCCTTGGCATAGGGTAAGATGATCCCCTGCACCTCATAGGTATATTCGTAATAATCGCCGCGCGCAGCCTGTTCGGGCGGGCGCTCGATGCAGATGGCATCGGGTTGCACCTGTTTCAGATAGGCCGCCAACATGCCGGGCTGATCGCGTTCGGAGAGAAGTTGGGTCCCATGATCCACTCCCAGCACGATCACGCGCGTGCGCGGCGCATCAGACGGTGCGGAACGCGCCATCTGCAGGGGAAGCAGGGCTGTCAGTGAAAAGAAACAGGCAATCAGAAAACGCAAGAATGTGACTCCGAGCTGAGAGGCTGGCGCACAACGCAAATACGCATGAGCGACTATTGCAGGGCGGTCTGAACGGGTATCTCCGCGCTTCTGATGCAGCAAGCGGATCGTTTGCTTTCAGGCCACGTCTCCGCAGGCTTACAGGACCGGCAGCTACGCGTGACATGCCGCCGGGTAGCTCGGCCGCATCGGAACATCCGCGCACGTCGCTTCCTTCGCCTCGTGCCCTCACAGATTCCGGCAGCGCCGTGCTTCTACCAGCGGGGTTTCAGCGCGGCGCCGCTGATGAACAGCAATAGGATGAGAGACATATCCGACCTGCCCGTCTTCGATATCCAGGGTGATCGGAAAGCTGTTCGAGCGACATAGGGCGGAGTGCGGCCAGCGACCCGGACGGGCGTCAGGAGCGCTCCGCTATCGCAGTGCGAGCCCTCCCCCTGGAAGAAAGGGGGGGGGTGCTGGGACTTGGCCCCGGGCTGATCGCCATTCGCCCCTAGATCATGTCGTCCTTGAGCGTGCGCGATGCTTTCCAGTAGTGGAAGGCCGCCCAGAAGGCGAAGCAGGCGCAGATCACCATGGCGTAGCGGATGCCGAGCGTGCCGGCCGCCGCGCAGTCCGCTGCGGTCTGGGCCGCGGTCTGGGCCGTGCTGCCGTGGCATTGCGCGGCGTAATCGCCCGCGAACATCCGTGCCGCGAACGTATCGCTGAGGAAGCCGACGAAGAGCGGGCCGATGCCCATGCCGACGAGGTTCTGGAAGAAGATGATGATGGCGGACGCCGTGCCGCGCATGCGCGGCTCGACCATGTTCTGCACCGCGCCGAAGGTGGGTGCGTAGAATGTGAAGGCCAGTGTCGCGCCAATGACGACGAGCGGCATGGCGGTCTGCCAGTTGGGCATGGAGAGGCCGATCATGTAGAGCGGCGCGGCGCATGCAAGGCAGATGGCCGGCAGCCAGGCATACCAGCGCTCGTCCCGCTTGCCCGCCCAATCCGCACCCATGCCGCCGAGGAGCGTGCCGGTCCCGTTGGAGACGGCCGTGACGATCCCGAAGAGAAGGCCGGCCTGCGTCATGCTCATCTCATAGGCCCGGCCAAAATACATCGGCAGGAACAGCAGGATGCCGAAATTCACGAAGCTGGTGAGGCCGCAGGCCATGCCCAGATGCAGGAATGTGCGCTTGGCCCGCAGGATGCGCAGCATCGCCATGAAGCGGGGCGCTTCACGCGCCATGCTGGCGGGATCATCGAACCGGCCGCGGACCGGTTCCTTGACCGTCAGGATGAGCAGGGCGAGCAGCATACCGGGCGCGCCCACGATGAGGAAGGTGTTTCGCCAGCCGAATGTCTCTCCAAGCCACCCCCCGCCAAAGCCGCCGATGAGCGAGCCGAAGGAGGCGCCGAGCGCCACCACGGCGAGGGCCGTGGCCCTTTTGTTGCGCGGGAAGCGATCCGACACCATCGAGACGGTGCAGGGGCTGGCCGCCGACTCGCCGATGCCGACGCCGAGCCGGAGCAGCAGCAGCTGCCAGTAATTGGCGGCATAGGCGCTCAGCATGGTCGTCAGCGACCAGATGGTGGTCGCGATGGCGAGCAGCGGGACACGCTTGCGCCGATCCGCCAGCCGGGCCACCGGGATCCCGGCCGTCGTGTAAAGCAACGCAAAGGCAAGCCCGGTGAGCAGCCCGAACTGCGCATCGCTGATGCCCAGATCGGCCTTGATGGCCGGCCCGAGCGCGGCCACGATCACGCGATCGATGAAGCAGGACAATGCGACCAGCAGCAGGATGAACATCATCCAGTAGGGGTAAGGCTCCGGCTCGGCCCCAGCTGTTTCATCAACCTTCATCGACTCTCCCCCTCCCGGACAATTCTGTGCGCCCCTGATTGAGCGATGGTCTGTTTCAGTCCTTCGTGCCGGGCATTCCCGGTCCGCGATCGACAAGCGCCGTCCCGGCACCCAGCGCCGTGTCCGTCCACATGCGGACGTCCAGATCGGCGATTCGCCAGCTCTTCCCGGCGGACCGGAACAGCGCATGCCATGTGCCCATGCGCCAGGATGCGCCGCGCGGCCAGTATTGCCGGTGGAATTCATGGCGGAAAATCATGCAGTAGGCCGCCACCCGGATGTCTTCTCCCTCACGGCTGAGGCAGGTGGCATTGAACTGGTGCTGGTGGCCATAGGTCTGCGTGGCCCGCTGGCCCATGCTGCCGCCGATGAAGGACTTGATGCCTTCATGGCCTTCGAAGACGCCCGGGCTGCCGTCCCGCAAGGGGTGACGCAGGATGCCGTCTTCGGTGAAGCAATCGAGATAAGCCGCCAGATCGCCCGAGTCGATCGCCCAGGAATAGCGGGCCATGCGATCGGCGATCATAAGCCGGTCGCGCACGGCGATGTCGTCGAAATCCTCGATCATAGCGCGCTTCCCGCGTCGCCAGCCAATATCCGCGTCGTTTTCATCGCGCTCAACACGTCCTCTCCTCCGATATCCTCGCCGAGCCCTCCGCTTCCGTCGCGTGGACCCTGCATGGGCAACGTTGAAGCAGAACACGCGATGTATGTAAAGTTTGCATTATCGCTTGCGCATTCTCGCAGCATTGATGTATCGGATACATAAATCCGGCGAGGTCAACTCTCCGGGCGCCCTGCCTTGGACAGGGCGGGCACATCATAGGAGAGGAGAGAAAATGATCTGTCGGTCTTATCCGAAACGCCGCGCCATCCGGGGTGCCTCTTTGCTCGTGCTGAGCATGCTCGCCACGGCAGCGCATGGCCAGCAGGCTGAAACGCCAGCGCCGCAGGACGACCGCAATGCCGACATCATCGTGACGGCACAGTTCCGGTCCACCAACCTGCAGGACACGCCGCTGGCAATCACCGCGCTAACCGGCGAGCAGCTTGCCGATCGCAGCTTCAACAACATCGCGGACGTGGGCAGGGCCGCGCCGAGCGTCACCTTGCGCCTCGCCAGTTCGGGCTACGGCAAGTCCACCCAGGCCTATATTCGCGGCATCGGCCAGACCGATTTCAACTTCGCGCTCGAGCCGGCCGTGGGCTTCTATGTGGATGACGTCTACCATGCGTCGCTGTTCGGCACGTCCTTCGACCTGCTCGACCTCGAACGGATCGAGATCCTTCGCGGACCGCAGGGCACATTGTTCGGAAAGAACTCGATCGGCGGCGCCGTCCGCCTGATTTCGCAGAAGCCCCGGGATCGCTTCGAGGCGTCCATCGAGGGCACTTATGGCAGCTATGACCGGATCGATCTGCGCGGCATGGTGAACATCCCGCTGGTTGCGGAGCAACTGGCGCTGCGCCTCTCCTTCGCATCCAAGGAACGCGATGGTTATGTCGACCGGGTCGACTTCGCCTGCGCCTATCCGCAGCTCGCGGGCAATCTCACCCCCACGGTCTCGCAGCATGGCAACAGCTGCAAGCTCGGCACGCTGGGCGGCGAGAGTGTTCGCGCGGGCCGGGCGGCCCTGCGCTGGACGCCATCATCGGACATCGAGGTCAATCTGGCCGCCGAGATCATCCGCGACAATTCGGAAGGCGCGGCGGACTCGCTCATCTACATCAATACCGCTGCGACCGCGCTGGTGAATCACAACAATAATCGGCTGATTCCCGCTTATGGCATTCCCTATGACGGGCGCTTCATCGTCGATCCCTATGTGTCCTTCGCGTCCTATGACAGCAAGTTCCTGGGGCGCGAGGTGCCGGCCGTGAACACGGTGCATTCCGAGAGCTATTCCGGCGACATCGCCTGGAACATCACGGAGAATGTCCAGTTCAAGTCGATTACCGCTTATCAGAAGTTCAATGGCCGCTTCACGCAGAACGCCAACAACGCGCCGCTGCCTGTCGCCCTGACCGACAATATCGCCGGCTTCGAGCAGTTTACACAGGAATTCCGAGTGGTGGGCACGTCCTTCAATGACATGCTCGACTGGGCCGCCGGCGTATTCTACTTCGAGGGCGACAGCACGCTGGGCGGCGGCGCCTATCTGGCCGCCTCGAACATCGGGTTCGATCAGAACGACAGCACCCATGCGAAGAACCGCTCCGCCTTCGCGCATGGCACGCTGCACCTGACCGAGCAGTTCTCGCTCACCGCCGGCCTGCGCTACACCAAGGAATCCAAGTCCTATCGCTTCGACCGGGTGAACGTTCCGGCGGGCACGCCCTTCTTCGCCGGCGGCGCCTTCACGTCGCCCGAAGCCGAGATGGATCGGGTGGATTACAAGATCGGCCTCGATTACCAGCTTACCGACCGGGTGATGGTCTATGGCCAGTTCTCGACCGGCTTCAAGGGCGGCGGCATCAATCCGCGCCCCTTCACGCCGGCAGCCGCCGTGCCGTTCGGTCCAGAAACACTGAACGCCTATGAAATCGGCCTCAAGAGCGACCTGTTCGACCGGCTGGTGCGGCTCAACCTGGCGGCTTATCACAGCGATTATTCGAACCTGCAGCTGAGCGCGAACGGCTTCGACAATAATGGCGCGCCGAGCATCGTCATCGCCAATGCCGGCAGTGCCCGCATCAACGGCGTGGAAGCCGAGATGGAAATCCGCCCGGCCCGCGGGCTCCAGATCGACATGTCGGCCAGCTATACCGACTTCAAGATCAAGGATCTGGGGGCGGCGGCCGGCGTATCGGGCGGACCGACGCTGGACAGCAAGGCGCCGGGCGTCCCGGAATGGAAGTATAATGCCGGCATCCAGTATCGCGCCGAACTGGGCAATGGTGGAAGCCTGACGCCGCGCTTCGACGTCTATTACCAGTCCCGGCTGTTCAACGAGTGGACCAACAATCCGCGCGCAGCGGAAGATGGCTATGCGCTTGCCAATGCCCGCCTGACTTACAATGCGCCGGACGAGGAATGGTATGCCGCGCTCTCGGTGACCAACCTCTTCGACCAGTTCTATTATGTGAACCGGTTCATCCAGTCGGGCACCTACATCTTCACCGGCCAGCCCAGCAGGCCGCGCGAATGGGCGGTGACTGTCGGCCGCCGCTTCTGATCTTCGCGTCGAGGGGATACCATCGGGCAATCCCCTCGGCCGTTTCTTGGGGCCATGACAGCCGTTGCGCTGCCAAGGTGAGGGAGGCATGGAATTGGCAGAGGAACTCTCGCTGGCCGAACTGGCCGAGGAAGTCGCCCGGCTGCAACACCGGCTCGGCGTGATGGAAGACATCCAGGCCGTACGGACGCTCCAGTTCAAATATGGCTACTATATGGACAAGGGCCTCTATGACGAGGTCGTGGATCTGTTCGCGCAGGACGGGCAGTTGCACTTCATGGGCGGCATCTTCCGCGGCAAGGCCGGGCTGAAGCGCCTCTACTGCGATCGCCTGCGCAACAATTTCACCGATGGAAACAATGGACCGGTCTACGGCCTGCTGGCCGAGCATCTGCAATTGCAGGACATTGTCGACATCGCGCCGGATCGGCAAAGCGCCCGGGGCCGCTTCCGGGCCTTCATGCAGGGCGGCAGCCATGCGACGAAAGAGAAGATCAATCCGCGCCTGCCGCTGCAATGGTGGGAAGCCGGCGTCTATGAGAACAGCTATGTGAAGGAAGACGGCGTCTGGAAGATCGCGGTGCTCGATTATCACATGTTCTGGCAGGCCGACTATGAAACGGGCTGGGCGCACAGCAAGCCTTATGCGGGCCATTTCTTCCAGAAAGTGTTTCCCGACGACCCGGGCGGGCCAGACGAACTCACTGACCGGGAGCCGAATTTCTGGCCGGAAACCCCGATCGTCGACTTTCATTATCCGCATCCGGTCAGCGGAGAGACCTGGTCGGGAGATCGGCCTGACGGGCGGCGACCGCGCTGAGCGCGCCTACCGCCGGAGCATAGACAAGGAGACGGACGATGCCAGCGCTTGCCGGCGAAATTGCGATCGTGACAGGCGCGGGGCGGGGTTTCGGCCGCGCCATCGCGGAACGACTGGCGAGCGAAGGCGCGGCCGTCGCGCTGATCGCGCGCAACAGGGCACAGCTTGACGAAGCCGTTGCCGGCATTCGACAGGCGGGCGGGAAAGCCATTGCGCTTTGCGCGGACGTCACCGATCCGGCGGATGTCGACCGGGCGGTGTCACAGGCCGAAGCAGAACTGGGCGCCCCGAGCATCCTCATCAACAACGCGGGCGTGCCCGGCCCTATCGGCCCCATCTGGGAGCTGGACATGGATGCCTGGTGGGCGGCCCAGCAGGTCCATATCCGCGCGCCCATGCTGTTCCTGCGGCGCCTCCTGCCGGGCATGGTCGAGCGCGACCGGGGCCGGATCGTCATTGTCTCGGCGATCGCCGCGCGGAAGGTGGCGCCCTATCTCAGTGCCTATTGCACGGGAAAGATCGCGCAGAACCGGATCGTGGAGGAAGCCGCGGCCGAGCTTGCGGATACCAGCGTGAAGATTTTCGCGATCGACCCCGGCTTTGTCTTCACCTCGCTCGCCCGCGACACCATGAACGCGCCCGAGGCGCAGAAGTGGCTCCCCGGCATGGTCGCTCGCCTCAAGGACGTGTCCGACGGCGCCGAGACGGCAGCCGGGCTGGCGCGCTGCGCGCAGCGCTGTCTCGATCTGGTCTCCGGCCGCTATGATTCGCTGTCCGGTCGCTATCTGGAAATCCCCGATGATCTCGATGCGATTGTTGCATCCCTCTCCGCGTAGAAACCCGATAATGTATCTTTTACATTTATCTGGCCGGTAGTTGCCGCTTATGATGTAAGCCTTGCATCGCACTCAGCCTGCCGATATGCAGGGGGCATAACAGGGAGAGAGTGATGTCCGAGCTGTTTCCGCCCAATCTAGATGCCCCCCGTTTTTCCCGCGCCCTGAAAGCCTTTGCGAGCGTCGTCGGATCGCAATGGGTCCTTTCGAGCGAGGAAGACCGCGCCAGCTATGTCGATCCCTATGCGCTTGGCGACGGGTTGAACCATGCGGCCTCGGCAGCGGTCGCGCCGGCCAGCGCGGAGGAAGTGCAGGCGCTGGTTCGTCTCGCCAACGAGCACAAGGTTCCGCTGTGGCCGACGGCGCGGGGCAAGAATCTGGGCTATGGCTGGGCCGCGCCGGCGATGCCGGGCACGGTCGTGCTTGATCTTGGCCGGATGGACCGCATCCTCGATGTCGACGTGAAGTTCGGCCATTGCCTCGTCGAGCCGGGCGTGGGCTTCTACGATCTCTACAATTTCCTGCGTGAGAACGACATTCCCCTGTGGATGTCGTTGCCGGGCAATGCCTGGGGCAGCGTGATGGGCAATGCCCTGGAGCGGGGCCTGGGCTACACGCCCTATGGCGATCACGCCGCCAAGATCTGCGGCATGGAAGTCGTGACGCCGACCGGCGACCTGCTGCGCACGGGCATGGGCGCGATGGCCGGCAGCAAGACCTGGCAAGCCTATCAGCATGGCTTCGGCCCCTCCTGGGATCAGGCCTTCGTCCAGTCCAATTTTGGCGTCGTCACGAAAATGGGCCTGTGGCTGATGCCCGAGCCGGAAATGACGCTGCGAGCCAAGATCGAGTTGCCGCAGGCCGATGACATCGGATGGGCGATCGATGAACTGCACCAGCTCCGCCTCAACAATGTCGTCGACCATAATTTCGTGTTCGGCAACTATCTGCACGACGCGGCCGTGCTGTCCCAGCGCAGCGAATGGTATGATGGCAAGGGCGCGCTTCCCGATGCCATCGCCGACAAGATGATGAAGCATTACGACATCGGCTGGTGGCGTTTCTCGCTCGGTATCTACGGGCATGAAGGCATCGTGCGCGCCAAGGAACAGCTCATCCGCAAGGCACTCGAGCCGCATCTGGGCAAGCCGATCGAGTTCGAGGAATGGCACCGGGGCGAGCCGCTCGACCGGGCTGCGGCGCGGGCGCCCAGCGCCACTGCCCTGCAGATCGTCAACTGGTGGGGCGGCCGGGGTGGTCATATGGGTTTCTCGCCCGTCATGCCGCCCGACGGCGCCCTCGCCCGCAAGACGTTCCGCGCGATGAAGGCGCGTTTCGAGGAACATGGCCTCGATTATTACACCTCCTTCACCATGGGGCATCGCCACATCAACAATGTGAACATCCTGCTCTACGATCGGGACGATGCGGATATGGTGTCGCGCGCCGGCAAGCTGTTCCACACTCTCATCGGCGATGCCAAGGCGGCCGGCTTCGGCGAATATCGCACGCATCTCGACTTCATGGACCCGGTCTCGAAAAGCTTCGATTTCAATGGCGGCGCGCTGGGCCGCTTCAACGAGAGCGTGAAGAACGCCATCGATCCCAATGGCATCATCGCGCCGGGCAAGAACGGCATCTGGCCGGCCCCCTACAAGACGATCGGCACGGGAGACCCGGCATGAAGGCTCTGGGCATGACCATCGTGGCGGCATTGATCGCCGCTGGTGCCGCCGCGCACAGCTTCGCTTCCCCGGATCAGGCCATGGTTGCTCCTGCCACGGTCCCGGCGCCTGCCGGGCTGGATGGCCGGGGACTGTTCCTCAAGCATTGCGGCTATTGCCACCTGCCCGGAGGCACGGGCAGCATTCAGCTCGAACGGCGCTGGGGCAAGGCCCGCGCGCTCCTTGCCGAACGGACCGACCTTCCTGCCGAATATGTGAAGGGCGTGGCGCGACAGGGCATCTTCAGCATGCCGCCCATCACGCGTGTCGAAGTGACGGACGATGAACTCGACAAGCTCGCGGCCTATCTCGCCACCGCCGACAAGACCAAGGCACATGGGCGATGATCCGGCGCGACCTTCTCAAGCTCGGCAGCCTCGCAACCGCTGGCCTTGCCTTCCCTGCCCCCCTCTTTGCGGCCACCGGCAGGGCGCAGGCGATGTCCGTCATCATCGATCCCCGCTTCAAGGCCGCCCTTGCCTTCGCGGATGCTGCCCGCCTCGGCGGCGCGCGCGTGTTTGCCAGCGAGGGCGACTTGGTAAGCCTCTGGTATGGGCCGTTACACGATGCATCGCCCGTCGGCCTGCGGGGCCTCACGGGCTATGGCGACATGATCGTAGCGGGCGGTCTTGCCGCTGCCGCCCGACGGCCATTCAGCTTTCGCATGTCGCATCATGTTGCGCAGGGTGAACAGTTGCACCGGCTATCAGTCGGTTCACCCGCCCAGGCCGACGTGCTTCAGGCCGCTGGCGACCAATGGCCTCGGGCGCTCTGGAGCCTGATGACGGCTGGTTCAGGCACGCCCGGGAAGGTGCGTGCCGGGCAAACCGAAGCGGCTGGACGCGAAGGGACCTTGTGGTCCTGGGCCATTGCCTAAGCGACGTGGATCGCCCAAGCTGAGGGCATATTGATTTTGAGGGCGGCGAATTAAATGACGAATATGTCGAGCGAAGGACCTGTCCGCCGCCGGGCGGGAGCGACCCTTGCCGACGTCGCCAGAGCCGCGCGTGTGTCGACCGCCACAGTGTCGCGCGCACTCAATACGCC
This sequence comes from Sphingobium lignivorans, assembly GCF_014203955.1. Lineage (NCBI taxonomy): Bacteria > Pseudomonadati > Pseudomonadota > Alphaproteobacteria > Sphingomonadales > Sphingobiaceae > Sphingobium > Sphingobium lignivorans. The sequence goes on from NZ_JACHKA010000001.1 coordinate 4,074,971, forward strand.
CGACCTGCTCACCAAGGAGACGCTGGGCCGCGTCCATGCCGCGATTGCCGAGACGGGTTATATTCCATCCCTCACGACCGGCACGGTCATCACCAATCGCAGCCGGCTGATCGCCATCATGGCCCCGCCCACGCCGCTCGAACTGTTCGATACCACGGTAAGGGCAGCGGTCGCCGCGCTCGATGATGGGGGCTACCAGACCCTGCTTGGCATCTACGAGCGAAACGCGACGCGCGAGAAGATCGTGACCCAGATCCTCAGCCGACGCCCCGGCGGGCTCATCCTCATCGGCCTGCCGATGTCGCCTGACGTCCGCGCCTTGCTGGTGGAATCCAATCTGCCGATCGTGGAGACCTGGGAGACGCCCATCACGCCCATCGACATGGTCGCGGGCATTTCCCATCACGACATCGGGATCGAGGTGGGCAATTTCCTGCTCCGCAAGGGCTATCAGCGGCCGATGATCTTTTCGACCGACAGCAGCCGTGGCCATATCCGGCGCTACGGGATCTCACGGGTGCTGATGGAAGCCGGCCGCCCGGAACCCAGGAGCATCGACCACACCCTGCCGGGCACGATCGGCGAAGGCCGGCGCAGCTTCGCCCGCATCTGGGAAGCCGGCGAGCGGCCGGACGTGATCGTCTGCTCCTCCGACTGGCTTGCGCAGGGCATCCTCATAGAAGCCTCGGTGCGCGGCGTGCGGGTGCCGGAGGACGTAGCGGTGGTCGGCTTCGGCGATTTCGATTTCGCGCGGGAACTGGAGCCCTCCCTGACCTCGGTCCGCATCGATGGCGCGGAAATGGGGCGGCAGGCCGCCGCCCTCATGCTCCAGGCCCTGTCCAGAAGCCAGCGCGACCGCTCGAAGGCGCCTCGTATCGACATTGGTTTCAAGCTGGTGGAGCGCCGGAGCACATGAACAGGGCCATGGAACTGCCGCCCGAAATACAGCGCTTCCTCGATGCCTCGCATGGCCTGCTGATCGACGGCGCCTGGCAGCCTGCCGCGAGCGGCGAAACGCTTTCCGTGGAGGACCCCGCCACCGGGCGGACGATCAGCAGCATCGCGGCGGGCGGCGCGGACGACATCGACAACGCCGTCCAGGCTGCGGGGCGTGCGCTGCGCGCGCCAGCCTGGCGCAGCATGCCGCCGGGCGAGCGGACGCGCTTGCTCTGGAGGCTCGCCGATCTCATCGAGCGCGACCGCGAGGCGCTCGCTTTCCTGGAGAGCCTCGATAACGGGATGCCGCTCTCCCTCGCCCGGTTCAGCGCCGGCGGGGCGATATCGGGACTACGCTACAATGCCGGCTGGGCAGGCAAGATATCGGGCGAAACGCCGACCGTCTCGGCGCCCGATCATCACGCTTACACCGTGTACGAGCCGGTAGGCGTGGTTGGCGCGATCATCCCCTGGAACCTTCCCCTGACGATGGCTGCGAACAAGATCGGCCCGGCGATCGCGGCGGGCTGCACCATCGTGCTGAAGCCGGCCGAGCTGACATCGCTTTCCGCGCTCTGGCTCGGCAGTCTCGTTCTCGAGGCCGGATTCCCCGCCGGCGTTATCAATATCGTCACGGGGCTGGGCTCGCAGGCAGGCGCCGCGCTGGCGGCCCATCCACGCGTCTCCAAGATCAGTTTCACCGGCTCGACGGCGACCGGGCAGGCCATTGCCGCCGCTGCCCTGCCGACGCTCAAGCGCGTCACGCTCGAACTGGGCGGCAAGTCTCCGGTCTTCATCTTCCCGGACGCGGATCTCGATGCAGCGACGCTGGGCGCGGCGAACGGCATTTTTCTCAATTCCGGCCAGGTCTGCGTCGCGGGCTCCCGGCTGTACGCCCATCGCCAGGTGTTCGATCGCGTGGTGGAATCAGTCGCGGCGCACGCAGCGGCACTGCGTGTGGGTCCGGGGACCGCGGACGGCACGCAAATCGGTCCGCTTGTGTCGGGCGGGCAGAAGCAACGCGTCGAGGGCTTCCTCGCGCAGGCGGCGACCGATGGCTGCACGATGGTGGCGGGTGGTGATCTGGCCGATCCGGCAGGGCATTTTGTCCGCCCGACCGTACTCGCGGGCGTCGAGCCGCATATGAGCGTGTATCGCGAGGAAATCTTCGGCCCGGTGCTGACGGTCATGCCGTTCGAGGCAGATGATCTCGATCTGATCGCCGCACGCGCGAACGATACGCGCTATGGCCTGTCCGCGAACATCTGGACACGCGACATTTCCCGGGCACACAGGCTGGCCCGGCTGATCGACGCCGGGACCATAAGAGTGAACGGCGCCGGCATCGATCATGCCCTGCCTTTCGGGGGCTTCAAGCAATCGGGCTGGGGACGCGAGAACGGGCGAGAGGGTATTCTGGCTCATATGGAGCTCAAGTCCGTATCCATTCGCCTGTGACGGCGGCAGGGCCGAGGGATTCCGGTGCTCCCGGCGTCGGGTTCGGCATTGCTGTCGAGTTGTGCGGCCGGCTCAGCGCTTCCCGCCGCCTTTCCCTGACAGGACGTCCCTGAATGCCGCCGCAAGCGAGCCGGCCTCATCCTCGCGGAGCACGCCGAGGGCCCGCAGCGCCTCGTCGGCGCCCGCAGCCCGGGGATAGGGATCGAGATTGAGCGCCAGCGTCTGCGCCGCTGCTTCGCCGAGGTCGATTCTCTCGTCCTCCAGCGGCAGCAGGTCGCAATCCTCGTCGCGCAGCTCGATCTCGTCTTCCTCCGACTCCGCTGTCTCCAGGTCCCGCACGAAGCGGATGACGAACGGCGCGTCCAGATGCGCCGGGACATCTTCGTCCGTGGCGACGCAGGCCTGCACCAGATCCGCCGTCACGGTCCCGTCGACGCGGTAACCGTTCGCTTCCGGCGAAATCCGCGCGGATGCCTCCAGGCGATCGAGCCTCCGCAACCCGAAGCGCCCCGCGAGCGCGGCGCGCTCCTGGTCCGTGGCGCTAATGACATGTTCGCGCGTCCCCTCGCCTATTTCATTGACGCGGACGATGCGGGAAAATTCGGGCGGCCGCTCCGGCATGGTTCAGCCCCGCAACCGGCCGGAAAGAAGCGCGTCGCGATCCTGCCCCGACAAGCGCCCGAAAAGCGCCCGCAATTCTCCCTCAAGATACGCAAGCGCTTCCGGCGCCGGCGCATTGCCGCGATAGAGATTTCTCACCAGCGCCTCCGACAGAGGCGCCTCGCCGGCCAGACCCGCCCGATAGGCCGCCAGCCGGCCGCCAAGTGCTCCCACCATATGGCCCACCTGTTTGCCGACGACGACATCCCCGAAGCCGATCTGGCGAATCTGGGCATCCATGTCGTCGATGAAAAGCTCCGTCAGCCTGGCCGATTCACCCTTCGCATCTAGCGCTTCGAGCCGAAGCAGCACCAGCGAGAGCACCGCCGCCACCATGTCGAACCGGCCGTCCAGCGAATCGGCCACGCCGCCGCGCTCATACCAGTGCGGTTCACGGGCCGTGGCGACGATCATCGCATAAAGGGGTCGCAGCGCCGCGCGATCATCCTTGCGAGCGAAAAGAGATGACAAAAGACTCATGTGCGGTTCAGCTTTGCGCAGCCAGGGAAAGTTCAGGATGGATCATGATGGCGGGTCTCCACCATCGGACAGTTGCATATTGATTGCAGAGGCTGGCAATGCAATGGGCGGCGAGGCCCGCCGGGCGCATTTTCGAGAAGGACACGAGCGGACGATGAACATGCAGCGAGGGATGAAGCGACCGCTCCTTGTGGCGAGCGTGGCGGCGATCCTGCTGCTCGCGGGCGGCTGCACCCGGATCCGGGCGCACCAGGGCTATCTCGTCGACCAGCTCATCGTCGATTCCGTGTTGCCCGGCGTGGACAACAAGGCCTCCGTGGAAGGCGCGCTTGGCCGGCCCACCTTCGTCTCGCAGTTCGGGCCGGAGCGCTGGTATTATGTCGCGCGCGATACGCGGGCGCTCGCTTTCAGTTCGCCGCGCCCGACGGAGCAGTTGCTCATCACTGTCCAGTTCGATGGACAGGGCAACGTCGCCACGATCGATCGCAACGCAACGCTCGATCAGGTCGCCAATCTGTCCCCCGTCGGCGCCAAGACGCCTACGCTGGGCCGGAAGCGGAGCCTCCTCGACGAGATTTTCGGCAATATCGGCGCGGTGGGTGCGGGCGGCATGGGCGGCGGCGGCGCGCCGACGGGCCCGGGCCCCAACGGCGGCTGACATCGTCAATCGTCCCGGTGATTTCCGGGACGCTTTCGGCTCGAAGGGCGCCGCGCATGTGGTTTTCCTTGCAATCGACCCGTTGTTGACTTCATGATGGGCAATTGAGGGAGAGCCGCGATGCAGCATTTCGGCGATCTGCAGCCCCTGGGGCGGCCGGATTTCTTTGCCGAGCAGGCGCCGGTCGGCAGATACAGCGCCAGGCGAAGCCGCTGGCGGTTCGCGGTGGGATCGCTTGAAGTCGGCTTCGACCGGGCAAGCGAAACCATCGATGCCGAAACGCCGCGACAACAGGCCGGGCCGCGTCTGGACTTCGCCCAGCGCCTCATGATCCTTGTCGGAACGATAAGCTGTGCCGCCCTCCTGCTGGCGCTGGCCGGATGGATGTGGTCGAAGCGCGGCTCGTCCATCATGGGCGGGGAAACCGTCTCGGCTGCGATCATCGATCGCGAGGATGCTGCAGCGCCGGCGAGCCCCGGCGAAACGCCCGTCGTGATCCCCACGAAGGCGGAACCGACCCGGCTGACCGCCGTCATCGAGCGGCAGGCGGCTGCCCCGGCCGTGGCGCCCACGAAGCGCGCATCCGTGGCCATCGCGCAGGGCGAGGCCATTGCCCCCAAGGCAGCGGCCATTGGTCCGGCATCCGCGCCCGACGAAGCGATCGTCGCCTCAGGCAATTATCTGCTCATCCCGAGCGTGGCTCATGCGCTCTCGACCGCCATGGCCAGTGGGGAAGCGCAGAACTGGGTCGCCGGCAACTATCATGGCCTCGTCGTCGTCGGCGACGCGGAGCTCAAGGACAGCAAGCGCTGCCGGCAAGGCACCGTGTTGCTGCGCGATGGATCGCTTCAGGGCCGGACCCAGCGGTTCGAGCGCTGCATCTGAGCTGACGCGCGGCCGGATCGCCGGCCGGGCGCGGCAGTCTGTTCAGCGTGCGATGCCGCCGGCAGCGAGCACGGCGAGCGTCACCAGTTCCGACGCGGTCGATGCCATGGCGGCGATCTGCACCGGCTGGCCCATGCCGATGAGCATCGGGCCGATCACGGAGTCCCCGCCCAGTTCCCGCAGCAGCTTGGCGGAAAGATTGGCCGACTGGAGCCCCGGCATCACCAGCACATTGGCCGGCCCGGACAGGCGACTGAAGGGATAGCTCTGCATCACGCGCGTGTTGAGCGCCACGTCCGGTGCCATCTCCCCCTCATATTCGAAATCGACATTGCGCTGGTCGAGCAGGCCGACTGCCTCGCGAATATTGTCGAGCCAGTTGCCCGGCGGATTTCCGAAGGTGGAATAGGAAAGGAAGGCAACGCGCGGCTCATGGCCCATCCGACGCGCGACGGCGGCGGTGCCGATGGCGATATCGGCAAGCTCCGCGGCGCCGGGACGCTCGTTGACGGTGGTGTCGGCCATGAACACCGTGTGGCTACGGCCGACAAGGACATGGATGCCGAAGCAGGTGCGATCCGGCGCCGGATCGATGACCCGGCGCAATTCGCGCATGGTCTGGGCATAAGTGCGGGTGACGCCGGTGATCATCGCGTCCGCCTCGCCCATCTTGAGCAGCAGCGCGCCGAAGATGTTGCGATCGCGATTGACCATCCGCTCGCAGTCGCGCCGCAGATAGCCGCGCCGCTGGAGGCGCTCGTAAAGCGCGTCGACCATTTTCGGCACGAGCGGCGAATTCACGCTGTTGTAGAGCTCGAAGCTTTCCGGGTCGCGGACGCCCAATTCCCTCAGCTTCTCATAAACGTCCTGACGGCCGACCAGCACCGGAATGCCGTAACCGCCGTCCCGGAACTGGATCGCCGCGCGCAGGACGACTTCCTCCTCGGCTTCCGCGAAGAGGACGCGCTTGGGCGCCGCCCGCGCGCCCTCATAAGCGAGCGTCAGGACCGAGGTGGTGGGATTGAGCCGCGCGCGCAGGGTCTGCCGATAGGCGGCCATGTCCTCGATCGGCTGCTGCGCCACGCCCGATTCCATCGCGGCCTGCGCGACGGCGGCCGGCACCACCTCCATCAGACGGGGGTCGAAGGGCGCGGGAATGATATAGTCCGCGCCGAAGCTGTGCGACTTGCCATAGGCCAGCGCGACTTCCTCCGGCACCTGCTCGCGCGCGAGCGAAGCGATCGCCTGCGCTGCGGCGATCTTCATCGCTTCGTTGATCGCGGTGGCCCGCACGTCGAGCGCACCACGAAAGATGAAGGGGAAGCCGAGGACGTTGTTGACCTGGTTCGGATAGTCCGACCGGCCCGTCGCCACGATGGCATCGGGCCGCGCCGCCTTGGCGACGGGCGGCAGGATTTCCGGATCCGGATTGGCCATCGCGAAAATGATCGGCCGGGCGTTCATCTCGCCGATCCACTCGGGCCTGAGCGCATCCTTGGCGGAGAGCCCAAGGAAGATGTCCGCGCCCTTGAGCGCATCATGCAGCGTCCGCGCCTCCGTGCGCACTGCATGGGCGGACTTGAACTGGTCCATGCCGTGCGTGCGTCCCTGATAGATCACGCCTTCGCGATCGCACATGGTGACGTTGTCGTGCGGCACGCCCAGCGCCTTGATGAGTTCGGTGCAGGCGATGGCGGCAGCGCCCGCGCCATTCACGACGACGCGGGCCTCGCTGATGTCGCGTCCGGTCAGGTGGCAGGCATTGATGAGCCCGGCGGCGCAGATGATGGCCGTGCCGTGCTGGTCGTCATGCATGACCGGAATGTTCATCCGCTCCTTGAGCGCCGCCTCGATCATGAAGCATTCAGGCGCCTTGATGTCTTCGAGGTTGATGCCGCCGAAGCTGGGCTCGAGCAGCGCCACCGCGTCGATGAAGGCCTGCGGGTCTTCGGTGTCCACCTCGAGGTCGATGGCGTCCACGTCCGCGAAGCGCTTGAACAGGACGGCCTTGCCTTCCATCACCGGCTTCGACGCCAGCGCTCCGAGATTGCCGAGGCCCAGGATCGCAGTGCCGTTCGAGATGACCGCGACGAGATTGCCCCGCGCGGTGTAATCATAGGCCGTCTGCGGATTTTCGGCGATCTCCCGCACGGGAACCGCCACGCCGGGCGAATAGGCCAGCGCGAGGTCGCGCTGCGTGGCCATGGGCTTGGAAGCGATGATCTCGATCTTCCCGGGTCGCCCGGCCGAATGAAAGAGAAGCGCCTCGCGCTCCGAGAATTCGATGGTCGTCTTGTCGCTGGTCGTATCTGTCATGGGAGTGGGGCCCTTCGATCAAGTCTGCCCTAGCGACAATCCGATCCGATCGACAAGGGGTGCGGACATGATTTCCGTCGCGGCAGGCGCCTTTTCGCCATCCGCATGCGCTGCTAACGCAATGCGCGTGACCAATCATGCCAATCCCGGGTCGAAGACCGACAAAGCCGCACGAAGCGCAGCCAGCGCCCCCACGCCCATGATGGCCCAGTATCTGGCCCTGAAGGCGGAGGCGGGCGGGGACCTGCTTTTCTATCGCATGGGCGACTTCTTCGAGCTGTTCTTCGATGACGCCAAGGTGGCCGCGCAAGTCCTCGACATCGCGCTGACCACGCGCGGCGAACATCTCGGCGAGCCGATCCCGATGTGCGGCGTGCCCGTGCACAGCGCGGACAGCTATCTGGCGCGCCTCATCAGGGCGGGGCACCGTGTTGCCATTGCCGAGCAGACCGAGACGCCGGAACAGGCCCGCGCGCGGGGCTCCAAGGCGCTGGTCGGCCGCGCGATCGTGCGCTTCGTCACGGCCGGCACGCTCACCGAGGAAGCGTTGCTGGACAGCCGCCGGGCCAATCTGCTGGCGGCGGTGGGCGAGAGCGGTGGCGCGAAGGCCGTCGCCGCAGCCGATATATCCACGGGCAGGTTGGAGGTGGTGACGCTCGAAGGGCACGCCATCGAGGCTGAACTGGCCCGCCTGGGCGCGAGCGAGGTTATCGCGCGGCCCGGACTGGCGGAAAGCATCCCCGCAGCCATGCCGTTCGAGAGCCGGAGTTTCGACAGCGCGCGGGCCGAAGAGCATATCCGCCGGCATTTCGGCGTCACGACACTGGAGAGCTTCGGCGCCTTCTCGCGGGCGGAGCTTTCCGCGCTGGGCGGGCTGCTCGCTTATCTCGAGCATGTCGGCAAGGGCCGCATGCCGTTTCTCGCTGCCCCGGTCCGGCTGGGTTCGGGCGCACATCTCGCGATCGATCCGGCCACCCGCGAGAGCCTGGAGATCGTGCAGACGCAGAGCGGTCAGCGGGCCGGCAGCCTGCTGGCGGCCGTCGACCGGACGGTGACCGGCGCGGGCGCGCGGCTGCTGGCGGCCGATCTCTCCGCTCCCCTGATGAACCGCGAAGCGATCGAGGCCCGGCTGAGCCTCGTCCAGTGGTTCCACGACGATGGACCGCTCCGCGAGGATGTCCGTGCCCGATTGCGGGCCTTGCCCGATGTCGGTCGGGCGCTCGGCCGCATAGCCATCGGCCGGGGCAGCCCGCGCGATCTGGGGCAATTGCGCGATGGCCTCGATGCCGCCCATCGCCTGCGCGAGAGGCTGGGGCGCCTGCCCTCGCGGCCCGCGCTGCTTGACGACCTGCTGCCGCATTTCGACGGGCACGGGGAACTGATCGACATATTACAGCGCGCCATCGTCGCCGCTCCGCCGACGGAAGCTGCCAATGGTGGCTATATCGCCGAGGGCTATGATGCCGCGCTCGACGAACTGCGCCGCCTGGCGGGGGACGGCCGGCGCGCGATCGCTAGCCTGGAAGCCCGCTACCGTGAGGAGACGGGGATCGCCGCGCTCAAGATCCGCCACAATGGTGTGCTTGGCTATCATGTCGAAGTGCCTGCCCGCCATGCCGATGCCCTGCTGGCGCAGGACAGCGGCTTCACGCATCGCCAGACCCTGGCCGGCGTGGTGCGCTTCAATTCGGTGGATCTTCATGAACAGGCGGGCCGGGTCGCCCAGGCCGGCGCGCATGCCCTCGCCGCCGAGGCAGCGCATTTCGAGGAGCTGGTCGCACGCACTGTCCGCAGGCGCGAGGCGATCGCCCGGACGGCGGACGCGCTGGCTCGGATCGATGTCGCGGCCGCCCTCGCGGAGCGCGGCGTCGAGGGCGGATGGACGCGCCCGGCCCTGGTGGAGGATCGTTGCCTCGATGTATCCGGCGGTCGCCACCCCGTGGTCGAGGCCGCACTCGGGCGCGAAGGCGCTGCCTTTGTCGCGAATGACTGCCGGCTGGACGAGGGCGATCGGCTGTGGCTGGTCACCGGGCCCAATATGGGCGGCAAGTCCACCTTCCTGCGCCAGAACGCGCTGATCGTCATCCTGGCGCAGGCGGGCAGCTTCGTGCCGGCCCGCGCCGCTCGGCTTGGCCTTGTCGACCGGCTGTTCAGCCGGGTCGGTGCGTCGGACAATCTGGCGCGGGGCCGGTCCACCTTCATGGTGGAGATGATCGAGACGGCCGCCATTCTCGCGCAGGCCACCGAGCGCAGCTTCGTCATTCTCGACGAGGTGGGGCGCGGCACCTCGACTTATGACGGGCTGGCCATCGCCTGGGCAGTGGTGGAGGCGATCCACGACGTGAACGCGTGCCGCTGCCTGTTCGCGACTCACTATCATGAGCTGACGCGCCTCGCCGAACGGCTGGAAGCGCTGTCGCTCCACCATGTGCGGGCGCGCGAGTGGCAGGGCGATCTCGTGCTGCTGCACGAAGTGAGCGAGGGGCCGGCCGATCGCAGCTACGGCATCGCGGTCGCCCGACTCGCTGGACTGCCGCCGCAGGTGCTGGCCCGCGCGAAGGACGTGCTTGCCAGGCTGGAAGCCGGAAAGGCGCAGACCGGCGGCATCGCGGCCGGCCTCGATGATCTGCCGCTGTTCGCCGCCGCGCTGGCTCCGCAGCCCGACAAGGCGCCCGATCCGCTGCGCGAGCGGCTGGCGCAGACCGATGCCGACAGTCTTTCGCCCCGCGAAGCGCTCGAGCTCGTCTATGCCCTCAAGCAATTATCGGACGCCGCTCCTATATGAGTGTCATGAACAAGCTTGCCGAATCGCTGCCCGGACGGCGCACCATCATCGATCGCCGGCAAGTCGCCGATGCGCTGAACGCCGAGCTGGTCGGCCTCGGCGACGTTCTGGCGCGCCGACAGGCGATCGTGGTCACGCTGCGCGAGGCGCTGGCGGCGGGGCGCCGGGAAGTGTCGGCGAGGCTCGCACGCAATCCCACGCGCGGTCGCGACGCGGTGACGGCGCAGGCCTTCCTCATGGACCAGATCGTGCGCCTGCTTTTCGACGCGACGGTCACGCATCTTTATCCGGTCAGCAATCCCACGGCGGCCGAGCGCCTGAGCGTTATCGCCGTGGGCGGCTACGGACGCGGAGAGATGGCGCCATACAGCGACGTCGATATCGGCTTCATCACGCCCTACAAGCCGACGTCCTGGACGGAGCAGGTGATCGAATCCATGCTCTATGCCCTCTGGGACCTGGGCCTCAAGGTCGGTCATTCCAGCCGCTCGATCGACGAGACCATGCGCATGGCGAGGTCCGACCTCACCATTCGCACGGCGCTACTGGAGGCACGCTTCATCTGGGGCGACCGTGGTGTCTATGACGAATGCGTGCGGCGCTTCGACAGCGACGTGATGCAAGGCACGGCGCGCAGCTTCGTGGCCGAGAAGCTGGCGGAGCGGGACGCGCGTCACAAGCAGATGGGTGACAGCCGCTATGTGGTGGAACCCAATGTCAAGGAGGGCAAGGGCGGCCTGCGCGACCTGCACACGCTCTTCTGGATCGGCAAATATGTGAACCGCGTACGCACCGTCGCCGAGCTGGTGGATGTCGGCCTGCTGACGCGGGCGGAGCTCTCCCAGTTCCAGCGCGCCGAGAATTTCCTGTGGGCCGTGCGGTGCCACATGCACGAGATATCGAACCGCGCCGAGGACCGGCTGACCTTCGATCTCCAGATCGAGGTGGCGCACCGGATGGGCTTCGTCGAGAAGCGCGGACGCCCCCCGGTCGAGCGCTTCATGCATCTCTATTTCCTGATGGCGAAGACGGTCGGCGATCTTACCGGCGTCTTTCTCGCGCATCTGGATGACACCATGGCCCGCAAGGGCCGCCGCTACATCCCGGCCATTTTCAGCCGTCCGCGCAAGCTGGACGGCTTCGTGCTGGATCGCGGCCGGATCGCCATTCCGCATGACGACTTCTTCCGCGAGCGACCGGTGCGGATGATCGAGATCTTCGCGCTGGCCGACAAGCACGACCTTCAGATCCATCCGAACGCCATGCGCGCCCTCAATCGTGACGCCGTCCTCATCGACCGGAAGGTACGCAACCATCCGGAAGCCAATGCCCTGTTCATGGGCATCCTCACATCGCCGCGCGACCCCGAGAAAGTGCTGCGCTGGATGAACGAGGCGGGCACGTTCGGCCGTTTCGTGCCGGACTTCGGCCGGGTCGTCGCGCAGATGCAGTTCGACATGTATCACCACTACACGGTCGACGAGCACACGATCCGGGCGATCGGCCTCCTCTCGCGGATCGAGAAGGGGGACCTGCGGGAAGACCATCCGCTCGGCAGCGCGATCATCACCAGGATCAATTCCCGGCGCGTGCTTTACGTCGCCGTTCTGCTCCACGACATCGCCAAGGGACGTGGCGGCGATCACAGCCTGCAAGGCGCCGAGATCGCCGAGAAACTTTGCCCGAGGCTGGGGTTGAGCGCCGCCGAGACCGAGACCGTCGCCTGGCTGGTGCGCTATCATCTGCTGATGTCGGCAACGGCCTTCAAGCGCGACCTGGCCGATTACAAGACGATCCTCGATTTCGCCGAAGTCGTGCAGAGCCCGGAGCGCCTGCGTCTGCTGCTGCTGCTGACCGTCGTGGATATCCGCGCCGTCGGGCCGGGTGTCTGGAACAGCTGGAAGCGCCAGCTCCTCACCGAGCTCTATGATGCCGCCGAGGAAGTCATCCGCCCCGGCCACAAGCAGCGGGGCAGGCAGGAGCGGATCGAGGAAAAGCGACAGAAGCTCTCCCAGCGCCTCGGCATCGGGGACAAGGCCTTCGACAAGCTGGTGAAGCATTTTCCCCAGTCATACTGGATTGCCGAGCCTGACCACATTCTGGAGCAGAATGCGCGGCACCTGCTGTCCGCAGGGCAGACCGGTCTTTCGATCGAGGCGCAGCCCTATCCGGAACGTGGCGCGACTCTGGTCACCGTCTATGCGGCCGACCATCCCGGCCTCTTCTATCGCATTGCCGGCGCCATCCATCTGGCGGGCGGCAACATCATCGATGCCCGCATCCACACGCTGAAGGACGGTTCGGCGCTCGATAATTTCCTGGTGCAGGATCCGCTTGGCCGTCGTTTCGATGCGCCCGAGCAGCTCGCGCGCATCAAGACCTATATCGAGGACGCGCTGGCCAATCGGCAGAAGCTGCTGACCAAGCTCGACCAGCGGCCCCTGCCCCGCACGCGCGCGGAAGCTTTCGAGGTCGTGCCGCAGGTCATCATCGACAACAAGGCCTCGAACCGCTTCACCGTGGTCGAGGTGATGGCGCGTGACCGGCCGGCGCTGCTGCTGAGCCTTGCCTTCGCCCTGTTCCAGTCCAAGACCATGGTCCACAGCGCTCATGTCGCCACGTTCGGCGAGCGGGCAGTGGACACTTTCTATCTCACCGATCTCCTCGGCGGAAAACTCGAGAGCAAGTCGCGCCTGGCGACGCTGGAGCGGCGCCTGCTCGATGCCGCCGACAATCGGTGCGGCGAATTGCTCGACGTGAACAATTTCGCCATGTCGGGCTGACACGGCAAACTGAAGCGTCCGGCGGAACCAGCCGTCCCGGCCCGCCGCGTCTGTGAAGAGAGCGGCGCGCCGGGCGACGGGCGGCGTTGCGTCAGTGCGAGATCAGCACCGGCACCTGAGCCTTGGCCAGCAGTTTCCGGCTCGCGCCGCCGAAAATCTGTTCGCGCAGGCGGCTGTGCCCGTAGCTGCCCATCACGCACCAGCGCGCGCCCGATCCGTTCAATTCGTCGAGCAGCTGGGTGCCGACATCGCCCGTCTTGGGGAGCAGACGGGCCGTGACCTTGCAGCCATGGCGATCGAGATAGGCGGCCACTTCGTCAGGGCTCGCTTCCCCTTCGCCGATGGTCAGCACCTCCACTTCGCTGGCCAGCTTGAGCAGCGGAACCGCGGCCCGAATGGCGGCGTCCGCGGGCGCCGAACCGTCCCAGGCGACGAGCACCTTGCCAAAGAGATCGAGCCGCTTCTGGTCCGTCGGCACCAGCAGGATCGGCGCCGAGGTCAGCTCCGCCAGCCGCGCGGCGGCATTGCCCGACTCGGCAATCTCCCCGAGGCCCTGCTTGCCCACGACGATGAGGTCCACCAGACGGATACTGTCGGTGATCGCCACGTCGGACTGGCCGTGAACGCGCGCCCATTCATAGCTCACGCCTTCATTGGCAAGTCGAGGCTCGAGTCGCTCGACATTGCTGTCCTCACGCTCCCGCTCGTCCATGAGCAGGACGCCCGCGCCGCCGCCGACGCCGAATCCATCGGCAATCACCGGCATCTGCACGACGTCGAGGCAGACCAGATGGCCCTCGACAGCCCTTACGACATCAAGCGCGGATTGCAGGCGCGCTTCCTGGCATACATCGTCATGAATCAGCACCATCACCGTTTTCATGGCAGCCTCCTCGCATTGGGCGGGCCCCGACCCGCTTCCGGCTTGTGGCACATTGTGCCTGCCAGGCCGAGCTTGCCTTGACCGGAGTCAAAAACAACCCCGCATTCCTGCAGTGCCTGCGCGTTGCCCGCGCGATTCCTGCTTGCCTCCCGGCGGGTCCGCGACTATAGCGCCGCGCTTCCATGCAACCATGGATGCCAGGGGACGGGCCGGCTGTAAGGGCTGCCGTGTTCGTCCGCAATCGTCTGCGTCATGCTCCTTGCGAGCGGCGCATAAACGGACAAGGAGACGAAAATGCCCAAGCTCAAGACCAAGAGCGGTGTGAAGAAACGCTTCAAGTTCACCGCCACCGGCAAGGTCAAGCATGGTGTGGCCGGCAAGCGCCACCGCCTGATCTCGCACAATGCGAAATATATTCGCCAGAACCGTGGCACGGAGGTTCTCTCCGACGCTGACGTCGCCCATGTGCGCCTCTGGGCGCCCTACGGCCTGAAGTAAGGAGTAGAGCGACATGGCACGTGTGAAACGCGGCACGACCACGAAGGCGAAGCACAAGAGGATTCTGGATCAGGCGAAGGGCTATTATGGCCGTCGCAAGAACACGATCCGCATCGCCCGTCAGGCCGTCGAGAAGGCCGGGCAGTACGCCTATCGCGACCGCAAGGTGAAGAAGCGCAGCTTCCGCGCCCTGTGGATCCAGCGCATCAACGCCGCCGTCCGCATGGAAGGCCTGACCTACGGTCAGTTCATGCACGGCCTCAAGCTCGCAGGCGTCGAACTGGACCGCAAGGTCCTGGCCGACATCGCGATGCACGAGGGCGAGGCGTTCAAGGGCATCATCGCGCAGGCCCGCGCGGCACTGCCCGCCGCCTGATCGGCAGCGCAATCCTGTCCCGAAGGGCGCCGGGGTCACCTCCGGCGCCCTTTTCGTTTGCGCCGAATTAGGCTAGCGGACCCGCCCATGAGTGAAGTCACATCCCTGAAGGACGGCCTCGTCGCCGAAATCGCCGCCGCCGATACGCTCGATGCCGTGGAATCGCTGCGCGTCGGCGCTCTGGGCAAGAACGGCGTCGTGACCGCGCTGCTCAAGACGCTTGGCGCGATGACCCCGGAGGAACGGCAGGCCAAGGGCCCGGCCATCCACGAGCTGCGGGAAAGCGTGACGGCGGCGCTGGCCACACGCAAGGCGGCGCTGGAAACCGCGGCTCTCGATGCGCGCCTCGCGGCCGAACGGCTCGACATGACCCTGCCCGCCGACCTGCCCCCGCAAGGCAGCGTCCATCCGGTCAGCCAGGTGATGGACGAGCTGGCGGAAATCTTCGCGGATCTCGGCTTCTCCGTCGCGACCGGCCCGGAGATCGAGGATGACTGGCGCAATTTCACGGCGCTGAACATCCCGGAGACGCATCCGGCCCGTGCGATGCACGACACATTCTATTTCGGCGACAATTATCGCGCGCCCGGCGGCAATGGCGAAACGGCCGCCATGTTGCTGCGCACGCATACCTCGCCAGTGCAGATCCGCACGATGATGCAGCAGGACGCGCCGATCCGCATCATCGCGCCGGGCCGCGTCTATCGCTCCGATTCGGACGCGACCCATACGCCGATGTTCCATCAGATCGAGGGCCTCGTCATCGACAAGGGCATTCACCTCGGCCACCTCAAATGGACGCTGGAGACCTTCCTCAAGGCCTTCTTCGAGCGGGAGGACATCGTGCTGCGCCTGCGCCCCAGCTATTTCCCCTTCACCGAGCCGTCCGTCGAGGTCGATGTCGGCTACACGGTCGAGAAGGGGCAGCGCGTGATCGGCGGCAGCGGCGATGCGGAGAATGGCGGCTGGATGGAAGTGCTGGGCAGCGGCATGGTCCACCCGGCCGTGATCCGCAACAGCGGCCTTGATCCGGCGGAATGGCAGGGCTTCGCCTTCGGCACCGGCGTCGACCGGCTGGCGATGCTCAAATATGGCATGAATGACCTGCGCGCCTTCTTCGACGGCGATCTGCGCTGGCTGCGCCATTATGGCTTCTCCGCGCTGGATGTGCCCACGCTCAGCGGAGGAGTCGGCGCATGAAGTTCACATTGTCCTGGCTCAAGGAGCATCTCGAGACCGACGCCGCGCTGAGCGATATCCTGCGCGCGCTCAACGATATCGGGCTGGAAGTCGAAGGCGTCGAGAATCCGGCGGAGAAGCTGGAAGGCTTCCGCATCGCGAAGGTTCTCACCGCCAGCCCGCATCCGCAGGCGGACAAGCTGCAGGTGCTGAGCGTCGACGCCGGCGACGGCGCGATGCAGGTGGTGTGTGGCGCGCCCAACGCCCGTGCCGGCCTTGTCGGCGTGTTCGGCATGCCCGGCGCGACCGTGCCCGCCAATGGCATGGTGCTGCGCGTGGCCGCCATCCGCGGTGTCGAATCGAACGGCATGATGTGCTCCACCCGCGAGCTGGAACTGGGCGAGGATCATGAAGGCATCATCGAGCTGCCGGCCGACGCGCCGGTGGGCACCGCCTTCGCCGATTATGCGCAGCTCGACGATCCCGTCATCGAGGTTTCCATCACTCCCAACCGGCAGGATTGCATGGGCGTGCGCGGCATCGCCCGCGATCTCGCCGCCAAGGGCATCGGCACGCTCAGGCCGCTGGACGCGATCCTCGCCATGCTGCCCCCGGTCGTGCCGCAGGGCCCCGGGCCCGACGTGCGCACCGATGATCCGGAAGGCTGCCCTGCTTTCTATGCGCAGGCCGTGCATGGCGTCACGAACGGCGCTTCGCCGGACTGGCTGCAGCGCCGGCTGAAGGCGATCGGCCAGAAGCCGATCAGCGCGCTGGTCGACATCACCAATTACGTCATGATCGGCCTTGGCCGCCCGCTCCACGTCTATGACATGGCGCGCCTCCGGGGCGGGCTGGTGGCGCGCAAGGCGCGGCCGGGCGAGCAGGTCCTGGCCCTCAACGGCAAGACCTATGCGCTGACCAGCGCCATGACCGTGATCGCCGACGAGGCCGCCGTGCACGACATTGGCGGCATCATGGGCGGCGAACATTCGGGCGCGCAGGACAAGACCACGGACGTGCTCATCGAGTGCGCCTATTTCACGCCCGAGAGTATCGCACGGACCGGCCAGGCGCTCGGCCTCACGTCAGACGCGCGCCAGCGCTTCGAGCGCGGCGTCGATCCGGCCTTCCTCGACGAGGGACTGGCCATCGCGACCCGACTGGTGGTGGCGCTGTGCGGCGGCACGGCCAGCGAGGTCACGCGGGCAGGAAGCCCGCCGCTGGAGACCCGAACCATCGCTTATGATCCTGCCCTCGCCGAACGGCTCGGCGGGCTGGCCATCCCCGAGAACCGGCAAGCGGCGATTCTGGAGAGGCTCGGCTTCACGGTCGGTGCCGACTGGCAGGTGACGGTTCCAAGCTGGCGCCGCGATGTTCATGGGCCCGCCGATATCGTGGAGGAAGTGGTCCGCATCGAGGGGCTCAACGAGGTCCCTTCCGTGCCGCTGCCCCGCGCGGCAGGCGTCGCGAAGCCGACCGCGACACCGCTCCAGCTCATCGAGCGCCGGGCACGCCGGGCGGCTGCGGCGCGTGGCCTCAACGAAGCGATCAACTGGTCCTTCATTTCCGAAGCGGAAGCGGCGCCCTTCGGCGGCGGGGACTGGACGCTGGCCAATCCGATCAGCGAAGACCTCAAGGTCATGCGCCCGACATTGCTTGCGGGCCTGCTCTCGGCGGCGCGGCGCAATGCCGATCGCGGTGCCTCCGCCATCCGCCTCTTCGAGATCGGCCGCCGCTATTTCCGCAAGGCGGATGGCAGCAGCGACGAGCGCCTCACGCTCGGCTTCGTGCTCGTGGGCGAGAAGCTGCCGCGCAGCTGGCAGGGCGGCAAGGCGCAACCCTTCAGCGCATTCGATGCCAAGGCGGAAGCCCTGACCCTGCTCGCGGCGGCAGGCGCGCCGGTCGCGCGCCTGCAGATGATGGACGAGGCCGGCAGCGCCTATCATCCCGGCCAGTCCGGCACGCTGCGGCTGGGGCCCAAGAATGTGCTGGCCGCTTATGGCGTGCTCCACCCCCGCCTTGTCCGCGCCTTCGGCCTGGATGGGACAGTGGTCGCCGGGGAACTGCATCTTGATGCGATTCCGCTGCCGAAGCGGACCGGCTTCATGCGCCCGCCCTACGCGCCGCCCGCCCTCCAGGCCGTCACCCGCGATTTCGCCTTCCTCGTGCCGGAAGCACTGGAAGCCGATGCGCTCGTGCGGGCGGTGCGCGGCGCCGACAAGGCTGCCATCGTGGATGCGCGCCTTTTCGACCTGTTCATCGGGCAAGGCGTGCCGGAGGGCCAGAAGAGCCTCGCCGTGGAAGTGACGCTGCAACCGGGCGACAAGAGCTTCACCGACGAGGAGCTGAAGGCCATCGCCGAGCGCATTGTCGCAGCGGCGGGGAAGCAGGGCGCGGTGCTGCGCGGCTGAGCGCCGTCGCGCCTACTTCTGCTTCTCGTCCTTCTTCTTCCCGTCGTCCTTCGCCTTGACGACGGGCGGCGGCGGCAATTTGCATCCGCGACTGACCGCCAGCCCGCGCAGATAGCCGCGCCGGGCGAGCCCGGCATTGACGGCAGCGTCGAATCGGCGCTCCGCGGGCGCCGCACCGCTCACTTCGCGCACCAGCCCGCGAAAGGGGATGAGCGAATTGACCACCGCCTCGCCGCCCGCCGCGGCGAGCTTGCCGAATTTGTCCTCATTCTCCTTGCTGTTCCCGCCGAAGTCGGGCCCGAGCACTTCGTTCAGCTCCGCGATCTGCGCGATGAGCGTCCGGCACCCCGAGCCCGGCGAGGCATAAGGCTGCGAGACGGCGCGCGTCAGAACCTCGGGGATCTCGGTTTTCTGGATTCCGACGTCGCGCACCGGCTGCGTGGCGATTTCCCCGGCCTTGTCGAGCGTCTTGTCCCCTTCCTTTTCCTGCGCGCCAGCCGCGCCGGCTAGCGTCAATGAAAGGAGGATGGTGAGGACTGGGCGTGTCATGTGATTTTCTCCCTGTCGCATCAGAGCAACGGATCATCCGGGTAACTGATAGCCATTGCTCTGGTTCCCTCGCGCAAGATCGCGATCCGCTGCCCCAGTATAGAGGCGCCGCCCATCCTCACTTCGCCGCCGTCACGACGGAAGGAGCGCAGCTTTTCGCAGCGGCAAGCCCGCGCAGATAGCCACGCCGCGCAAGCCCGGCATTGATCGCCGCGGTGCGCCGCCGGTCGGCGGGCCCCGCGCCCGAGATTTCCCGCACCAGACCCCGGAACGGGATGAGCGAATTGACGATCATTTCCCCGCCGGCATAAGCAAGCTGCTCGACCTTGTCCTCATCGCTCTTGTCCTCCACGTCAAAATCGGGGCCGAGCGCCTGATTGAGGCGAGCCAGCTCATAGTTGAGCCAGCGGCAATCCTGGCGACGCGGCACGGCATAGGGCTTCTCGACGGCCTCCTGGAGGACCGGCGGCACCTTGCGCTTGCTGATGCCGACATCCCGCGCGGGCTGGCTCGCGATGCGCCCCGCCTTCTCCAGTTCTTCTTCCTTGGGCGCCTGCGCGCGGACGGGCATGGTGGCGGGCAGCAGCAGGCCGGCCAGAACGGCACATAAGGGCGCGAGGGTCCGCCTCTGCGGCCCATGCGCCTTCTCCCGCACCCTGAACAGCTTGCGGCCCATGCCTGCCTTTCCCTATAGGAGCGCGATTTCGCTCCACTGACGGCCTCTTCCCCCCGGATCGCGCCACCCTACATCATCGGACAGCTCATGACGATTCCGTCCCGCCGCACTTTCGCGATCATTTCCCACCCCGACGCGGGCAAGACCACGCTGACCGAGAAGCTGCTGCTCGCGGGCGGCGCGATCCATCTCGCCGGCGAGGTGAAGGCACGCGGCGCCAATCGCCGTGCGCGATCCGACTGGATGAAGATCGAGCAGCAGCGGGGGATTTCCGTCACCAGCTCCGTGATGACGTTCGAGCGGCCGGATGCCGACGGCAATGTCATTACCTTCAACCTGCTCGACACGCCGGGCCACGAGGATTTCTCGGAAGACACCTATCGGACGCTGACGGCCGTGGATTCCGCCGTGATGGTGATCGATGCCGCCAAGGGCATCGAGCCACAGACGCGCAAGCTTTTCGAAGTCTGTCGCTTGCGTTCGGTGCCCATCATCACCTTCATCAACAAGGTCGATCGCGAGGGTCGCGACCCATTCGCGCTGCTGGACGAAGTCGCCGACGCCCTCGCGCTGGATGTCTGCCCGATGAGCTGGCCGGTCGGGATGGGCGGCGCATTCGAAGGGATTTTCGACTTCGCGACCAATCGGCTGATGCAGCCCTCCGGTCCGAGCAAGGAATTCCAGGGCACGGTTCATCAGCTTGACGGGCTGGACGATGCGACGCTGGAGCAGCATCTTTCCAAGGATGGGCTGGCGCAGTTGCGCGAGGAAGCCGAGCTTGCCCGCGGCGGCTATGCGTCCTTCGACCTGCAGGCCTATCTCCATGGCGATCTGACGCCGGTCTATTTCGGCTCCGCACTCAAGAATTTCGGCGTGGGCGAGCTGATCGCCGCCCTGTCCGCTTATGCGCCTTCGCCCCGCGCGCAGCCCGCCGAGCCGGCGCCGATCGATCCCGGGAATGATGAAGTGACCGGCTTCATCTTCAAGGTGCAGGCCAATATGGATCCGCAGCACCGGGACCGGATCGCCTTCATGCGGCTATGCTCCGGCAAGTTCCGGCGGGGCATGAAGCTGACGCCGAGCGGCAGCGGAAAGCCGATCGCGGTGCATTCGCCCATCCTGTTTTTCGCGCAGGATCGCGAGATCGCGGACGAAGCCTTCCCCGGCGATATCATCGGCATTCCCAATCACGGCACCTTGCGGGTCGGCGACACGCTTTCGGAGAAGGCGGGAGTCCGCTTCACCGGATTGCCCAATTTCGCGCCAGAAATTCTCCGGCGCATCACGCTCAAGGACCCGACCAAGACCAAGCAGCTGCGCAAGGCGCTCGATGACCTGAGCGAGGAAGGTGTGATCCAGGTCTTCTATCCCGAGATCGGCAGCCAGTGGATCATCGGCGTGGTCGGCCAGTTGCAGCTCGACGTGCTCATCAGCCGCCTCGAGGCCGAATATAAGGTGGGCGCCGCCCTTGAACCGGCGCCATTCGAGACCGCGCGCTGGCTGTCCGGCGAGGGCCGCATGCTGGAGGATTTCGCCGGCGTGAATCGCTCCAGCATGGCGAAGGACAGGGACGGGAACCCCGTTTTCCTGGCTCGCTCAGCCTGGGATGTCGGATATCAGTCGGAGCGGCATCCCGAAATCAAGTTCAGCGCGACCCGGGAACGATAAGGGGCTCAGCCCGCCTCGCTCTTGACGAGCTTGAGGTCGGCCGCTTGGGCGCTGCTCTTGTGGCTCATCCTGCCGTCGATCTGCCCGCCCGTGGCGATGCTGATGATCTCGTACGTCACGTCGCCAGTGATGCGGGCGCTGGCCTCCAGGATCAGCTCGTCCACGGTGACAGCGCCTTCGATCAGGCCGGCGATGCGCGCGCTCTTGGCGGTCACATGACCGATGATGCGGCTGTCGGCCCCCTGTACGAGCTGCGTGCAACTGATGTCGCCTTCGACCTTGCCGTCGATGTGGAGGTCCACGGTCGCCTCGATATTCCCGCTGATGACGACATCGCCGCCGATGATCGAGAAGGGCGTATGCTTAGCCCCGGTCGCTGCGGTCATGGACACGCCGCTTTGCTGTCTGCTGGACTTCGAGAACATCCTGCCGTGCCTCCAGAAAGGGACGCGGGTTCACTGCCGCGCCGTTCACCCGCACTTCGAAATGGAGATGCGATCCTGTCGAACGGCCGGTCGAGCCCATGCGGCCGATCTTCTGTCCGCGGCCAATCGTCTGCCCCACTTTCACGTCATAGCCGGAAAGATGGGCATAACGTGTCATCAGGCCCTTCCCGTGATCGATCTCGATCGTATTGCCATAGCCATGCTGAACGCCGACATGGCTGATCTTTCCCGGCGCTGCGGCGAGGATGGCCTGACCGTGAGGGCCACGGAAATCGATGCCGGCATGGAATGCCAGCATGCCGTTGAACGGGTCACGCCGATAGCCATAGGAGCTGGTCTGCATCGGTGCGGTGGTCGGGCGGCCGGAGGGAATGGCCGCCAGCGTCGTTTCCAGCGCATTGAGGCGCGTCAGCAAAACCGCCAGATCGCGCAATTCCGGCGCGAAGTCGAATGACCGGGCAGCGGGGACGAAGGGGCCGCCCTGTCCGCGGGGCATCCTGCCGAGCGTGGCGGGATTGAGACCAAAGCTGCGTATGGCCTTTTCCACGCGGGCGAGGCGGGCCTGCGCGGCTGCGGCGAGGCTGGTCTCGAGCGCGCGCTGACGTTCGAGCAGGGCCTGCATGCGGGCCGTCTCGGGCGATACGCTGCTCAGGGGTTTGCCGGACGCGGCGGCGGGGCCATTGCCGGTTCCGCCTGCCGCAGCACCTTCCACGCCTTCCGGCGCGACGCGCAGGTCGACTCGCTGGAGAACCTGCTCAAGCGCCTCCTGGCGCTGTTCGATATCATGCGCGATTTCGCTGACGGACCGCTTGTAGGCGTCCACCTGTGCCTGGCGGGAGCTGAGCGCGGCCCGGTCGCGGGCGAGATCGCTGCGCTCCCACCACATGGCAGCCTGGCTCCAGAGCATCGCGAACGTGCCGATGGTCCAGAGCAGCACGACGAAAGCCGCCACGGCAGCCGCCATCCACTGAACGCGTGTTGAAATCCGAAGGAATCGCACCTGCCCGCCAGTGCGCAGGAAAATCTCTCGCTCTGGTGCGAGAGATTGCAGGAACGCGATCACCCCTCCGGGAGTTATGTTGTTCGATGCCACCCGATTGCTCTGTTATATATCATTTGATCAGAGGCGCTGGCGCTACCAGAGGACGCCTCTCCCGGCGAATCGTCCACCCCTCGCCAGCGACGAGTCGAAGGCAAGGTGAGGTGAACCGAGACAGATAGGCGCCGCGGACCCGAAAATAACGGAACCGCGCGCCCGCGACTCGCGGGCAGGCCATCGCCGCGGCGGCCCTTCTGCGCGCTCTGGCCCCTTTCTCTTTTTTCGCTGGAGAGGACTCGGCGCAGGATCGATGAAGGGGCGTTGCCACAGCAATTTTGCGCGGCTATAGGCCATTCCTCGCCATGTGGGGACGCCACTCCCCCGGCGCTGCGCGGAGACGTGGGTGAGTGGCTGAAACCAGCGGTTTGCTAAACCGTCGTAGCCTTAAGGGGCTACCGAGGGTTCGAATCCCTCCGTCTCCGCCACTTTTCCTGTTCTCGTTTAGACGTTTAGACAATACGCGAAGCGGCTTTATCCCTTAATAGCTCCACACTGCCAACTTTACCGAAAGTTTCGACGGGAGCATAAATGTCAAAGTTCGAGCCGCTTGCAGACTATTGTCGCAACCAAACGCTGCGTGAGTTTGAGCTCACTTTTCCAAAGATCGAAACGATCATTGGGGACAAACTTCCCGCAAGCGCGCTCCGTCCCCAATACTGGGCAAATGTGGTGGATGGAGGCGGCCCTGTTCGTGCTGCTATGCGGGAAACGATGTATGACACATTCCTTATAGCGGGATCGCGACGGGTTAGGTTTGAGCGTCGACGGTAAGGGCGGACGTCCACGGCCGGGAATCAAAGCACGGTTTTATAGCACAACGATCGTTGCCCGAATCGGAACCAGGCCCGCCTTCAGGCGCCGAACGGGCGGGCCAAGGTGCGGCACCATGCGCCGAACGCGGCTTCGCTGGCGAGCAGGCTGAGCGCTGCGAGCGCAATCATGGCGGCGCCGAGCCAGCGTTCCCCGCCATGGGCGCGCAGGGCCGATTGCAGGCGGCCGAAACCGAGGCCGGCGGCGATGAGAGCGGGCAAGGTGCCGAGACCGAAGCCGAGCATGACGAGCGCTCCGCCAGCGGCACTGCCCGCGAACAGTGCGAAGAGCAGTGCGCCATAGACCATGCCGCAGGGCAGCAGCCCCCAGGCGAGGCCACCGGCGAAGCGGCGCGCGGCGACTGGCATGTGCAGCAATGCCCGCGCCATCAGGCGGCGCGGCGCGAAGCCATGGCCGAGCAAAGCCGGCGCAGGCGCCAGCCCGGCCGTCACCAGACCCATCCAGCCGAGCGAGGCGGCGGCGGCCCAGCGCAGCAGATGATGCCCCGCCGCGGCATCCACCTGCCCCGCTGCAAGGCCGCCAGCCGCCCCCGCGAGGGCACCGAGCAAGGCATAGCTCAGGATGCGGCCGCCATGGAGCAGGGCCTGCGCGCGCATGTCCGCCGCTGGCGTGGTACAACCGCCGGCATAGCCGAACATCAAGGAGATGCCGCCGCACATGCCAATGCAATGCAGGCTGGAAGCGAGGCCGAGCGCGGCACCCCCGAGAAGGCTGAACGAGGAGGCCATCAGGGCCTCCGCGCCCGGACGCCGCACCTCGCCCGGCGAGCATATGGCGTCATGGTGAGGCGTGGGTCGCTGGTCATCGCCCCGGCCTAGATGGCTGTACTGAAACGCTGCGGCTGCTGGGTACGCCAGCGGTCGAACAGCACAGCGATGACGCGGCCATAGGGCCGGCCCTCCTCCGTGATGCGCAACTGCTCCCCCTCCAGCGAAGCGAGACCGCGCTCGAGGAAGGGCGCGAGGCCCTGGCCGATCGTGGCATCGCCGAGAAAGGCGCCGACATTCGCCGCGCGGCCGCACAGCAGGTCCGCGATGATGGCGGCGCGGCGCTGGTCCTCCCGATCCCGCGCGACGCCGCGCTCGCCGGTGAGCAGGCCGGCGAGCGCGCCCATGCGATAGCGCCCACTGTTCTTCTCATTCTGCACGAGCAGGTCGGGGAACTCGCTGATCGCGGTGGCGCCCAGGCCGATGAGAACGCGCGCCTGATCGTCCGTGAAGCCCTGGAAATTGCGCCGCACCCGCCCCTCGCGCGAGGCGAGGGCCAGCGGATCGTGCGGAAGGGCGAAATGATCGAAGCCCACGGCGACATAGCCAGCGGCGACCAGCCGGTCGTGCCCCAGCGCGGCCATGGCGAAGCGCTCGGGCTGGTCGGGGAGATTGTCCGCGCGGATGCGGCGCTGGCGCGGCAGCAGATGCGGCACATGGGCATAGCCGAACAGCGCGATCCGCTCCGGCGCGAGGGCGAGTGTCTCGTCCAGCGTGGCGGAGAGAAGCGCGCGATCCTGCCCCGGCAGGCCGTACATGAGATCGAAATTGATCGAGCTGACGCCCTGGGCGCGCAGGGCCGCGACTGTCTCCACGATCATCTCGCGCGGCTGGACGCGGCCGATCGCTTCCTGAATCGCCGTATCGAAGGTCTGGACGCCAAGACTGGCGCGCGTCACGCCGGCACGGCCGAGCACGGCGAACCAGTCCGCGCTGGTCGTGCGCGGATCGAGCTCGATGGAGATGTCCGCGCCTTCCGCGTCGAAAGCCCGGCGCATCGCGCCCAGCAGGCGCATGAACTGATCCGGGGTGAGCGCATTGGGACTGCCGCCGCCAAAGGCGATGCGGCCGACCTGCCCTCGCCCGCCCAGCCGGCCCGCGACCGTCTCCACCTCGGCGCACAGCGCATCGAGATAGGCGGTCAGCCGCTGGGCGCGATTGGCCCGGCCGGTGTTGCAGCCGCAATACCAGCAGATCTCCTCGCAAAAGGGGATATGCGCATAAAGGGAAACAGGCTCGTCCGGCGCAATGCGCGCGAGCGCGGCCTCCTGTTGGGCGGATCCGACGGCGGCCGAGAACTCGGCGGCGGTCGGATAGCTGGTGTAACGCGGCACGGGCCGCGCCAGCAGATCGGGATGGCAGCTCCACATGGACGGCACGCTAGCCGCTGCGCGCCGCTGGTTCCTTGCGCTCGATCAAAGCGCGGCTTGCCTCCCGTCAAGGCTCCGGCCGGCCGCGTGGCCTAGGGCTGCGGCCATCGTTCAGGGAAAGAAAGGAACGAGAACCATGAAAGCAAGATTTCTCACCTGCGCCGCCGGCGCCCTCGCTCTGGTGATGCCGATGGCCGCGCAGGCGGGCACCCCGGACGGCAAGCTGCAGGTCAAGGTGCTTGGTACCGCCGTGCTGCCCGAGGGCGGCATCGACGAGATCCGCTCCGCCAGCGTGACCCTGCCTGCCGGCACCGATACCAAGGCCAGCGACAATTATGTGCCGACCGTGGCCATCGAATATTTCGTCACGCCGTCCATCTCCGTCGAGACGATCTGCTGCACCACGGCGCACCATGTCGACGGTTCCGGCGCGATCGCCGGAGTGGACAAACTGCTCGACGACATCCTCATCGTGCCCGCCACTTTCACGCTGAAATATCACCTGACCGGCCTCGGTGCGGTGAAGCCCTATATCGGTGCGGGCCCCAGCTACTTCCTGGTGCTCGATTCCAAGGTGGGCAGCGGCGGCGTCGCGGCCCTCGGGGCGGACAGCGGCAAGCTGAAGAGCAAGTTCGGCGCCGCGGTCCAGGCCGGCGTGGACATCGCTATTGGCGATCAGGGCTTCGGCCTGACGGTGGACGCCAAGCGCTATTTCATGAAGCCGATCGCGGCTTTCTACAATGCCTCGGGCGCCACGATCCTCGAGACCCGGCACAAGCTGGACCCGTGGGTCGTGAGCGCGGGTATTTCCTACCGCTTCTGATCTGATCCCCAACCGGGTCGCGGCAACAGCGCGGGCCCTCCGCAACGGAGGGACCCGCGCTTTGCTTTTGTTGTGGCGAGGGCACGCGGGCACAGCCTCAGCTTGTTGCGCGAGACGACTGCTAACGATGTCGAGCATGACACAAGAGCTGTCGATGAGCCGCACCAATGTCGGCCGGTCTCCGCAGGCCATCATCGGAAGCGCTCTCCGCCCTCTTCAGGCGAGCGGCTGGTCCTTCCCGAACGGGTGCGAGCACGAAAAAGCGGATCAGGCCCGGATATCACTGCCGGGCAGGCATCCGGCCCTCAGGACGCCGGGCTGTCGTCATCCTCGATGAGGATACGCATGGCGGCGCCGTCCGGATCGTCGAACTGCCCGGCCCGCAATGACCAGAGGAAAGCCACGAGCCCGGTCAGGCCGAGCAGCAGCGCGACGGGGATGAGGAACAGGAGACCGTTCATTTGACTTTCCAGCGCAGGCGGAGCGAGTTGGCGATGACGATCAGCGAGCTGGTCGACATGGCGACAGCGGCGATAAGCGGTGTCACCTTGCCCGCCATTGCCAGCGGCACCGCGAGGACATTGTAGCCGACCGCCAGCGCGAAATTTTCCCGCACCACGCGCATGGTCGCGCGGGCGGCGCGGACCGCCACGGGAATGCCGCCGAGCCGGTCGCCCAGGAAGACGATGTCCGCCGCCTGCTGGCCGACATCGCTGGCCGAGGCGGGCGCCATGGAGACATGCGCGGCAGCCAGCGCGGGGCCGTCGTTGAGGCCGTCGCCGACCATCAGGGGACGGTGACCGGCGGCGATGCGGGCCTCCAGCAATGCCATCTTGTCGGCCGGGCGCATGTCGCCCTCGCCCGGGATACCGAGCCTGTCGGAGACCGCCTTCACGGCATCCTCCCGGTCCCCCGACATGATTCGCGCAGGCAGGCCGAGCGCGGCAAGCTGGGCCAGCGCATCGGCGGCGTCGGGACGCAGGGCATCGGTGAAGCGGATGATATGCGGTGCCTCACCGAGCAGGTCGAGTGCCACGGCGGCGCGCCCGTCGCCATCGGCGGGCAGTTCCCCGGGACGCGGGCGGCGCATGGCGACCAGATGGTCCCCATAGCGCGCCTCCACGCCTTCGCCGGGCTTCTCGACGACGTCGGTCAGGGTGGCCGGACCGACATCGGCCCCGCCCAGCGCCTGACGCAGCGCAATCGCGAGCGGGTGACGGCTCGCCATCGCCAGCGCGCGAACAATGCCGCGTTCAGCCTCGCCGAGTGTCTCCAGCCCGTCAGGCACCGGGCGGCCGAGCGTGAGCGTGCCGGTCTTGTCGAGCAGCGCTTCATCGGCTTGCGCGAGCCGCTCCAGTGCGCTGCCATCCTTCACCAGCAGGCCCGCGCGCATCATGGTGCCGCAGACGACGACCTGCGCCACCGGCACGGCGAGGCCGAGCGCGCAGGGGCAGGTGATGATGAGCACCGCGATGGCCACCAGCAGCGACTGGTGCCAGCCGGCGCCCGCGATCATCCAGCCCGCAAAGCTCAGACCGGCGAGCAGGTGTACGACTGGCGCGTACAGGCGCGAGGCGCGATCGGCGATGCGGACATAATGCGAGCGGGACTGCGCCGCGCCTTCCATCAGCCGCGCAATCTCCGCGATGGTGCGTGCCTCGCCGACCGCCGTAACCCGCAGCGTCACCGGCGCTTCCAGGTTGAGCGTGCCGGCAGTGGCGGTGTCGCCCGGCCCGGCCACCACCGGCGCGCTTTCGCCCGTGAGCAGCGAGAGGTCGAACCGGCTGCTGCCCTGCTCGATGATACCGTCCGCCGCCAGCCGCTCGCCGGCCGCGACCAGCAGCCGGTCGCCCACGGCGAGCGCGTCGGCCGAGACCCACTGGCTGCCGCCGGCGGCGTCGAGCCGCATGGCGCCGGGCGCCGTACGCCGCACCAGGGCTTCGGCGCCGCTTGCCGCGCGGCCGCGCATCATCTCGTCGAGCACGCGGCCCGCGAGAAGGAAGGCGAGCAGCATCAGCGCGCCATCGAACCAGGCATGCTCGCCGCCCACGATCGTCTCGTAGAAGCTCATGCCGGTGGCGAGCGTGACGCCGATGGAGATCGGCACATCCATGTTGGTGGTGCCCGCCCTCAGCGCCCGGAATGCCGATTCGAAGAAGGGACGCCCGGCATAGGCAACTGCCGGGATGGCGATGAGCGCCGAGATCCAGTGGAAGAGATGGCGCGCATTGCCATCCGCGCCTGACCAGACCGAGACGGACAGCAGCATCACGTTCATCGCCGCGAAGCCGGCAACGGCGAGAGCGCGGATCAGGCGCTTGAGCGCGGCGCTGCGTGCCTGGCTGGCGGCCCCCTGAAGCGACTGCGCCTCGAAGCCGATCGCGTCGAAGGCCCGGATGATGTCCGGCTCCTCGAGCGCGGGGGCATGGGCCACCGTGACCGTCTTGCTGGAGAAATTGACGCGCGCGCCCTCAATGCCCGGCTGCGCGGGCAACAGGCGCTCGATCTTGGCGATGCAGCCGGCACAATGCATGTCCGGCACGGCGAAACGGGTTTCGACCGGCGTGCCGGTCCAGGCCTCGCTGGCGTCATGATAGCTCATGACAGGTCGACGATGCGATTGAGCTCCCGGCCATGGGCCTGCGCCCGGACATGAATGATCCAGCGCCCGGCGGGCAGCGCGCCGACGCTCTGGTAACGGCCGCCGCCGATATGGCGGAACTGCATGGTCCGCTCGGGCGCGCGGCCGAGCGGATGGCGCACCAGCGCGGTGATCCGGGCATCGGTCATCGCCGAGGCAGCCTCGTGCAGCGTGACGTCCAGCCGCTGGCCGGGCGTGCGGGCGAGGTCCAGCGTCCAGCCCAGCGCCTCTTCCTCCCGGGCCTTTTCCAGCCAGCCATTGAACCTCTGGCTCGCGACATAGCTGTTCTCCACGACCTTGCCGCCGAAGGTGCTGCTGGCGAGGCGCGCCATGGTGAGATTGACCGCGATCACGATGCCGAAGAACGTGACCAGAATGGCAGCCATGTGCCGCCCGGTGAACCGGCCGGCGCCCTTGTGTGCCTGCTCGCCTTCATGCCTGCCAGTCATTCGCTTTCCTCCGGACGAACAAAGCTTTCCGCATCGCGCGCCTTTTCACCGCCATCACCCCCCGCCTGGACCGTGAACGCAAAGTCCTCCCGGGCGGAACCGGCCGCGGGCGCGACGACATAGATATGTTCCTTGAGCACCTGATCGGCAGGCACTTCGACGGTGATGCTCCGTGCGGCGGATTCGCGGGTGTCGCTTTCCTTCCACATGCGCGCGCCGGGCAGCCCCTCGAGAGCGATGGTCATTTCGCGCGGGCGATTCTCCATGTTGCGCAGCTTGATGAGCCAGGCATTGCGGATCGACCCGTCCGACAGGCGGACATATTCGGGATTGCGATCGGCATTGGCGGCGATGTCGATCCGCGCCCGGGTGCCGAGGGCGAACAGCATCGCGACCCCGATGGCGCACCAGAGGCCGAAATAGACGAGCGTGCGCGGGCGCAGCAGGCGCCGTATCGCGGGCACGGGCGCTTCGCCGCGCATCTCGCGCTCGCAGTCCAGCTCGGTCGCATAATCGATGAGGCCGCGCGGCCGGTCGATCTGATCCATCACCTTGTCGCAGGCGTCGATGCACAGCGCGCAGGTGATGCAGCCAATCTGCGGCCCTTCGCGGATATCGATGCCGGTGGGGCACACCTGCACGCACTGCAGGCAATCGATGCAGTCGCCGAAATGTGCCTCGTCACTGGCGGCGCGCTTCTTGCCGTGGCTGCGTGGCTCGCCGCGCCAGTGCTTGTAGGTCACGATCAGCGATTTCTCGTCCGTCATCGCGGCCTGGATGCGCGGCCAGGGGCACATGTAGATGCACACCTGCTCGCGCATGAAACCGCCCAGGATGAAGGTGGTCATCGTGAGGACGAAAGTGGTGCCATAGGCCACGAAGGGGGCCTGACCGGTCCAGAATGCGTGCTGCAGCGTCGGCGCATCGGCGAAATAGAAGATCCACGCGCCGCCGGTCGCGAAGGAGATGAGCAGCCAGACCGCCCATTTGCGCATCCGCTTCCATACCTTGCTGGCCGTCCATGGCGCACGATCGAGCCGGATCTGCGCATTACGATCGCCGTCGAGGAAGCGCTCGACATGCTGGAACAGGTCGGTCCACACCGTTTGCGGACAGGCATAACCGCACCAGGCGCGGCCGACGGCGGACGTCACCAGGAACAGGCCGACACCCGCCATGATGAGCAGACCGGCGACATAATAGAATTCGTGCGGCCAGATCTCGATCGAGAACATGAAGAAGCGCCGATTGGCGAGATCGATCAGCACGGCCTGGTCGGGCGCATGGGGGCCGCGATCCCAGCGGATCCATGGCGTCACCCAGTAGATGGTGAGCGTCACCGCCATCACCAGCCACTTGAATCGGCGGAACGGCCCGTCGACCTGCTTGGGGAAGACGGCCTTGCGCTTCTGATAGACGCCCAGCGGCGAATCGGTGATGTCGTTCATGCTATTCATGGCAGCACGTCCCAAGGGGGAGAAACTCGTGCGCGCGACGCTAGCGAGTCTGGCGCGCGAAGCATTGAGGCAGATCAAGAGGCTGCCTGCCCCTGCGTGGCTGCTGCCGGGTCGCCCATGAAGGCTCCCCGCCTCCATCGCGCGATCGCTCCGCCCCCGCGTGGGGACGGAGCGACACGACAGGCACCGGGCTCGGGGACGCGGGCCCGGTTGCCGGAGCCTAGTTGGCCGGGGCGGCCGCCGGAGCCGCGCCGCCTTCGGCCTGCGCCGTCTCGACCGGTGCGGGCGGCGGGGTCGCCTCGCCGCCGCCACGCGAGTGGACATAAGCCGCCAGCATCTTGATCGTGGTCGGGCTCAGATGGCCGCGCCACGCCGGCATGACACCACGGCGACTGTTGTTGATGGTCTGGGTCAGCGTCTCGCGATCGCCGCCATAGAGCCAGATGCCGTCCGTGAGGTTCGGCGCGCCGAACTCGCGCATGCCCTTGCCCTGCGGGCCGTGACACACGGCGCAGTTCGCCTCGAAAAGCGCGGCACCGCGCCGCGAGGATGCGCTCTGCTTCTCCTGCCCGCTGATGACGCGCACGAAGGAGACGGTGTCCTGAACCTGCGGCGCCGTGAGAATGCCGTCATGGCCAAAGGCCGGCATCAGGCTGTTGCGCGTCTCCGCTTCGTCCGGATTACGGATGCCGTGGGTGATGGTATATTCCAGCGTCTTGAGGTCGCCGCCCCACAGCCAGTCGTCATCGTTGAGATTGGGATAGCCCTTCGAGCCGCTGGCGCCCGAGCCATGGCACTGCACGCAGTGCGTGCGGAAAGCAGCGGCGCCGCCCTGCACGGCCGCGTTCATCAGCTCCGGCTTGGCAGGCAGCTGCTCGATGGGAGTCACGGCGATCGCGGAGAGGATCGGCGCCTTGCGAGCACCCTCGGCCTCCATCGTCTCGGCAAGCGCGCCGCGACTGGACCAGCCGAACACGCCTTTTGTTGCGCCGGTCAGGCCCGGCAATGCCGGGTAGACCACGACATAGCCGATGGCGAAGACGATCGTCGCGTAGAAGGTCCACAGCCACCAGCGCGGCAGCGGCGTGTTCAGCTCCTCGATGCCGTCCCATTCGTGGCCGACGGTCTCGGTGCCGGTCGGCTGATCGATGCGTTTTTGCTCAGCCATGGTTCTTTTCCCTGTTCCTGGCCGCGCGCTCTTCCTCGTCCTCGACGAAGATCATCGTGGCGGCGGCATCGTTTCTGCGGCGCGAGCCGGGCAGGAACACCCAAATCACGAGCAGGAGATAGGCTGCCAGCATGACCGCAAGGCCATAGCTGTCGGCGAAGTGGCGCAGATCGTTGTAGCTCACCGCTCCACCTCCTGCGGCGCGGCGCTCTCGAAATCGACGAGGGTGCCGAGCATCTGGAGATAGGCGACCAGCGCGTCCATCTCGGTGAGGCGCGTGGGGTTGCCATCGAAATCGCGGGCCTGCGCCTTGGGATAGCGCTGCATGAGATCGGTGGTATCCGCATCGGGATCGGCCTGCGCGACGAGGTCCGCATTGGCCTGCGCGATGTCGGTCTCCGTATACGGCACGCCCACCCGGCTCAGGGCCGTCAGGTGCCCGGTCATGTCACCGGCCTTCAGGTCCCGATCCGCCAGGAAGGCATAGCCCGGCATGATGGACTCCGGGACCACACTGCGCGGATCCTTGAGGTGCTGGACATGCCACTCGTCCGAATAGCGCTTGCCCACGCGGGCAAGATCCGGCCCGGTCCGCTTGGAACCCCATTGGAACGGGTGGTCGAACATGCTCTCGGCCGCCAGGCTGTAGTGACCGTAGCGCTCGACCTCGTCCCGAAAGGGGCGGATCATCTGGCTGTGGCAGTTGTAGCAGCCTTCGCGCATGTAGATGTTGCGGCCGGCCAGTTCGAGCGGCGTGTAGGGCCGCACGCCTTCCACCTTCTCCACGGTATTGTCGATCCAGAAGAGCGGTGCGATCTCCACGATGCCGCCGACAGTGACCACCGCGAAGGCGGCTATGGCGAGCAGCGTGACGTTGCGCTCCAGTTTCTTGTGCTTTTCAGCGAAGCTGGTCATGGCTTTGCGTCCTTATTCGGCGGGCTGGGCGTGAGGTGCGGAAGCTGGCGGGGCGATGGCCGGGCGATCCTTGGCGGGATCGAAGGCCGCGTCCGTCATCGGGGCTTCCTCGCGGAGATCGCCGCGGATCGTGCGCCACACGTTGATGGCCATCAGGATCGCGCCGGTCAGGTAGAGGGCGCCGCCGAAGGCCCGCATCAGATACATGGGCAGCATGGCGGCCACGGTGTCCGAGAAGGCATAGACGAGGTAGCCGTCCGCCCCATATTCCCGCCACATCAGGCCCTGCATGATGCCCGAGACCCACATCGCGGAGGCGTAGAAGACGATGCCCACGGTCGCGAGCCAGAAGTGCCAGTTGACCATGCGCAGCGAATAGAGCCGCTCGCGGCCCCACAGGCGCGGGGTCAGATAATAGATGGCGGCAAAGGTGATCATGCCGTTCCAGCCCAGCGCGCCCGAGTGAACATGGCCGATGGTCCAGTCCGTATAGTGCGACAGGCTGTTGACGCTCTTGATGGAGAGCATCGGCCCCTCGAAGGTGCTCATGCCGTAGAAGGCGAGCGCCATGACCATCATGCGGATGATCGGATCGGTACGGACCTTGTCCCAGGCCCCGTTGAGGGTCATGAGGCCGTTGATCATGCCGCCCCAGCTCGGCATCCACAGCATGACCGAGAAGACCATGCCCAGCGTCTGCGCCCAGTCGGGCAGCGCGGTGTAGTGGAGATGGTGCGGGCCGGCCCAGATGTAGAGGAAGATCAGCGACCAGAAGTGGATGATCGACAGGCGATAGCTGTAGATCGGCCGCTCGGCCTGCTTGGGCACGAAATAATACATCATGGCCAGGAAGCCGGCGGTGAGGAAGAAGCCGACCGCGTTATGGCCGTACCACCATTGCGTCAGGGCATCCTGCACGCCCGCAAAGGCACTGTAGCTCTTCGAGCCCAGCAGGCTGACGGGCATCGACAGGTTGTTGACGATGTGGAGCATCGCGATGGTGAGGATGAAGCTCAGGTAGAACCAGTTCGCCACATAGATGTGCGGTTCGCTGCGCTTGATGATCGTGCCGACGAAGACGGCGAGATAAGCGACCCAGACGATAGTGAGCCACAGGTCCACATACCATTCGGGTTCGGCATATTCGCGCGCCTCGGTGATGCCGAGGAGATAGCCGGTCGCCGCCAGGACGATGAAGAGCTGGTAGCCCCAGAAGACGAAGCGGGCGAGGCCGGGAAAGGCGAGCCGCGCCCGGCAGGTGCGCTGCACCACATAGAAGCTCGTCGCGATCAGCGCGTTGCCGCCGAAGGCGAAGATGACTGCGGAGGTGTGCAGCGGCCGCAGGCGCCCGAAGCTCGTATATTCAAGGCCCAGGTTCAGCGCCGGAAAGGCGAGCTGGAGGGCGATATAGAGTCCCGCGAGGAACCCGGCGAGCCCCCAGAAGACCGTCGCGATGACGCCCCAGCGAATGGGGTCATCGTCGTAGCGGCTTTCGTCGGGCACGCGCAGGATACCCCGCGCGATCGCCGTATAGTCGGCGCCGCTGATCGTGGCCCAGCACGCAATGAGCGCAGCGGCGCACACAATGGTCATGTGCACCGCGAAGCCGCCGTCCGCGGCCAGCGCCGCGGCCAGCATGGCGAACAAGGCGATGAAGAGGAATATCCCCGCGCGTATCGTCAATCCGGTCATGTGCAGTTCCCCAGTCGGCCCCTCCGGGCCTGATTCGAGGCGGCACGAATAAGCCCGCGGCCGCACGCCATCCTTGACCTCGGTCAAGACGCCCGGCAGTGAGGGGCTGTCGCGCCGGCCCGGGTGGGGGGTCCCGGTCGCGAGAACGCTGCGATCGCAGATTGGGCTGCCGGTATGAAGACGCAGGACACCACCTATTTCGCCGAGGAGCTCAATCTCCTCATCGATGCCGCGCAGGGTCTCGCCATCTACATGCTCGATCCGGCCGGGCGGGTGACGATCTGGAATCGCGGTGCCGAGCGGCTCAAGGGCTGGACCGAGGCGGAGATCATCGGCCAGCATGCCTCGATCTTCTATCCTCCCGATGCCCTTGCGGAAGGCCGGCCGGAAAGCGACCTCCTGCGCGCCCGGACGGAAGGGCGGCTGGAAATGGAAGACTGGCGGCTGCGCAAGGACGGCTCCGAATTTCTGGCGGCTATCTCGATCACTGCCTTGCACGAACCTGACGGCAGCCTGCGCGGTTTCGCCGAGATCGTCTCGGACGTGACCCAGCGGCGCGGCGCGGAGGACCTGCTGCGCTCGCAGGAAAGCCATTTGCGCTCCATTCTCTCCACCGTGCCGGACGCGATGGTGGTGATTGACGAGGAAGGGACTGTCCGGTCGTTCAGCACCGCCGCCGAAGCGCTGTTCGGCTATAGCGAGGCGGAGGTGCGCGGGCGCAATGTGAACATGCTGATGCCCTCCCCCGACCGCGAGCGGCATGACGGCTATCTCAAGCGCTATCTGGAGACCGGCGAGAAAAGGATCATCGGCATCGGCCGCGTGGTGTTCGCGCGACGGAAGGACGGCACTACCTTTCCGGTGGAGCTGGCGGTGGGCGAGGCCATGGGGAGCCACGAGCGGCTGTTCACCGGCTTCATCCGCGATCTTACCGAGCGCCGCCGTACGCAGGAACAACTCGAGACGTTGCAGTCCGAGCTGATCCACGTCGCGCGCGTCAGTGCCATGGGCACCATGGCCTCGACTCTGGCGCACGAGCTCAACCAGCCGATCACTGCCATCGCCAATTATGTCGAGGCCGTGCGCCAGCAGTTCGGCCGCAACGACCCCGACGACCGCGCGCTGATCGACGAAGTGCTGGAGGAGACGGCGAAGGAAGCCCTGCGAGCCGGCCATATCGTCCGCCGCCTGCGGGACTTCATCGCGCGCGGCGAGGTCGAGAAGACCATCGAGAAACTGCCTGCCCTCATCAACGAAGCCTCCGTGCTGGGCCTCATGGGCACGCGCGAGATGAGCATCGAGCCGGTGTTCGACCTCGATCCCTATGCATCGCCCGTGCTGGTAGACAAGGTGCAGATCCAGCAGGTGCTCATCAACCTCATCCGCAACGCCTGCGAAGCGATGCGCGAGAGCGAAGAACGCCAGCTGATCGTTACCAGTCGCGCCGACGAACAGCCCGGCTTCGTCCGCGTGATCGTGGCGGACAGCGGCCCCGGCGTGGCGCCGGACGTCGCGCGACAACTGTTCCGGGCGTTCGTGAGCACCAAGGAAGACGGCATGGGACTGGGGCTTTCCATCAGCCGGACGATCGTGGAGGCCAATGGCGGCCGCATCTGGATGCAACCGCGCGAGGGCGGCGGCACCGAGTTTCACTTCACGCTGATGCGTGCCGACGACGAGGAGGACCATGGCTGATCGCAAGCTCATCCATATAGTCGACGATGAAGAGTCCATCCGGAAGTCCACCGGCTTCCTGCTGCGAACCTCCGGCTATTCCGTGGAAACCTGGGCCTCCGGCACCGCTTTCATCAAGGAAGTGCGGCAAGCGGAGCATGGCTGCGTGCTGCTCGACATCCGCATGCCCGGGATGGATGGGCTGGAGGTGCAGCAGGCCCTCGCCGACATGGGCGTGACCATGCCTGTGGTCATCATGACCGGCCATGGCGATATCCCGATTGCCGTCCGCGCCATGAAGGCCGGCGCCGTCGATCTGCTGGAAAAGCCCTTCGAGAAATCAGCACTGCTTCGCGCCATCGAGGAAGGGTTCGCACGCATGGCGGCGGCAGACAGCGCCAGCAGCAGCGCGCGCGATGCCGAGGTGCGGCTCGCCGCCCTCACGCCCCGGGAACAGGACGTCCTGACCGGCCTTGCGAAGGGACTGCCCAACAAGACGATAGCCTATGACCTCGGCATTTCGCCCCGCACGGTCGAAGTGCATCGCGCCAACCTGATGGTGAAGCTCGAGGTGCGCAGTCTCTCGGACGCCTTGCGCATCGCCTTCGCCGCCGGCCTTGGCCTGGACAGCTAGACAGCGCGGAACGCCGGACGACGAGGACTGTGCGGAGAGGCAATGAGCCTCCCGTTTCAAAACGGAGCGGCGCGATGCTTTACGGAAAGCGGTGATCTAAAAAGACCCGCCGATAAGAATGTTGCCGCAGACTTCCTCCAAGCAGGCCGAAGCCGACAATCATCATTGTCCAGGTGGAAGATTCGGGAACAACACTTACCTTCACCAGTGAAGCTTGAATGTTCGTCAGGCCATAAGAGCCCTGCAAATAGGTGGTCGAGTTGATGAAACCGAATGATCCCCACTGCCCGTCGAACAGATCCAGTGGCGGCAGTTTATCAATCAGATCATTGTCACGAGCTGTCCCGGTAAAATCAAACTTCCCGAGAGAAAACGCAAGATTGATCGGGCCGAAACCTAGCTCGACAGGAATGGGCTCTCCGGTCACTCCATGGGTGCCTGAGATGCTGAAGCTGTCTACGTGCGGAAGAGAGGGCGACACATAGTGGTCGTTCCAAATCTGAATATTGCTGTAGTCACTGAACAGATTTTCCGCGCTGAACGAGAACGCACCAGCCTGATAATGAGCGCTAACGAGATAGCCGCCGTAGATGTTCACCGAAGGGTCTGCATCAAAGGTTGGTGACACAGAATAGCGATCAGTATCGAACTTGGCGATCATTGAGAAGGAATCGCCCACACCGATTGCCGAAGGTATATCCACCGGCTCGAAATAGCGATCCACACTCGAATAGGAACTGATCGTACCGGAAAATGTCAGCTTATAGATGTCAGCCGAGGCGGGCTTGGCGACGAGCAGTCCAACCAACAGAAGTCCTGACCCAATCCGCATCTCATCTCCCCCACGGCGTGTTGCAGAATCCTAACCGTAGGATAATTGGCGGTCAACCAAGCGGGATCGACCGCTTAATGCTTATAAGTGCTTCCGAAGTCCTAAAACAGGCCATGCGAGATCATCTTGGACAGACGGATCGTGTAAACCGGGCTGGGCCAGGAGCAACATGTACGCGCTGCCCGGCCGGCACTGCTGCCGCGCTAAGGAGCATTACGTAGCGACGGGAGGCATCCCGCCTGCCATGGAACGGGAAATGATAATTCTCGGGACATGATAATGGAGTCCGCTTCGGTCTCCGCCGCAAGACATCAGATGCTGCTTCTCGAAGACGATCCCGGCGTTCGCCGGTCGATGCAACTCGTCTTCCAGGGGCAGGGCTATGATGTACGTGCCTTTGCGAGTGGCGAGGCGCTGCTTGGCGACGCGAGAGCCGTGCAGGCCGCCTGCCTGATTGCGGATTATGCCCTTGCCGGCAAGGACGGCATCTCCGTGCTTTCCAGTCTGCGCAGCGCCGGCTGGCAAGGCCCTGCCCTGCTGGTGAGCGCCTTCGCCACGCCGGACCTCGAGCGGCGCGCGCGACAGGCCGGCTTCGCCGAAATATTCGAAAAGCCCGTGAAGCTGCACCTGCTGGTGGATGCGCTCGAACGGGCGAGAGTTGGCCAGCAGGCTCCGGACATCCCCTGCTAGCGGTTCGCGCGGGCTTGAACGGCGCCGTCCCTGCCCGGCTTGATCTTTCTCCCGCTACCAGTGGCTTCCGGCGGCCACCGCTTCCTCTTCCTGCGGCAGCGTCGGGCGCCCCAGAGCGGCATTGCGGTGAGGGAAGCGGCCAAAGCGCGCGATGATGTCCCGATGCGCCTTGGCGAACTCCAGATTGAGTTCGAAGCCGGGCCGGCTGAACAATTCGACCGACCGGTCCTGATCCGCCAGATCCTCGCTGTGCATGAACGGCATGTAGAAGAAGGGTCGCGCCGCCTCCACGAAGGCCTCGTCGAAACCGCGCTGCAGGGCCGCACGCGCGATCTCGCGCGCGAGCGGGTCGGTCGCGAAGGCCCGCGCCTCGCCGCGGAACATGTTGCGCGGGAACTGGTCGAAGAGCACCAGCGCGGCGAGTGCCGTATCCGCATCGGCGAGGAAGTCTGCCGCCGGCCTGTCCCGCTGGGCTTCCCAGAGCGCGCGGAAGAGATGCAGGCAGCGGGCATCCTCTTCCTCGGTCGCGTTGAACCAGCCGTCCGGGCCGATCTCGTTCAGCCAGTAATTGAGGACCGCCGCCACCCAGCCGGGATCGACCGGGACCCTCTCTGTCCCGCGCTCGGGGAACCGGTCCTGCACACGCAGCGGCAGTCCATCGATGCTGCGCGTGCGGGTGGAAATGCGTTCGAGCCGCTCCGGCGTCTCATTCTGCTCGTGATAGCGGGCAAGCGTGGTGCGCTCCTTCTCGAAGCGCATGAACGGCACGCCCCAGCCGCAACTCTCCTGCACGCTCTCGACGGAAATGAGGAAGATCTGCCGGGTGCCCGGCAGGATCGCGAACCTCCGCGAGACCATGTCCCACTCATCGTCCTGCGGCAAGATGGCGCGCCCGCGCCCGTAGAGCCGCAGGATGAGCGGCGGCTGGTCGAACGCGCAGAACATGACGGTGATGCGCCCGTCCGCCGCAAGATGCGCCTGCGTCTCGTTGCCCGATCCGCCCACGTCGAGATAGCCGACGAGGTTCGGCCCCAGCACGCGAAAGCTGTCCATCCCCTTGGGGCTGAGATTGATCCGCGCATCCGCCGCCGCAGTCGCCACAAAGAAGACCGGCTGCTTCTCGATGAAAGCGCGCTGTTCGTCGGTGATGGCGGTGAAGAAGTCGGACATAAGCTCTCGGTCTTTGCATCTCGGGCTGCGCACCCTGGCGCGCATGGAGCACACGCGCCGCTTGTGCACATCGCTTCAGATTCTATCGCGCCCGGCCGGCGCTAGCCAGTCAATCTCACGGACCACACAGCCTCTGGCGGCAATCATGCGTCCGTCATGTCGCCGCGTCCCGATCGCTCCCGGGCCCCTCATCCTCGGCCAGCAGAGCCCGGGCGTCCTCTAGATCCTCCGCCAGCACCATCAGCCGCGCCTGGACGGCAAGCGGCGCGCCTTCGGCAATGTTCATGCCGGTGTCGAAGCAGAAAGCCGGGATGCCCGCCGCTTCCAGCCGGCCACGCACGATCTGGGCAAGCATCGGATCGGCGTAGCGCTGCAATTCGACAAGGCTCACCGTCGGCGCCTCACGCGGCCGTGCCGCCCACCGTCAGCCCTTCGAGCAGCAGGGTCGGCTGGCCCACGCCGGCCGGCACGCCCTGCCCGTTCTTGCCGCACATGCCGATGCCTTCGTCGAGGGCCAGATCGTTGCCGATGCCGATGATGCGATTGAGCGCGGTCGGGCCGTCGCCGATCAGCGTCGCGCCCTTGATGGGATCACCGAGCTTGCCGTTCTCGACCTTGTAGGCCTCCGTGCAGGAGAAGACGAACTTGCCCGAGACGATGTCCACCTGCCCGCCACCGAAGCTCTTGGCGAAGATGCCGCTCTTCACACGCGAGAGCAGCTCTTCGGGATCGTCGTTTCCGGCCCGGGCGAAGGTGTTGGTCATGCGGGGCATGGGTGCATGGGCATAGCTTTCGCGCCGGCCATTGCCGGTGGGCGCGACGCCCATCAGCCGCGCGTTGAGCCTGTCCTGCATATAGCCGCGCAGGATGCCGTCCTCGATGAGCACGGTTTCCTGTGTCGGCGTTCCCTCGTCATCGATGCTGAGCGAGCCGCGACGGGCCTGGATGGAACCATCGTCCACCACTGTCACGCCCGGCGCGGCGACGCGCTGGCCGATCCGGCCGGAGAAGGCCGACGTGCCCTTGCGATTGAAATCGCCCTCAAGGCCATGGCCCACCGCCTCATGCAGCATGACACCGGGCCAGCCGGGCCCGAGCAGCACGGTCATCTCGCCCACCGGCGCATTCACCGAGCGCAGATTAACCTGCGCCTGGGCCAGCGCCTCGTCGATCGCGCGCTGCCAGGTCGCTTCCTCGAACAGGTCGTCATAGAGATAGCGCCCGCCAAGGCCGAAATAGCCGGTTTCCCGCCGGCCATTCTCTTCCATGATGATCGAGACGTTGAGACGCACCAGCGGGCGCACATCGGTCGCGACGAAGCCGTCAGCCCGGACGATCTCGACGACGGACCAGCTGCCCGCGAGCGCGGCGGAAACCTGCACGACGCGCGGATCGCGCGCGCGCGCCGCCGCGTCGATCTTCGCCATGAGGTCCACCTTCTTCGCGAAAGGCACGAGGTCGAGCGGATTGGCGTCCGTGTAGAGATGGCGGTTGGTCCGCTGGGGCGGCGGCGCCATGCCCTGCCGCGCGGGATCGAGCAGCTTCAGCGTCTCGGCCGCGCGACGAATGGCGGGCTCACTGATGTCGTTGGCATGGGCAAAGCCGGTCATCTCGCCGGTCACGCCGCGCAGGCCGAAGCCCGCGTCCGTGGAATAATCCGCCGTCTTCAGCCGCCCATCGTCGAAGCCGAAGCTCTCGCTGGCCATATATTGGAGGTAGAGCTCGCCATCCTCGCAGCCCTTGAGTGCCTCGGCGGTGAGGCGGCGGGCGCCTTCCGGGTCCAGCGCGCCATCGCGATAGAGGAAGGCGCGCACATCGGTGATCTGGGAAGCAGAGTCTGTCATGCGCCTGATATAGGCGCGCGAACCATGATGGCCAATGACAAAGCCGGCAAAAGGAACCGGGGAGAGGCCGCATCTTGGAGAATGGCTCCGCATCCCTTATGTTGAAGGCGGGGGAATTGTTCGTGCTGCCATAGTCGCAACGTCCGAAGGGACATGGATCAAGACCGCTCCCATGAGCTCATATTCTCGTTTTCACAGACGTCATTTCCTGAAATTCGCCGGCGGGGCTGCCGCCTCGTCCCTGCTGATGCCTTCCGCGGCGCTCGCCGCCGGGGCGGGCGACGGCTGGACGAAGCTGCTCGACCGTGCCCGGCAGGCCCTCGATCAACATGGGGACGTCATCAAGCACCGCGACCGGCTCGTCCTGGTCGATTTCTCGCTGCCCTCGGCAACCCCGCGCATGATGCTGGTCGACCTGGCGCGCGGACGCAGGCAGTTGTTGCGGGTGTCGCACGGGCGGGGATCGGATCCCGCGCATAGCGGCTGGCTGCGCAGCTTCAGCAACGTCTCCGGATCGAACGCCAGTTCCCGGGGTGCCTACATCACGGCGGCGACCTATCAGGGCAAGCATGGGCGCTCGCAGCGCCTCGTCGGACTGGAAGAGAGCAACAACAATGCCGAGGCGCGCGCGATCGTGATCCACGGCGCCTGGTACAGCAATGACGACGTCGCGGCGCGCCTGGGCAAGCTCGGCCGCAGCGAAGGCTGCTTCGCCGTCAGCGAGGCGCAGATCGACCCTCTGCTCGACTGGCTGGGACCGGAACGGCTGCTCTACGCTGACCGGGTATAGGGCCGACCGGGAATCGCGGCGCGGCTTCAGCCGGCCGCGCAGGTGCGATCGGAGAGCTGGCGCACTGCCGCCAGGCCGGCCGCGCCCAGATCGCGGCTGATGCCGGCATCGAGACCATAGATGTCGTCGAAGCTGTGCAGGCGCCCGTCGGCGTCGGCACGCGCGGTCATATAGACGACATAGACGGGAACCGGCCGGGGCAGTTTCGCCGTGATTGTCTCACGCGCCGCCACGGCTTCCTCGATGCGGGCCGGCGTCCACTCCGTGCCGGCCAGCATTCTGGCTGCGAGGTCGAACGGCCGGTCGGTGCGCACGCAGCCATGACTGAACATGCGCGTCTCCTGCCCGAACAACGTCTTGCTCGGCGTGTCGTGCAGGAAGATGGACAGCGGGTTGGGCATGTCGATCTTCATCTGACCGAGCGAATTGGTGGGCCCGGGCTGCTGGACGACATGGAGGTTCGCCCCGCTCCCCGTCCAGGTGTAGCCCCGCGCGCGCGCTGTGTCGGGCCGGTTGCGCACCAGGGCACCGACGCTTTCCCGGATGATCGATTGGGGCACTGTCCAGGTCGGATTGAAGATGATGCCCGTGGCGGTGGTGGCGAACTGCGGCGTCGGCGTCGCGCGCTTGCCGACGATGACGCGATGCTCCGCCCCGGACTTCCCCCCGTCCATGAGGCGAACGACATATTCCGGCACATTGACGAGGAGATAGCGCTCACCCAGATCGCGCGGCAGCCAGCGCCAGCGCTCCAGATTGGCGCGGACGCGGGCACGGTCGGACCGCGCGTCAGCCGGCAGGCTCGCCAATGCCGCGCGCAGCATGCGATAATCGGCATTGGCCGGGGCCAGCCGGTCCAGCGTGCCCGGCACGTCGCCCGCG
Source organism: Sphingobium lignivorans (assembly GCF_014203955.1). Classification (NCBI taxonomy): domain Bacteria; kingdom Pseudomonadati; phylum Pseudomonadota; class Alphaproteobacteria; order Sphingomonadales; family Sphingobiaceae; genus Sphingobium; species Sphingobium lignivorans. Next base: position 4,118,346 of record NZ_JACHKA010000001.1, read on the forward strand.
GCCAGCGCACGGTCGAGCAGTTCCAGCACGGCGTCAGGCGTCAGATTGGCGGTTCGAAAATAAGAGAGGCGGCGCTGGGCCGCCGGCACGCGACCATTGGCGAGATCGCGGGCCAGCAGCGCGAAGCTGCGCGTCGCGGCGGTATCGAGCCCCGCCTGATCGCGCCCGGCGAGCGCGGTCCGCAATCGATCCAGCTCATAGTCGGACGGGTCAAGACCGTGCGTGCCGATCTTCTCGCCATAATCCAGCAGCCGGGCGGCTGCCTGCGCGCTCCAAGGCATGGCGGCATGGGCCGGCGGCGCAACGCACAGGAGGAAGGAAAGGGCCAGGATGAGGATGCGCACGGAGAATCTCCAGTCGTCGGGCAGCGGTTGCGCGCTGCCCTGCAGCAAGACGGACAGCGCGCGTGAACCCTGTTTCAGCCCGGACGCGCCGCGCCTGCCATGACCTGCATCAATTGGCCGCCTTTGAGACGACCCGCATTTCTCAGAGGCTGGCGCCCGAGGAAATGTCCGGCTTGTTCACGATGTCCGGCGTATCGGCCGGCCCGCCCTCGAGCACGAAGCGGCGATCGCAATAGCCGCAATCGACATAGCCATGCTCGTCGATTTCCAGAAAGATGCGCGGATGCCCAAGCGCGGCCGGAATGCCATCGCCGGACCCATCGCAGGCGACTCGGCGGGAATGGATGCGGATGATCTCGGGCGGGGCGTGCATGCCCTTGCGGTTAGCATCGGCATGCGCAGGGAGCAATATGGACCGAACCAAAATGACCGCCTCGGTCCGATGCCCTTGATCGAGCACAAGGCGCAGGGCCCGCATGCCGTGCCATCTGGCGGCAAGGCCGGGAGTGGAACAGATGAACGGGACGTCTCATTCGGGCGCAGCAACGCGAATCGCCATGATCTCGGCCATCGCCAGCGCGGCGCTGGCCATCGCTTATGCCGTGGGCCAGATTCTTGAATGGACCGGCGCGCTGGGCTCGGCGGGAGGGCCGAACAGCAGCAGCACGCCGCTTGGCCTCGCCCTGCTGCTCACGCCGTCGCTGCTGCTCGGCTCGGCCTTCCTCATCCTCACGGCAGCCCTCCACGAGCTGGCGCCGCCCGGTCGGCGGGTCTGGAGCCGGATCGCGCTGGCCTTCGCCACCGTTTACGCGACGCTCATCAGCCTCGTCTATTTCGTCCAGCTCACCTGGGTCGCACCACGAATCGCGGCGGGCGATCTTGCGGGCATGGAGCCGTTCCTGTTTGTGCCCTATCGCAGCTTTCTCTTCGCGGTCGATCTGCTGGGCTACAGCATGATGAGCCTCGCCACGCTGTTCGGTGCCTTCGCGCTGCCGGGCGGTCGCGCCAATGGCCCGGCCAGGAGCGCGATGATCGCGAACGGCCTTCTGGTCCCTGCCCTCGCGCTCCAGATGTTCTGGCCCTGGCTGATATGGGTCGGCGCGCTCTGGGGCTTCACCTTTCCCGCCGCGATGATCCTCATCGCATGCCTGCTGCGCAGGCCTTCCCCCTCCTGATCCTTTGATTCACGACGCCCCTGCGTCTATATGGTCACTTCACCCCGCTCAGGAGCGCATCATCATGGACAAGGCACTGGACCGTCATTCGTTCGTCCTCTTGCCGCAGGTTCTCCATGTCCGCTTCCGCTTTTCTCACCCTCGATCGCATTGCCGCCGCCCGGCCTGACGGCACACTGCTCTTCCAGGATCTGACGCTCGCCATAGGGCGCGAGCGAGTCGGCCTTGTCGGTCGCAACGGCGCGGGCAAGTCGACGCTGCTCGCCATCATCGCGGGGGAAGTGCAGCCGCAGGCGGGCAGTCTGCATCGCGCCGGGCGCATCGGCATGCTTGCGCAGACGCTTCCGGGGCATGGCAGCGTGGCGCAGGCGCTGGGCATCGCGCCGGCACTGGCGCGGCTGGACCGGCTCGATGCCGGCCAGGGCTCGCCGGAAGACGCCGCGGAAGCCGACTGGACGCTGCGCGAGCGCCTCGACATTGCGCTGGCGGACGCCGGTCTTGCCGGCCTCCCGCCCCACCGGGACGTCGCTTCCCTGAGCGGGGGCGAGCGCACACGCCTCGCACTGGCCGCCATGCTCCTCCCCGGCCCCGATCTGCTGCTGCTCGATGAACCGACGAACAATCTCGACGAGGAAGGGCGGCAGGCCGTCGCGACGCTGCTCGCCCGCTGGCCGGGCGGCGCGCTGGTGGCGAGCCATGATCGCGACCTGCTCGAAGGGATGGACCGGATCGTGCAACTCGCCCCCTCCGGCATCGTCACCGTAACCGGCGGCTGGAGCGATTTCGTCGCTGCGCGCGACGCCCTGAAGGAACAGGCGGACAGCGATCTGACGCGCGCCCGCCAGACGCTGGATCGACAGGCGCGCGTGGCGCAACAGCAGGCCGAGAGGCAGGCGCGCCGTGACAAGGCCGGCCGGGCAGTGAAGGCCCGTGGCGACTTGCCCCGCATCCTGCTCGGCAAGCGGGCGGAGCAGGCCGAGCAAAGCGGCGGACGCGGGCGGCGCGCGGCGCAGGCGCGGATCGACGAAGCCCGACAGGCACTGCAGAGCGCCCGGCAGCAGGTTGACGTGCTGACGCCCTTGCAGATCGACCTGCCATCCAGTGGCTTGCCGGCCAACCGGACGCTGTTGCGCATGGAGGACGTGGTCCTTTCGCGCGGGGACCGGCGCCTGTTCGGCCCGCTGTCCCTCACCATCACCGGCCCGTGCTGCATCGCCGTGGAAGGGCGCAACGGCAGCGGCAAGAGCAGCCTGCTGGCGCTGGCGACCGGCGCGCTGGAACCGGATGCCGGGCGCATCCACCGGCTCGCCCCTGCCATGGCGATGCTCGATCAACATGCCGCGCTCCTGGCGCCGCAGCTCGATCTTCTCGACAATCTGCGCGCGCATCACCCCGGTCTCACCGTGGGGGAAGCCCATGCCGTGCTGGCCCGGTTCGCCTTCCGCAATCGCGATGCGCGAAAGCCGGCGGGCGTGCTGAGCGGCGGCGAGCGGCTCCGCGCCGCGCTTGCCATCGTCATGGCTGGCCCGACGCCCCCGCAGCTCCTCATCCTGGACGAGCCGACCAATCATCTCGACGTCGAGAGCATCGAGGTCCTCGAGGATGCGCTGCGGCGCTGGGACGGCGCGCTCATGCTCGTCAGCCATGATGCAGCCTTTCTCGACCGGATCGGCATCGACGAGCGGGTGCGCCTCGGCGGCATGGAGACGCAGCGGGATTGAAGCGCGCGGTCCCAAAAAGAAAAGGGCCGCCCCGAAAGGCGGCCCCATCCCTTGCTTGACGGGATATGGAACCCCGGCGTGCCGGTCAGCGCTTCGAGAACTGGAAGCTGCGGCGTGCCTTGGCACGGCCGTACTTCTTGCGCTCCACGGTGCGGCTGTCGCGGGTCAGGAAGCCCTCGGCCTTCACGGCGGACCGCAGGGTCGGCTCGTATTTGGTGAGCGCCTGCGCGATGCCATGCTTCACAGCGCCGGCCTGGCCGGAGAGGCCGCCGCCCTTGACCGTGCAGATCACGTCATACTGGCCCGTGCGGTCCGTAACCGTGAAGGGCTGGTTGATGACGAGACGCAGCGTCGGACGCGCGAAATAGGTTTCCTGATCGCGGCCGTTGACCGTGATCTTGCCGGTGCCGGGCTTCACCCACACGCGGGCCACGGCGTCCTTGCGGCGACCGGTGGCATAAGCGCGGCCATACTGGTCCAGCTCCTGCTGGCGCAGCGGCGCATTCGACACCTTCACGGGTGCCACCGCTTCCGCGGCCGGCGCGTCGACGTTGCCCTGGGTGAGGTCCTGCAGATCGGACAGCGAGTTGACGGTATCAGACATCAGGCACCAACCTTGTTCTTGCGGTTCATCGCCGCAACATCGAGCACTTCGGGGTTCTGGGCTTCATGCGGATGTTCGCTGCCCGCGAAGACGCGCAGGTTGCGCATCTGCTGGCGGCCGAGCGGACCGCGCGGGATCATGCGCTCCACGGCCTTCTCCAGAACGCGCTCGGGGAAGCGACCCTCGAGCACCTTCTGCGGCGAGGTTTCCTTGATGCCGCCGGCATAGCCGGTGTGCTTGTAATAGCGCTTGTCGGTCAGCTTGTTGCCGGTGAACCGCACCTTGTCCGCATTGATGACGATGACATTGTCACCGCAATCGACATGCGGGGTGAAGCTCGGCTTGTGCTTGCCGCGCAGGTGATTGGCGATGATCGTGGCAACGCGGCCGACGACGAGACCGTCCGCGTCGATCAGCAGCCACTTCTTCTCGACGGTCGCCGGCGTGGCCGACTTCGTCGTCTTCATGAGCGCCTTCATGGCCTCTTGCCTCCAGATGGATGAACCGGAAAAACAGCAAGGCGGCACCACGCAGGGCACCGCCAACGGCAGGGCTAATGGCGGTGAGGGCGGAAGAAGTCAAGCAAAACCGCCGTCCTGCTGACGGGTATCATGATACCGTCAGACTTTCGAGCTGGTTTCGCGCGTCACCCAGTCGGCATAAGCGGTGGTGGTGACGGCCGGCCAGTTCAGGATCGCGGGCAAGTCATAATCGTGCAGATCCCCCAGCGCTGCCATGAGTGCCTCGAGGCGCCCCGGCGCTGTCTTGAACAGCACCGGGATCTCGTCCGCCTCGGCGACTTTCCCCTCCCAGGGATAGATGGACGTGCAGGGTGCCAGCAGATTGGCGCACGCGGCCAGCCGCTGCTCGATCATCGCGCGGGCGGCCGACTGTGCCGACTCGCGGTCGCCGAACAGGGCATAGACCAGAGCGATTTCGCTCATGCCGCGCGCGGCGTGCCCAGCCGATGCGCGCCCATGACCGCCACCCCCAGCAGCAGCGCGCCGACAAGCTGGTGCGCCACTGCCAGCACCAAGGCGACACCGGTGATCACGGTGGCGATGCCGAGCATGATCTGCGCCAATGTGATGGCGAGTAGCGCATAAGCGAGGCCTGTCGAGCCAGTGCGATGCAGCCAGCCCGCCATCCAGATGATGGCGCCGGCCGCGACCCAGGCCCACCAGCGATGCAGGAAGTGGACGAGGAAGGGATCGCTCGTGAGCGTCATCCAGAAGGAGCCCCACCATGTGATGCCCTCGGGCACCAGATGATCGTTCATCAGCGGCCAGGTATTGGCGACATAGCCCGCGCGCAGCCCGGCGGTGAGCGCGCCCAGCAGGATCTGGAGAAACAGCAGCAATGCCGGGATGGCGCCCGCCAGCTTCAGCCGCGCGCTGCCGCCATGCGGCGTGCGGGCCAACCGGGCGAAATCGCAGGCGGTCCACACCACGGCCGCGAGCAGGATGAGCGCCATGCCGAGATGCGCCGCCAGCATGGCGGGCTCGACATTGACCCGGTCGGTGAGGCCACTACGCACCATGAACCAGCCGACAGCGCCCTGCGCCCCGCCGAGCAGGAGCAGCACGATGAGCCGCGGCCCATAGCCGCGCGGCACGGCCCTGCGCGCGGCGAACCAGACCAACGGCACTGCATAAGCGAGGCCGATCAGGCGGCCGAGCAGCCGGTGAAAATATTCCCAGAAGTAGATCTGCTTGAAGGCGGCGAGCGTCATGCCCTGATTCATCAACGCATATTGCGAGCTTTGCTTGTAGGCCGCGAACTCGGCCTGCCAGTCCGCCTCGGTCAACGGGGGAATGGCGCCGGTCACCGGTTTCCACTCGGTGATCGAAAGCCCCGACTCGGTCAGGCGGGTCACGCCGCCGACGGCGACCATGAAGAGGATCAGCCCCGCGATCACGAACAGCCAGCGCGCGAGCAGCGCGGGACGCGCCGGCCCACCGGGGGCGATGCTGGCGCGGGAGGGGGTCATCTGTGCGAACTCAGCCATGGCCGTTTCCCCATGCGCCGATGCGCCGGGGGAAGCAAGCCGGAGCCCCCTTTCCGCCCCGGGCGATCAGGGACCGCTGTCCGCCGGGACAGCACGGCGCAGCCCCACAAGTATACGAAATGTTATGTTGTATCTTAGCCTTGGCGGGAGTAGGGACCATTCTTCCATGACGAGCTTCGCAGCCTCTCGCTTCCCCCGCCTCGACGGCTGGGCCATTGGCCTTTCCGGCCTTTGCGCGATTCATTGCATTGCGACCGCGGTGGCCTTTGGCCTTCTCTCATCCGTCGCCGGCCTGCTCGAGGCACCGATCATCCATGAGGCCGGCCTGGCCATGGCCATGGTGCTCGGCGCCATCGCGCTCGGCAAAGGCGCTCGCGAACATGGCATGCTGCTGCCGGTAGCGGTCGGTGCGCTCGGCCTCGGCGTGATGGCCGGTGCGCTCAGCCTGCCCCACGGCTTCGCTGGCGAGATCGTCTATACGCTGGTGGGCGTGCTGCTCCTCGCTTTCGGCCACGAACTGAACCGCCGCGCCTTCTGGTGACGAGGTAAGCCGAGCGCGACTCGGATGGGCGTGCGGACACGCTGCTGGCTCTTCGTCCGATAGGGCGTCATAAAAAAGCTTCAGCGCTCTTTTCTCAAGAACAAGTCACCCGATATCGGCCGTTTCGACGCACAGCGCGCAAGCGAGGGAAATCATCATGGGACGACGCCCCGATCACGTGAAGCCACCGGCCTATCTCTCCAAGAGTCCGCCCTGTCCCCAGCCTGCCGAATCAGAGGCGCAGCCGCGTCCCGATGAAGAACGGCCCGAGCCGACGCGTTATGGCGACTGGGAGATCAAGGGAATCGCTGTGGATTTCTGATCCACAGAGCGCGTCTCATCCGGTTTTTTGCACCTATCTTGCGGAATGTCCCTTTTTGGATCAGTTTTCGCATGCATTACCGTCACTATTGCGTCATATACTGTCGTCACTGCCCCGTCAGAGGGCAGAGAACGAGAATCGGGACGCTGGTCTTAGGACTTGATGCGGGTTTGAACGGCTTGGTGTTCCCACCATTGAGCCATCATGCCCTCATGTTTTCCGGACTGTTCAAGTGACCGATTCAAATCGAACTTCTGCTTCGACTGGCTTTCCCACACCGGTCGACGACGGAACGCCGGTCGGTCATCCCACGCCGGCCGGCGGACCGGCATCTTCCGATCAGCTCGAATTCTTCCCCGATGCCTCCCCCTGCCTGGCGCCGAGCGCTGCGGGGGCCGCGGTCACCGGAGCGATCGGCGATTTCGTGCTGGCCTGGGGGCGGCTTGAGCAAACCACCGCCGCCAAGCTCACGGAGATGCGCCAGTCCTTCGGCGATGTTCGCGCGATCGGCGGGCGCATCCGTCCGAACATGCAGAAGCTGCTGGCCGAATTGCGCGCCCTGGTCGCGATGCGCGACCGGCTCGACACGCAGGCGCTCGATCTGATCACGGACATCGACGGCAGCCTGCAGCGCGCCGCCCAGTTCCGGCTGATCGCCATCGATGGTGCTCAGGATGCGGAGGAGGACCGGCTGATCTGCCGGGACATCAAGAACGGCGCGGTGGAGATTCCCTGCGAGGAGATCGCGCGCGAGACCCGCCAGCTCGAACGCATTCGGGAGCAGATTGCCGCACTTTGAATGTGTCGGGGGTGGAAGAGGCCAGCCCGCACGAACCATTCGTCGCCCGCTCCTGTTGAGCCGGCTCAGGACCACGCTCCTGCCCACAGCCTGCCATTCCGGCGCGTGTGAGCGCCTTTCCCAAGTCGCTCAGACCGTGAAGCTCTCGCCGCAGCCGCAGCTTCCCTTCGCGTTCGGATTGTTGAACACGAAGCCGGCGGTGAAATCGTCCTCCACCCAGTCCATGGTCGAGCCGATCAGGTAGAGCACCGAGGCGGCATCGATGAAGAAGACGCCGCCGGGCGTCTCGATGCGCTCGTCGAACTGGCCGGCCTGCGTCACATAATCGACCGAATAAGCGAGGCCCGAGCAGCCCCGGCGCGGAGTCGAGAGCTTGACGCCGATCGCGCCTTCCGGTGCTTTCGCCATGAGATCGGCAACGCGCTGCTGCGCGGCAGGCGTCAGCATGACGGCGGCCGGGCGCGCGCGGGTGGTGGTCGTGGTTGCGTTCATCGTCTCGTCACTCCGTCGGCGGCCCTGTCCTGCGACACGGGCCAACCTTGCTCACAGCATGCCCAGTTCCAGCTTTGCCTCGTCGCTCATTTTCTGCGGGTCCCATGGCGGGTCCCACACCAGATTGACGTCCACCGTGCCCACACCGGGCACCGAGCCAACGCGCAGTTCGACTTCGCCCGGCATGGATTCGGCCACCGGGCAATGCGGCGTCGTCAGCGTCATGGTAACCGCGACATGGCTGCCCTCGCTGACTTCCACGCCATAGATAAGGCCCAGATCGTAGATATTCACGGGTATCTCGGGATCGTAGATTTCCTTGAGCGCCTCGATCACCGCGTCATACGTCGCGCCGCCTGGCTCGCTGGCCGGAGTCTCCGCCGGTTTCTGCTGGAGGAAGCCCTCGAGATAGTCCCGCTGACGAGCGCCGCCCGGTGCCGGACCCTGCGCGCCGCCGTCCGCGTCGCTCACCCGGGCCCGCGGCGGCGTCTCGGCCGCGTCCACTTCCTCGATCCTGATCCTGCTTTCCTCGTTCATCCGAATATCGCCCTTACGCGGTCGAGGCCTTTGAGCAGTGCCTCGATGTCGCTTTCGTCGCTGTAGAGTCCGAAACTGGCGCGCGCTGTCGCCTCGACGCCCAGATGCGCCATGAGCGGCTGTGCGCAATGATGGCCCGCGCGAATGGCCACGCCGCTCTCGTCCAATATGGTGCCGATGTCGTGCGGATGAACCCCCTCCATCACGAAGGAGACGATCCCCGCCGCGTCATCCGGCCCGAGCAGGCGGATCGCGTTGATCTCGCGCAGCGCCGCACGCGTCCGCGCCACCAGGGCATCTTCATGCGCGGCGATGACGTCGAGCCCGATCGCCTCGACATAATCGATCGCGGCCGCCAGCCCGATCGTCTCGATGATCGCTGGCGTGCCCGCCTCGAACCGCGCCGGGGGCGGCGCGTAAGTCGTGCCGGCGAACGTCACCTTGTCGATCATCGCGCCACCGCCATGATAAGGCGGCATGGCGGCCAGGATGTCGCCACGCGCCCAGAGCACGCCGATGCCGGTCGGGCCATAAAGCTTGTGGCCGGAGAAGAGATAGAAATCGCAGCCCAGCGCCTGCACGTCGATGGCCAGCCGCGGCGCGGCCTGGCATCCGTCGACCAGCAGCAGCGCGCCGGCACCATGAGCGATGTCTGCCGCGCGGCGCACGTCCAGCACGCTGCCCAGCACATTGGACACATGGGCCAGCGCGACGATCCTGTGCTCGGGTCGGATCATCGCTGCCATGGCGTCGAGATCGATCCGGCCATCCTGCGTGAGCGGCACGACATCGATCCGCGCGCCGGTCCGCTCGGCAATGAGCTGCCAGGGCACGATGTTGCTGTGATGCTCCAGCGTCGAGAGCAGGATGCGATCGCCCGCCTTGAGATTGGCCCCGCCCCAGCTCTGCGCGACGAGGTTGATCCCCTCGGTCGCGCCGCGCACGAAGACGATCTCGTTCTCCGAAGGCGCGTTGATGAACTGCGCCACGCGGCGGCGCGCCGCCTCGAAGGCCAGCGTCATGTCCGCCGAGCGCGCATAGACACCGCGATGCACCGTCGCATAGTCCGTGCCCATCGCGCGCACGGTCGCGTCGATCACGGCCTGCGGCTTCTGCGCCGTCGCGGCCGTGTCCAGATAATGCCAGGGAGCCCCGTCCGCGGTGACGAGACCGGGGAAATCGGTCCGCAGGGCAGCGCCGTCTCTCGTCTGGAGAGTCGCGCCGGAGAAACCGCGCCGCGATGCCCCAGCCATTTGCTGGACATTTCCGGACAGGAGATTCGCGCTCGCGCCGCTCATGTCAGCGCCTCCAGCCGGGCCCGCGCCACGGCCGCGAAGCGCGCCTGCTCGGCCTCGTCCGCGATGTCGTCGAACAGGCCCGCGATGAACGCTTCCAACAGCAGGGCCTTCGCTCCCGCCGGATCGAGCCCGCGCGACGCCATGTAGAACAGCGCGGCCTCATCGAGCTGGCCGATGCTCGCGCCATGCGCGCATTTCACATCGTCGGCGAAGATTTCGAGTTCCGGCCGGGCATGGGCACTGGCGCCACGATCCAGCAGCATCGCCTTGAAGCTCTGCGACGCATCCGTCTTCTGCGCGTCGCGCGCGACGCGGATCTGCCCGAGATAATTGGTCGTCGCCCGGCCGGCCGCGATGGCGCGCACGGTCTGCGCGCTGGTCGCCTCCGGCTCGGCATGGTTGAGCGTCGTCACCAGCTCGATGGTCTGCGTGCCGCCGCCGATGAGCGCGGCCTTGAGTTCGAAATGGGCATGGCGGGCGAGCGTCACGTCGAATGTGACGCGGCCCAGCGCGCCGCCGCTGTTCAGCAAGTGCACGGCCAGCGTGCCGCCCGCGCCGATCTCGACGACATGGTCAAGGATCACGCTCTCGCCCTCGGCGGCGTCCTGCAGCAGCGCGAGCGTGCGCATTTCCCCTGGGGCGACGACGATCCGCTCCGGCGCGGCGCCCGGCCAAGCCCGCGCGGCCGCATCGATGTCGCTGTAGCGCCAGGCTTCGTCGCGGCGGGTGGGGAGGGACAGGGCGGTCATGCGACGCCTTTCCGCTTCTGCTTGCGAACGGCGGCCTGATAGCGCTTCAGCAGCTTGGGCCGTTCCGCCGCCACGCAGTCGGCCAACGCGGCCTGATTGGTCGCGCCCTTGCGCACGCATGTTCTCGTCACCTTGCACACCGCCGCATCGACGTTCGGAAAGCCGGTCGTATCGCTCAGCACGCAATGATCGCGTCCCTTCGCATCCCGCGTGACAGCAACCGTGATGCTGTTGAGCCTGCGCCCCAGCACGAGGATGTCCTCCCCGGTCTGCGGCTCGGCGGTAGCGGCCGGCTGGGCCGTTGCCGCCCAGGGCAGGGCCAGGCCGACAAGGAAGACGAGTGCCCGGCTCACGCTGCGATCACCTCCGCATAGCCTTCCTTCTCCAGCGCCAGCGCCAGTTCCGGCCCGCCGGACTTCACGATCCGGCCGGCAGCGAGGACATGCACGAAGTCCGGCTTCACATAATCGAGCAGCCGCTGATAATGGGTGATGAGCAGCACGGCCTTGCCCGGCGCGCGCATGATCGCGTTGATGCCCGCGCCGACGGTCTTGAGCGCATCGATGTCGAGGCCGCTGTCCGTCTCGTCGAGGATCGCGAGCTTCGGGTCGAGAATGCCCATCTGCACCATTTCCGCGCGCTTCTTCTCACCGCCGGAAAAACCGACATTCACGGGCCGCTTGAGCATCTCCATGTCCATGCCGAGGAGCGCCGCCTTCTCGCGCGCCAGCCGCAGGAAGTCGGCGGCGGAGAGCGGTGCCTCGCCCCGTGCCGTGCGCTGGCTGTTCAGCGCCTCGCGCAGGAACTGGACATTGGAAACGCCGGGAATTTCGACCGGATACTGGAAGCCGAGGAACAGCCCCGCAGCGGCGCGCTCGTGCGGCGCCATCTCCAGCAGGTCCGCACCCTCGAAGTGCACTGCGCCTTGCGTCGCCTCATAGCCGGGGCGGCCGCCGAGCGTGTAGGCCAGCGTGGACTTGCCAGCCCCGTTGGGACCCATGATGGCATGGATCTCCCCGGCATTGATAGCGAGCGACAGGCCCTTGAGGATCGGCTTGCCGTCGATTTCGGTGTGGAGATCGTCGATCCGGAGCATCAGGCCGCCCCTTCCTTCTCATGCGCGCGAATGAGCGTGCGCGCGGTCCAGAAAGCCATGTCGCGCACGTCGCCCGGCGCGGGGAACAGCGTGTCGATATGCCGCTTGATCGGCATATAGGGCCACCAGTCGGCGTCCGGCTCCGGCGCGCCCTTCTCCAGAAGGCTCACGACAAATTCGCTCACCGGCCCCATCCGGGCGAGGTTGGGCGCCTTCGCCTTATGAAAGGCCTTGTCGGTGCGAAGCCGCTCGGTGAAAGCCGCGTCACCCTTGGCCAGCGCGTCCCGGCACTCGGCCTGATAGGCATCGAGGTCGCCGAAGTCCTTGACGGCGCGCGGCTGAAGCTCGCCCTCCTCCAGCTCATAATCCTCGGTCAGGATGCGGATCGCGGCCGTCCATGACTGGCCATTGCCGACATCCTCCGCGAAATCGGCGAGGGCATCCTGGATATCGTCTTCGTCGCTCAATTTTCAGTCCTTCAAACGTCTTTGCCCGGGCACGCCTTCGCTGGCGTGAGGCCCTCTTCTCGATTGAAACATCCTGCGTCACCCCGGACTTGATCCGGGGTCCAGCTGCCCGCGCCGCCGCGCCAGAACAAGCGGGATGCCGGATCCAGTCCGGCATGACGTTGGGAGAAACCGCAGGAAATCACCCCACCGATCCTTCGAGGCTGATCCCCAAAAGCTTCTGCGCTTCCACCGCGAACTCCATCGGCAGCTGCTGGAGCACTTCCTTGGCGAAGCCGTTGACGATGAGGCTCACCGCCGCTTCCTGGTCGAGCCCGCGCTGCATGGCGTAGAAAAGCTGGTCGTCGCTGATCTTGCTCGTCGTCGCTTCATGCTCGACCACGGCGCTGGGGTTCTTCACCTCGATATAGGGCACGGTGTGGGCGCCGCACCGGTCGCCCAGCAGCAGCGAATCGCACTGGGTGAAGTTGCGCGCGCCATCGGCATTGGCGGCCATGCGGACGAGACCACGATAGGTGCCGTTGGAGCGGCCGGCGCTGATCCCCTTCGACACAATCGTCGAGCGGGTATTTTTACCGTTATGGATCATTTTCGTGCCCGTATCCGCCTGCTGGCGATTGTTGGTCACGGCCACGGAATAGAACTCGCCGACGCTGTTCTCGCCGTTCAGCACGCAGCTGGGATATTTCCAGGTGATGGCGCTGCCGGTTTCCACCTGCGTCCAGCTCACCTTGCTGTTGCGCCCCTGGCAAAGCGCGCGCTTGGTGACGAAATTGTAGATGCCGCCGCGCCCTTCCGCATCGCCCGGATACCAGTTCTGCACGGTGCTGTACTTGATCTCGGCATCGTCCAGCGCGACCAGCTCGACCACAGCGGCATGGAGCTGGTTCTCGTCGCGCTGGGGCGCGGTGCAGCCTTCCAGATAGGAGACGTAGCTGCCCTTGTCCGCGACGATCAGCGTGCGCTCGAACTGGCCGGTATTCTCCGCATTGATGCGGAAATAGGTGGAGAGCTCCATCGGGCAGCGCACGCCCTCGGGAATGTAGACGAACGTCCCGTCCGAGAAGACGGCGCAGTTCAGCGCGGCGAAGTAATTGTCCTGCATGGGCACGACCTTGCCGAGCCACTTGCGAACCAGATCGGGAAATTCGCGGATCGCCTCGCTGATCGAGCGGAAGATCACGCCCGCCTCTTCCAGCTCCTTGCGGAAAGTGGTGGCGACGGAGACGCTGTCGAACACCGCATCGACCGCGACCCTGCGCGAGCCCGCCACATTGGCGAGCACTTTCTGCTCCTCAAGAGGAATGCCGAGCTTCTCGTAGGTACGACGAATCTCGGGATCCAGCTCATCCAGGCTCGCCAGCTCCGCCTTCTTGCGGGGCGCGGCATAATAATAGGCGTCCTGATAGTCGATCGGCGGGACATTGAGCTTGGCCCAGTCCGGCGGAACCATCGTCAGCCAATGGCGATAGGCCTTGAGCCGCCAGTCCAGCATCCATTCCGGTTCATTCTTCTTGTCCGAAATGAACCGGACCGTATCTTCAGACAGCCCCTTTGGCGCGAAGTCCTGTTCGATGTCGGATACGAAGCCCCACTCATAGTCGCTCACCTTGCGGGCGGCGGCGAGAGCCTCGGCATTCTTGACCTGCGCACTCATTGAACCGTCTCCATCGCGGGATCTTCGGCGATCGGCTGCTGCGCGGGAATCGCGATCAGCTGAGCCAGAGTCACCTGGGTGAGCGCCCCGCGCACCAGCGCGTTGACGCCTTGCCAATGCGGGCGAATCGCGCAGGGGCGATCCAGCGCGCAGCAGTCCGAGCCCTCGGCATCCAGGCAGGCGGTGAGCGCGATCGGGCCGTCCACCGCCTCTATGATGTCCGCCAGCGTGATCGCCGCGGCCGGCCGGGCGAGCTTGATGCCGCCACCGCTGCCGCGCGTTGCACGGATCAGCCCAGCGCGGCCGAGCAGGCTCGCAAGCTTCTGCCCCGTCGGCACGGGAATGCCCGCCTCCTGCGCAAGGCTCGCGGCATTGGCCCGCGCGCCACCGCAATGGGTGGCGGCCGCGCGCATCATCAACACGGCATAATCGGCGAGGCTGGACAGGCGCATTTGCGAACGTTTCTCAAATCGGACTAATTCACTCTGATTGGCACATGGGACTGTCGCGGCGCTAAATCAACCCGAAATTGCGCGCCCCGCCTCGCCTTCGCCCCGGCGTGACCGCAGGGACACGGCGAGCGAGGCGCGGAAGGGCCTGCCCCGTTGTTTGCTCCTGCCGGCCCCGTCAGCTTTTCGATTTGCCGGCGCCTGGCGATCAGTCCCGCAGCGAACTATCCGGGGATTGCCCGCGTCATCCAGCGAGCACGATCGCCATAGGTCGCAACCTTGGCCGCGAGGCCGGGTGAAACCGCGTCTTCGACGAAGCCAAGCGCGCGCCAGTAATCCGCTGCCCCTTCAACCGCGATCAGTTCCGCGCTGCGGATGCCGTCCCGCGCGGCCAGTTCGAATACCCGCATGACGAGGCTCCGGCCCACGCCGAGGCCGCGCCCCGATGACGACACTGCAAGATCGTGAATGAACAGCACCTCGCGCGGCCCACCATCGGCAAGAACCGCGCCCACTGGCGGCGGCGACTCGCCGCGCCAGCCATGCGCAAGGAGATAGCCGAGGATAGCCTGTTCGCGCGGGCCTTCGCGCAGGGCAGCGAGGCAATATGAATCTGCGAGGGTGAGCCGGCTGAGGAAAGGCGCCGCCTCCTCGATCAGGAAAGCGGGATAAGATTCGGACTGGATCGCGAGCGCGGAAGGCAGGTCCCGAGGCCTGAGCGTTTCGATCGAGAAGGCGGGTGTCTCACGGGACATGACGACTTATCGCAGGGGCCTGCCCTAGCTGATCCGACTCAACCGGGCGATCTCGCCCTTGATATCCGCGCGGTTCATCGAGAGGCGGATGACGATGCTGGCGCGCTCCCGCAGCTCGGTCGGCGTCAGGCCAGTGAAATGCTTGATCTCGCGGATGAAATGAGACTGGTCGTAAAAGACATCGCCACCCACTTCGCTCCAGTCCAGCTCTTCGCGCGCCAACGCCTGAGCGCAGCGCAGCGCGCGATATTTGCGCGCCAGATATTTGGGCGGCGCGCCGTAAAGCCGGTTGCACCAGCGCGCGATCTGCCGCGCGGAGAGGCCCGTGGCATCCTGCAGGGCGTCCACCCGTGGGGACTGCTCCGCGGCGAGCCAGCGATCGGTCTCCTCGATGAACCGCCGCTCGCCACTTGAAACCGGATGGAGCTGGCCGCGGATGAAGGTCCAGAAGGCCTCCGCCGCCTTGTTCGGATCCTCGATGGACCGCAGGACCAGCAGCATGTCGCGCCAGACCGGGCCGAATCGCACCGTGAGATCGGAGGCATCGTCGGCCGCCCCGTCCGCATCGCCGGCGCGCAGGGCCGCCCAGCCGAGCGGCAGGACCGTGACGCCGACGACCTGCATGGGCCCCATCACATCGAAATGCGTTGCCATGCTGGTCGGCCCGAGCAGGCAGCATTCCGGCGTCTCCACCGTGCGGCCATCACTGAACAGATAATTGCCGGTTCCGGCGAGCATGAAGCGAATCTGCGCGAAGTCCGCCCGCGTATGGTCGGCCACGCGCGGCTGGTCCGCCGTGAACAGATACATGGCACCGAAATGGCTCGCCAGATCGGCCGGAGGAACGAAGTAGCTGAGCGCGACCATGTTGGCCGCATCCGCGACGGAGAATCTGTGACGCATGCGCGACCCTGACCACTCCTAGAGAAAGATGACGGTCGAACCCTCAGCGCGGCAGGTTCGGAACTCCGGAAAGGCGGCAGGAGTATGGCTAACGCATGCCCCCCAATCAGGAAATGCGACTTTCGCATGAATCCGAGGTCAAGAAAACGAAAAAAGCGGTTCAGCCGGCAAAAGCCGGCCGAACCGCCGAAGTGCAAGGTCTCTAAGCCGGACGACTGAGAGCCCTTCGGGTCGCAAGATTTGCTTAACCTGATTCGCGGACGCAGGATTGGACGGAATCGTCATGCGCACGCTCGGTGCGACGACCGGCGGAAAAACCCCCTCCTGGACGACATCCGCACGCCTTTGACGACGGCAGCAGCCACTGGCATAGCCACGCGATGTATCGACTGCTCCGCCCCCTGCTTTTCTCCTTCGAAGCGGAAAAGGCGCATCGCCTCGCGATCGCCGCGCTCAAACTGCCGCTGCCGGCCGCACCGCCGCCCGATCCGATCCTGCGCCAGCGGCTGTTCGGTCTCGATTTCGCGAGCCCCGTGGGCCTCGCCGCCGGCTTCGACAAGGATGGCGAGATCGCGCATCGCATGGATCGGCTGGGCTTCGGCTTTGCGGAGCTGGGAACGCTCACGCCGCTGCCGCAGCCCGGCAATCCGCGCCCGCGCCTGTTCCGGCTGGAAGCGGACCGGGCCGTCATCAATCGCATGGGCTTCAACAATGGCGGTCAGGCCGCCGCCTGCGCGCGCCTCGCAGGGCACCGGGTACCCGCCGGCTTCGTGCTTGGCGTCAACATCGGCGCCAACAAGGATTCGGCGGACCGGATCGCCGACTATGAAGCCGGCGTGCGCGCCATGGCGCCGCATGCCGCCTATCTGACGGTCAACATCTCCTCGCCGAACACGCCGGGCCTGCGCGCGCTGCAGGACCGCGGTGCGCTGGACGCGCTGCTTGGCCGCGTGATGGCCGCGCGCGCCGGCGATGGGCCACCCATCCTCCTCAAGGTCGCGCCCGATCTCGAGCCGGCGGATATCGACGACATTGCCGAACTGAGCCTTCATCACCGGATCGACGGGCTCATCATCAGCAACACGACCATCAGCCGGCCGCCGCTGCGCTCCCGTCATGCCGGCGAAGCGGGCGGCCTCTCGGGGGCGCCGCTGCACGATCTCGCGCTCCAGCGGCTGCGCGATTTCCGCCGGCGGCTGGGCGACCGCCTGCCGCTGGTCGGCGCGGGCGGCATCGGCGACGCGGATCAGGCCTATGCCCGCATCCGCGCCGGGGCGAGCCTCGTCCAGCTCTACTCGGCGCTGCTCTATGAGGGCCCCTGGCTTCCCGCACGCATCGGCCGCGGGCTCGCTGCGCGTCTCCGGCGGGACGGCTTTGCGTCCGTCGCGGACGCGGTAGGCGTCGACGCCGACTGACGGCGGCACGGTACGGAGCCCCCATCGCCCGGTTGATCCCGCTCGGCCCCGCCGATAAGGAGAGGCGCGCGTCCCCGCGCTCCAGCTCCCCTGCCAGGAAGGGATTCCCGTTTGTCCGAACCCATTCTCGATGTCGTCGCGATCGGCAATGCCATCGTCGACGTGATTGCCGCCGCCGATGACGCCTTCATTGCCGAACATGCGCTCACCAAGGGCGGCATGCAGCTCATCGACGCGGAAACCGCCGACAGCCTTTACAGCGACATGGGCGCGGGACGGGAGATTTCGGGCGGTTCGGCAGCGAACACGCTGGCCGGTCTGGCAGCGCTTGGCGCCAAGTGCGGCTTCATCGGCCAGGTGTTCGACGACCAGCTCGGCACGATCTTCGCGCATGACATCCGTACGCTCGGCATCCGGTTCGAGACGGCCATGGCCAAGGACGGCCCGCCCACGGCGCGCTGCCTCATCCTGGTGACGCCGGACGCGCAGCGCACCATGAACACCTTCCTTGGCGCTTCCCAGTTCCTGCCCGCCGCGGCACTGGACCTCGACATGATCCGTTCCGCGCGGATCCTCTATCTCGAGGGCTATCTCTGGGACCCCGAGCAGCCTCGCGCCGCGATGCGCAGCGCCATCGCCGCGGCCCGCGAGGCGAGGCGGGAAGTCGCCTTCACCCTGTCGGATGCCTTCGTGATCGAGCGCCATCGCGACGACTTCCTTGCCCTCATCGATGAAGGGATGATCGACATTCTCTTCGCCAACGAGACGGAGATCCGCTCGCTCGCGCAGACCGAGGATTTCGAGGCGGCGGTCGCGCGCTTTGCCGACAAGCTGCCCACGCTGGTGGTTACCCGCAGCGAGAAGGGCGCCATCGCGATCCGCGACGGCGTGCGCCATCAGGTCGCGGCGTCACCCGTCGAGCGGGTGATCGACACCACCGGCGCGGGCGATCTCTTCGCTGCCGGTTTCCTCGCCGGCCATGTGCACGGGAAGGCGCCGGCGGACTGCCTCGCGCTCGGCGCCCTCGCCGCGGCCGAGGTCATCTCGCATTACGGCGCCCGGCCGGAAGCGAACCTTAAGGAACTGGCGGGCAGTCTGCTCGCCTGAACGCCTGCGCGAGCAGCCAGCAACGGATCGCGCTCGCCAGATTGGGGGGCTCGGTCCGCGCGATGCGCTCGGCATCGATCCGTGCGACGAGCGCGCTCAGCGGCAGGGCTTCCGCCCGGGCGCGCTCTTCCAGTGCATGCCAGAAGAGCGGCTCCAGGCTGATCGACGTGGTATGGCCGGCGATGGTCATGCTGCGCTTGACCGGGCCTGCGAAGACCGGCGGCGCCTCATCCATCGTCGCCTCCGCGCCCGTCAATACATGTGCTGGCCGCCGTTGATCGACATGGTCGATCCGGTGACGAAGCCCGCATCCTCGCTGCACAGGAACGCGACGCCCCGCGCGATCTCCTCGGCATGGCCGAGACGGCCGACCGGGATGCGCGCGACGATCTTCTCCAGCACCGCCTGCGGCACGGCCGCCACCATGTCGGTATCGATATAGCCGGGCGCGATCGCGTTCACGGTCACGCCGGCGCGCGCGCCTTCCTGCGCCAGTGCCTTGGTGAAGCCGTGGATGCCCGACTTCGCCGCGGCATAGTTCACCTGGCCATATTGGCCGGCCTGGCCATTGATGGAGCCGATGTTGACGATCCGGCCCCAGCCGCGCTCGCGCATGCCGGGGAAGACCGCCTTGGCCATGTTGAAGCAGCCGCCCAGATTGATGCGGATGACTTCGTTCCACTCCTCGAAGCTCATCTTGAGCATCACATTGTCGCGCGTGATGCCGGCATTGTTGACCAGCACGTCGATGGGGCCGAGATCCTCCGCCACCTGCGCGCAACCCTCGAGACAGGCCTCATGATCGCCGACGTCCCATTTGTAGGATGCGATTCCCGTGGCGTCGGTGAAGGCCTTCGCCCGCTCCTCATTGCCGGCATAGTTGGCCGCCACCTTGTAGCCCATGTCCCGCAGGGCGAGGCTGATCGCCTCCCCGATGCCGCGCGTGCCGCCGGTCACGATTGCCACTCTGCTCATACGCATCCTCTCCTGATCTCAATCCGACATGTCAGCCATCCTGGCGCGGCAACCCCTCCGTCCAGCCCGCCAGTTCACGACCCAGCAGCGCCTGGTAGAATCGAATAGCGTCCGCGTCCGCGTTTAGACAGGGCAAAAAGGCGAAATTCCGGCCGCCCGAACCCAGAAAGCTCTCCTTTCCGCGCAGCGCGACTTCTTCCAGCGTCTCCACGCAGTCTGCCGAGAAGCCCGGCGTGAGCACCGCGAGCGACGTCACGCCTTTTCCCGGTAGTGCTTCCAGCACTTTGTCGGTGGCGGGCTCCAGCCATTTCGCGCGCCCGAACCGCGATTGAAACGACACCAGCACTTCCCGGCCCAGCGCCTCGCCCAGCAGCCTCGCGGTCTTCAGGCACTGGCAATGATAGGGATCGCCCAGCTCCAGCGTGCGCTGCGGCATGCCGTGGAAGCTTGCGAGGATGCGATCGGGCACGAAGGGCAGCGCGGCGATCTGCCGCTCCGTGCGCGCCCGCAGGACCTCGATATAGCCGGGATCGTCATGATAGGCGGGGAGCATGCGGATCGCGGGCTGCCAGCGCATGCCGGCCAGCGCGCGGCCGACCTCGTCCATCACCGTCGCCGTCGTCGCCGCGCAATATTGCGGATAGAGCGGCGCGACGAGGATGCGATCGTGGCCGCTGTCCTTGAGCGCCGCGAGCCGTGCCGCGATGCCGGGGGAGCCATAGCGCATCGCCCAGTCGACGGTCACGGCATCGCCCCAGGCCGCCTGCAGCCGGTGCGCGGCATCCCGGCTATGGACGGCGAGCGGGGACCCATCCGCCATCCAGACCTGGCGATAGGCGTGGGATGATTTTTTCGGCCGGGTGTTGAGGATGATGCCGCGCAGGATCGGCTGCCACAGCAATTGCGGGATCTCGACCACCCGGGGATCGGACAGGAATTCGCGCAGATAGCGCTTCACCGCGCCCGGCCCCGGATCGTCCGGCGTGCCGAGATTGACGAGCAGCACGGCGATCTTGCCGAACGCGACCGGCGCATGGCCGGCGGGCATCGCGCCGCTCATGCCGCCCGCTCCACAAGCGGCAGCCGGCGGTAGCGCTTGCCGGTGAGCGTCGAGAGCGCGCTCGCGAGCGCAGGCGCGAGCGCCGGCACGCCGATTTCGCCGACGCCGGTCGGTGCGGCGGCACTGTCCAGAAATTCCACGGTGATTTCCCCCACATCCGTCAGGCGCGGCAAGCCATAGTCGCCGAGCCGCATGCCCTCCGGGAGCGAGCGGCGATAGCGCGGCGCGGCGCCGAGCGCCATGGCCAGGCCGAAGATCAGCCCGCCTTCGATCTGCTGCCGCGCGATGTCCGGATTGACCAGCCGGCCGCAGTCCGCGACGGCCACGATGCGCTTCATCGCCACCCTGCCTTGCTCCAGCGCGGTCTCGACGAGCACGGCGATGGCGCCCCCGCGCATCATGTGGCAGGCGATGCCCTGTCCGCTGCCGGCGACCCCGCCCTGCCAGCCGCCCAGCGTTGCCACCGTGGTGAGGCATTGCGCGAGGCGGGGCTGCCCGCCCAGCATCTGGATCCGGAAGGACAGGGGTTCGACTCCCGCAATGACCGCGAGTTCGTCGATGAAGCTCTCGGTGAAGAAGGCACCATAGCTGTCCGCATTGCCCCGCCAGCGCCCGGTCGGCAGGCCGATGTCGGCGGGATAATGGTCCACGGCGAAATGGGGGATGCCATAAGGCACGTCCATGCCCGAGACAGCCAGCGCGTCCGCCTCGCCGGCCGTCGCGGCCAGCGCTTGCCCGCGCGCCTCGCCATGGCCGATGCGGCGCCAGAGCTGGGCCAGCGTGGCGGGCGCGGCGACCTTGGCCGACCAGCCTTCCACCAGCCCGCCAGGGCCGAGCTTCGCGGCCATGCGCGCCCGCGCCGGCGGCCGGGGGCAATCGCGGATGATGTCCTCCGAGCGGGACCACATGAGCTGCACCGGCACTTTCGCCGCGCGCGCGATCAGCGCGGCCTGCACGCCCGCCTCCACTTCCATCTTGATGCCGAACGAGCCACCCGCGAACAGGGGATAGACCGTGACGGTGCTTTCCTTCACGTCCAGCGCGCGCGCCACGGCCCGCCGCGCGGGGACAGGCGCCTGCGTCGGCATCCAGATCTCGACATCGTCCGGCCGCACGCGCGCCGTCGCGGCCATCGGTTCCAGCGCGAGGTGGAGGGCGGGCGCGACGTCATAATCAGCGCGCACGATGCGCGCGCCCTCGAACACGGGGCCAAGCTCGCCCCGGCGGAAATAACGGGCGCCGTCGCTGCCGTCGAAGGCCGCGTCCAGCGCCGCGCTGATCGACGCCTCGTCCACCTCCGGCCCATCGAGCACGAAGACGGGGTCCAGCCGGTCCAGCGCCTGGTTGGCCGCCCACCAGTTACGCGCCGTCACCGCGACCCAGCCCTGCTCGCGCACGATGCCGATCATGCCCGGCACCTTACGCGCGGCCGCTTCATTGATCGAGTCGAGCCGCGCGGCATTGACCGGCCCCTGGCGGATCGCGGCATAGATCATGTCCGGCAACCGGATGTCGGCCGCATAGTTGGCCGAGCCGTCGATCTTGGACGGCACGTCGAGCCTTGGCAGCGGCGCGCCGAGCAGCGCTTCGTCGCGTCGCTCGGGGCGATAGGGCAGCACGGCCGGCAGATCGAAGGCGGCGGCTTCCCTCGCCAGCTCGCCGATGCGGGCTCGGCGCGTGCCGTCCGTCACGATCCCGCCCTGGATGTCACAGCTTTCCCAGCCGACGGCCCAGCGCTCGGCGGCGGCCATGCAGAGCAGCACGCGCGCCGCTGCGCCAGCCTGCCGCAGATCGTCCGCGAAAGCGGGGACCGAGGTCGATCCGCCTGTCAGCATCAGCGTCGACCGCAGGGCATATTCGTCGATGGCCTTTTCGCCCCATTGCCCGAAGGCCTGCCGCACGGGCCCGTCGAACCATTCGCGCGCGAGCAGCCGGTTGGCATAAAGCGGCCCGGGCGGCGCCGGCTGGACGGCAACCGTGCGCCAGTCCGCTCCCAGCTCGTCGGCGACCATTTGTGCGAAGAGCGTGAACACGCCCTGCCCCAGCTCGGCCTGGGGGACCATCACGATGACTTGCCCGTTGCCGTCGATCTTGAGGAACGCGCCGAAGGCGGTCTCGCCCTCCACGACATCGGCCTGCTGCTCGTAACGGCGCGGCCAGATTGCCCATGCCAGCGCCAGGCCGCCGCCGGCCGCGGCCCCGGTCAGCAAGGCGCGGCGGCTGAGGCGCGGGAGCCTCGCCGCCTTGCCCGCCCGCCGATCGCCGGTCTCAGCCAATCGGTGCCCCCGTGCGCTGCGCGTCCAGCCAGTGCGCCACGCGCTCGGCAATGGCGCGGAACGGCGCGCCGACCGGATCGTCGCCGGCCGCTGGCGGTTGACCCTCATCGGAGGCACGGCGC
The DNA here is from genome assembly GCF_014203955.1 of Sphingobium lignivorans. Lineage (NCBI taxonomy): Bacteria > Pseudomonadati > Pseudomonadota > Alphaproteobacteria > Sphingomonadales > Sphingobiaceae > Sphingobium > Sphingobium lignivorans. The sequence continues at coordinate 4,141,218 of NZ_JACHKA010000001.1, forward strand.
AGTGCGATGTCCAGCGGAACCCGGCCAAGGAAAGCCAGGCCCATCGCCGCCGCTTCCGCCTCGGCCCCGCCGGAGCCGAAGGGATCGGACACTTCCCCGCAATGCGGACAGACATAGCCCGCCATGTTCTCGACCATGCCGATGACCGGCACCTTGGCCTGATCGAAGAAACTGATCGCGCGCGCGGCATCGATGAGCGCGAGGTCCTGCGGCGTCGAGACGATGACGGCGCCTGCCGGCTTGTAGCGCTGGATCATGGTGAGCTGCACGTCGCCGGTGCCGGGCGGCAGATCGACGATCAGCAGTTCGGTGCCACGCCAGTCGGCATCGATGAGCTGGCCCAGCGCATTGCCGGCCATCGGGCCGCGCCACGCGATCGCCTGGCCGGGCTTGGCGAGATGGCCCATGGAAAGCATCGGAATGCCCTGCGCGTTCGGCACGGGGATAAGCCGCTTACCTTCCGCTTCCGGCCTTTGTCCCTCGCTTGCAAGCAGTCGCGGCAGCGACGGGCCGTAAATGTCCGCGTCGACCATGCCGACCCGCTTGCCCAGCCGCTTGAGCGCCACGGCGAGATTGACCGCCAGCGTCGACTTGCCCACGCCGCCCTTGCCGGAGCCAACCGCGACGATCACCGGCGCGGCCGATCGCTCCGCCGTCATGGCGATCCGCACGTCCGTGATGCCCGGATGGTCCCGGCCGGCCTGCGTGACCTTTTCCGCCAGCGCGTCACGCCCGGCCGGATCGAGACCGCCGACATCCAGAACGAGGCTCAGCACGCCGTCGCGCAGGCGCAGCCCGCTGGCGCGCCCCTGCGCGGTCATGTCCATCCGCTCGGCCAGCGCCGCGTCGATCGCCTGTCCGGCGTCCCTCGATCCATCACTCATGCGGGCGCTCTTAAGCGCAAGTGGCGCCGGCGCAAAGCTTCGGGAGGCCGGAATTTATGCGTCGGGGGCGGAATATTGGCGCCCGCACCCTGTATTTCCCCGGATAGCCTCCCTATAGAAGTCTGATGGACACAGACATGACGCAGCGCCCCGGCCAGCCCTCGGCGATGAGCGAAGGCGGTCCCTGGGGTAGCAGGGATGAGGAACCATCGACCGGAAGAGGCGGCGACGGGCCGCGCAACCCGTGGACGCCGCCGCCGCGCGGCGAGCCGGGTGGCCGTGGCACGCGCGGGCCGAGCGCGATCGACGAACTGCTGCGCCGCGCGCGTGACAGCTTCGGCGGCGGCCTGCCGCCGCGCGCGGGCGGGCGCGCCATCTGGCCCTATCTGCTCGGCGGCGTCGCGCTCATCTGGATTGCGACGACCAGCGTACACCGGATCGGACCGCAGGAACGCGGCATCGTCTCGATGCTCGGCAGCTACAGCCGCACGCTGGGCCCCGGCATCAACTGGACGCTCCCCGCACCTCTCGAAAGCGTCGCCGTGATCGACGTCGAGGAGATCCGCACCATCGATCTCGGTTCGGCCGGCGAGGAATCCGAGAAGCTGGTGCTCACCGGCGACCAGAACATCATCAATCTGGGCTATTCGGTGCGCTGGAACATCCGCGATCCGCAGCAATATGCCTTCCAGATCGCCGATCCGGACGCGACCATCGCGGCGGTGGCCGAATCGGCCATGCGCGCCGTGGTGGCGAACGTCTCGCTGACCGACGCGCTCGGCGCGGGCCGCAATGCCATCGAGAGCCAGGTGCAGGAGCGCATGCAGGGCATCCTGGACACTTATGGCGCGGGCGTGCGCATCCAGGGCGTTGCCATCAAGCAGGCCGATCCGCCGGACGCGGTCAATGACGCCTTCAAGGAAGTGAGCGCCGCCCAGCAGGCCGCCGAAACCTATCTCAACCAGGCCCGCGCCTATTCGCAGCAGCTTGCCGCCCAGTCGCAGGGCGAGGCCGCCGCGTTCGACAAGGTCTATGAGGAATACCGGCTCGCGCCGGACGTCACGCGCCGCCGCATGTATTACGAGACGATGGAAAAGGTGCTTTCGGGCGTGAACAAGACGATCATCGAGGCCAATGGCGTGACGCCTTATCTGCCGCTGCCGGCGATCCGTCCGCGCACGCCTACCGCGAGCGTCGAGGCCAGTCCGCAGCCCCAGCAGGGAGGCGGCCAGTGAGTTCCGTGACCCGCAACCCCGTCATTCTCGCCGTCCTGGCGACGATCGCGCTGTTCGTCATCGGCAGCACCTTCGCCATCGTGCCCGAGACGCGCCAGGCCGTCGTGCTGCGCTTCGGCGAGCCGGTGCGCATCTACAACAGCTACAAGCCCAACGAGACGTTCGGCCATACCGGCGCCGGCCTGAAGGTCCGTGCACCGTTCATCGACCAGATCGTCTGGATCGACAAGCGCGTCCAGTCGGTCGCGATGGAGCGCCAGCAGGTGCTGTCCACGGACCAGCTCCGGCTGCAGGTGGACGCGTTCGCCCGCTATCGCATCGTCGATCCGCGCCGCATGTACATTTCGGCGGGGAGTGAGGAGCGCGTCGTGGACGCGCTGCGGCCGATCCTCGGTTCCGCGCTGCGTAACGAGCTGGGCAAGCGGCGGTTCGACATGCTGCTGAGCCCCGAGCGCAGCGAAGTGATGCAGAACATCAACCGCAGCCTCAACCGGGTCGCCGCCCAATATGGCGCGGAGATCATCGACGTGCGGATCATGCGTGCCGATCTGCCGGACGGCACGCCACTGCAGAGCGCGTTCCAGCGTATGCGCACCGCGCGCGAGCAGGAAGCGCTGACCATCCGGGCCGAGGGTGCCCGCCGTGCCCAGATCATTCGCGCCGAGGCCGACGCCGCCGCCGCGAAGGTCTACGCGGCAAGCTTCGGCAAGGATCCGCAGTTCTACGACTTCTACCGTGCCATGCAGTCCTACCGCACGACCTTCGCGCAGGACAGCCAGGGAGAGACCAGCGCGATCCTGGGCGCGGACAATGATTATCTCCGGCAGTTCCGGGGACGGTGAATGGGGCCGGCGCGGCGCCCCGGGGCGCCGTGCGGTCCATTCAATGCCGGTTAATCCGGCGCTCGTCATGGCCCCTCATGGGGAGCCCATCGGGTCCTTTCTCGGGTTGAACCGGGGCAGGACGCCATGAAGACAGTTTGATTGAGAGGAAGGTTTTCGTGCGCTACGCTTACGCAATTACCGCAGCTTTGCTCCTCGGCGGAACCACGCTTGCTCTGACGTCCCATTCGACGAGCGTGATCGCCCAGACCGCCCAGAACGAAGGTACCGCGGCCGCCGCGCCGCAGGGTGCCCCGGCCAGCCTCGCCGACATGGTCGAGAAGCTCCAGCCGGCCGTCGTCAACATCTCCACGCGCCAGCGGGTGCAGGTGCAGAATCCCTTTGCCGGTACGCCCTTCGGCGGCCTCTTCGGCTTCGGCGAGGGCGGCCCGCAGACGCGCCAGGCCCAGTCGCTCGGCTCCGGGTTCATCATTTCGGCCGACGGCTATGTCGTCACCAACAACCATGTGGTCGCGCCCGGCGCGCGCGGCGCGACGGTGGACGAGATCACCGTCACGCTGCCCGATCGCACGGAATACAAGGCCAAGCTGGTCGGCACCGATCCGCGCTCGGACCTCGCGGTGCTCAAGATCAATGCCGACAAACCGCTGCCGTTCGTCAAGTTCGGCGATTCCAGCCGCGCGCGCGTGGGTGACTGGGTGGTGGCCATCGGCAATCCGTTCGGCATCGGCAGCACCGTGACGGCAGGCATTATTTCCGCGCTTCACCGCAACACCGGCGGTGCCGAGCGCTTCATCCAGACCGACGCTTCGATCAACCAGGGCAATTCCGGCGGCCCGATGTTCGACATGCACGGCAACGTCATCGGCATCAACAGCCAGATCCTCTCGCCCACCGGCGGCAATGTCGGCATCGGCTTCGCCATTCCCGCAGAGCAGGCCGTCCCGGTGATCGAAACGCTGCGCAAGGGCCAGAATGTCCAGCGCGGCTATCTCGGCATCCAGATCAGCCAGCTTTCGGACGACATGGCCGAATCGCTCGGCCTGCCCAAGAATCGCGGCGAGTTCGTGCAGGCGGTGGAGAGCGGCAAGGCCGCCGAGAAGGCCGGCATCCGCGCCGGCGACGTCATCACCAAGATCAACGGACGCACCGTGACCCCGGACGAGACCCTGTCCTACATCGTCTCGAGCCTCCCGGTCGGCACGACCGTGCCGATCGAGCTGGTGCGCGGCGGCAAGACGGTGACGGTGCGCGCCACGATCGGCGAGCGCCCGCCCGAGGAGGAGCTGGCCAACTTCTCGCAGCAGAACCCGGACGATTTCTCCGATCAGGACGAGCAGAGCACCCGGCAGGCCTCCCAGCAGCTGCTCGGCCTTGCCGTCCAGCCGCTCACGCCGAACATCGCTCGCCAGCTCGGCATCGCGACGGAGACGCGCGGCGTCGTCATCTCCGCGGTCGATCCTTCGACGGATGCCGGCTCCAAGGGCCTGCGCCGCGGCGACGTGGTGATGATGGCCAATGGCCAGCCCGTCACGACCGAGGCCGAGCTGGGCAAGGCGGCGCAGGCCGCGAAGGACAGCGGCCGCAATGCGGTCCTGCTCCAGATCCTGCGGCGCGGCAGCCCGCCCATCTTCCTGGCGGTTCGCCTGCGCAGCCAGTAAGGATCGCGATCAGGGCATTTACGGAAAGGGCGCGTGGGAACGCGCCCTTTTTCGTTGCCGCGCGGCGCGTTGAGCGCAAAAGCTATAGCGACGGGTTCTGCCCGGGCCGCGCGCGGCCCGACATGGGAGGGTAAGGGCAATGACGGACGAGACATCCATCTTCATCGGCCTTGGCGGCGGGGAGCCGCAGAAGCTCGTCCTGCGCCGCGCCAATCGCCACGGCCTGATCGCCGGCGCCACCGGCACGGGCAAGACGGTCACGCTGCAGGGCCTTGCCGAGAGCTTCTCCGCCCGGGGCGTGCCGGTGTTCGTCGCGGATGTGAAGGGCGATCTCTCGGGCATTGCCATGGCCGGCTCGCCGACCGCGAAGAATGCCGACAAGCTGATCGCCCGCGCGCAGGAAATCGGCCTCACCGATTATGCCTTTTCTGACAATCCCGCCATGTTCTGGGATCTCTATGGCGAGCAGGGTCATCCGATCCGCACCACCGTCTCGGAAATGGGCCCCTTGCTGCTGGCCCGCATCATGGGTCTCAACGAGACGCAGGAGGGTGTGCTGACCATCGCCTTCCGCCTCGCCGACGAGGAAGGGCTGTTGCTCCTCAATCTGGAGGATCTGCAATCCATGCTCGCTTATTGCAGCGAGAAGGCGGACGAGCTCACGGCCCGCTACGGCAATGTCAGCAAGGCCAGCGTCGGCGCAATCCAGCGCCAGCTTCTCCAGCTCGAATCGCAGGGCGGCGGGCATTTCTTCGGTGAGCCGGCGCTCGACATCCAGGATTTCATCCGGATCGACGAGAAGGGGCGCGGCTACATCAACATCCTTGCGGCGGACAAGCTCATGCAGAGCCCCCGGCTCTATGGCACGTTCCTGCTCTGGCTGATGTCCGAACTGTTCCAGACGCTTCCCGAGGTCGGCGATCCGGACAAGCCGGTGCTCGTCTTCTTCTTCGACGAAGCGCATCTGCTGTTCGACGACGCGCCAAAGGCCCTGGTCGACAAGATCGAGCAGGTGGTGCGGCTCATCCGCTCGAAGGGCGTGGGCATCTATTTCGTGACGCAGAACCCGATCGACATTCCCGAGGATATTGCCGGGCAGTTCGGTAATCGCGTTCAGCATGCGCTGCGTGCCTTCACGCCGCGCGAGCAGAAGGCGATCAAGGCAGCCGCCGAGACCTTCCGGCCCAATCCCGCGCTGGATGTCGCCGAGGCCATCACGCAGCTACGGGTCGGCGAGGCACTGGTGTCGCTGCTTCAGGAGGATGGATCGCCGTCCATCGTCCAGCGTACGCTCATCGCGCCGCCGCGCTCCCGGCTGGGGCCGCTGGACGCCAAGGAGCGGGCGATCATCCAGTCCATCTCGCCCTGCGAGGGCCAGTATGAGGAGGAAGTCGACCGCGAATCGGCCGAGGAGATTCTCGCGGCGCGTGCCGATGCCGCCATCGCCGCGGCCGCTGCCGAGAAAGCGCAGGCCGAGGCGGACAAGGCCGCCGCCGCGCAGGCGAAGGTCGAGGCGAGACAGCGCGAGGTCGAGGCCCGGGCCCGGGCGCGCGAGGCGGCCAAGCCCTCCAATCTCGACCGGGCGATCCAGTCGGCCACGCGATCTGCCGGCTCGTCGATCGGCCGGCAGGTCGCGAACGAACTCGGCAAGCAGATCCTCGGCGGATCGTCCCGCAGCCGAAGTGGCGGTCTGGTCGGCAAGCTGGTGCGCGGCGTGCTCGGCGGCCTGTTCAAATAGCTGTCCTACAGGGCGCCGCCGATGGCATGACGACCGCATGCGATCACCATGCAAGCCAGGTTTAATCGATGCAGTCGATCAGTGTCCCGCGCGGGAGACCAGAACCTCACGACCCATGGCGTGAACTTTGTAAACTTTCGCGGAAACCTGATCGACCGAAGCGATCAACCGCGTCCGCGATAGCCCGGCACGCCCTGATCGGGCAGCCACACGCCCTCCGGCGGCGGGCCGGACTGCCAGAAGACATCGATGGGAATGCCGCCGCGCGGATACCAGTAGCCACCGATGCGCAGCCATAGCGGCCGCATCTCCGTGAACAGGCGCTCGCCGATGCCGACCGTGCAGTCCTCGTGAAAGGCAGCATGGTTGCGGAAGCTGCCGAGGAACAGCTTGAGCGACTTGGATTCGACGATCGTCTCGCCTGGCACATAATCGATGACCAGATGCGCGAAATCGGGCTGGCCGGTCACCGGGCAGAGCGAGGTGAATTCGGGCGCCGAGAAGCGCACAAGATAGGGGCGCCCCTGCCGGGGGTTCGGCACATAGTCCAGAACCGCGTCCTCGGGGCTTGCGGGAAGGGCGCTCGACTGGCCCAGATGCTTGAGTGTCATGGCCGGGCCTTTAATATGATTCCCGCCCGGCGCGAACCCCCTTGCGCATGACGGCAAACGGGAGAAGGGGAAAGGCCATGGATCTGCTTGTTTCAACCCAGTGGCTGGCCGATGCCCTCGGTGCCGCCGATCTGCGCATCGTGGATGCGACATCCTTCCTGCCCGGCACGCCGCGCGATGCCCATGCCGAGTATCTGGAGAAGCACATAGCCGGTGCCCTGTTCCTGGATCTGTCGTCGCTGAACGATCCCGGCGATCCCCGTCCCGCGACCGTGCCGACGAACGCGCAATTCGCCGCCCGCATGGCGGAGCTGGGCATCGGGCAGGATGATCGCATCGTCGTCTACGACAATAGCCCGCTGGTGAGCGCCGGCCGTGCTTGGTGGCTCTTCCGCATTTTCGGGGCCCGGCAGGTGGCGATCCTGGATGGCGGGCTTGCCCGCTGGATGGCGGAAGGGCGGCCGGTCGAGCAGGGCCCGGGCGCGCCCCCCGCGTCGGAGGGCTTTGATGCGCAGCGGGACGACAGCGCCATCGCATCCAAGGCGGATGTTCTCGCCAATCTGGAAAGTTGCGCTGCGCAAGTGGTCGATGCGCGCGGGGCCGACCGCTTCAGCGGCGCCGATCCCGAACCGCGCCCGGGCATGGCGTCCGGCCATATTCCCGGCTCGGCCAACATGCCCACCGGCATGATGCTCGAACCCGATGGCCGGTGGAAGCGCGGCGAAGCGCTGCAGCGCAGCTTCGCCGATGCCGGGGTCGATCTCGGCAAGCCGCTCATCATGAGTTGCGGCAGCGGGGTCACGGCCTGCAACCTCCTGTTCGGCGCGGCGCTTCTCGGCAAGGACGACGTGCGCATCTATGACGGAAGCTGGTCGGAATGGGGGGCCGATCCCGCCACGCCCAAGGCGACCGGGCCGGCATGAGCGACAGCGGGAAGGACAAGGGCGGCAAGCCGCTGAGCGCCGCCACGCGGCTTGTCCAGGCCGGGCGGCGCGCGGAGTGGACGGGCATGCCGGGGCAACCGGGCGGCATCGTCAATCCGCCGGTATGGCGGGCATCGACCATCCTCTACGAGGACGTCGCGCATCTGCGCAGCGCGGACGTCAACGATCCGCATCGCCTCTATTATGGCCGGCGCGGCGCGCCGACGAGCTGGGCGCTGGCCGAAGCCATCACGCAGATGGAGCCGGAAGCGGCGGGCACGATGCTCTACCCCTCCGGTGTCGCGGCCATATCGGGCGCCTTGCTGGCTCTACTGCGCCCGGGCGACGAACTGCTCATGGTCGACAGCGTCTATGGGCCCACGCGCGCCCTGTGCGAGGGGTTGCTGCGCGAGATGGGCATCACGACGCGCTATTATGATCCGCTGATCGGCAGCGGGATCGCGGACCTGTTCCATGCGAACACGCGGGCAATCTTCATGGAAAGTCCCGGCAGCCTCACTTTCGAGGTGCAGGACATTCCGGCCATCGTCGCGGCGGCGCGGGAGCGCGGCATCATCACGCTGCTCGACAACACCTGGGCGACGCCGCTGCTGCTGCCGGGGCTGGGCATGGGTGTGGACGTCTCCATCCTCGCCTGCACGAAGTATATCGTCGGCCATAGCGATGTCATGATGGGTTCGGTCAGCGCCAATGCCGCGCTCTGGCCCCGCATCCGCCAGGGCGCGCACACGCTCGGCCAGATGGCCAGTCCGGACGATGCATGGCTCGCCCTGCGCGGCTTGCGCACGCTGGCGGTGCGGCTCAAGCATCAGGGCGAAAGCGCGCTCGCCATCGCGCGCTGGCTCTCCGGGCGGCCGGAAGTGGCGCGCGTGCTGCATCCGGCACTCCCCGACTGCGCCGGGCATGACATCTTCCTGCGCGACTTCGCCAGCGGCACCGGCCTCTTCGCGTTCGAGCTCGCGGGCGGCGGCGAGCGGGAACGCGCCGCCTTCATCGACAGCCTTGGCCTGTTCGGCATCGGCTATAGCTGGGGCGGATATGAGAGCCTCGCCATTCCCGTCGACCTCAAAGGTCTGCGGAGCGCGACTGCCCCGGCGCGGGGTCCGCTCGTGCGCGTCAATATCGGCCTTGAGGACGTCGCCGACCTGATCGCCGATATCGAGCAGGCGCTCGCCGTCTGGAAAGAGGCCATCGGCCCCTGACCACGCACGGGTCTCCGGCTTCCCTCTCACAAGAATCTGTTTTCGTTTCTTTTTCTCTGCACTTTCTGTTCCGGGAATGGCCTTCCCACGCGTTGCAAAGCTGCAACAGCGCCGGATTCAGCAACATTAAGTTACAAATTTTGCTTGTGCGATGCACAACGCGATGCAACCTGCGCGTGGATACAGGACAGGTTCCTCGGCTGCCTCCAGGGGCGGGATAATGAAGGGATCGCCGTAACCGCAGGTAGGGACGATCGCATTTATCTCGACAAGGGGAATACCATGCGCAAGTCCATCATCGGCCTTTCGGCCTTCGCTATCCTTGCTTCCGCGACGCCAGCACTGGCCCAGGAGGAGGCCAGCAGCCCAGTAACCATTTCCGGCTCCGCCACCCTCGTTTCCGACTATCGCTTCCGTGGCTTCAGCCAGAGCAACGAGAACATCGCGGTGCAGGCGGGCATCGATATCAGCCACGAGAGCGGCTTCTATGTCGGCACCTGGGGCTCGAGCATCGGCTTTGCCGGCAATGCCGAGATCGACGTCTTCGGCGGCTACACCACGGATGTGGCGGAGGGCCTCAATGTGGATGTCGGCATCCTGGCCTATATCTATCCCAAGGCCGGCTACAGCGATTCGACCATCGTCGAGCCCTATGTCACGCTGACCGGCACTTATGGCCCCGCCTCGCTCGCCGTCGGCATCAATTATGCCTGGGATCAGGCCTCGCTGGCCAGCCTAGATACGGGCGAGAAGTCGTCCGCCATCTATGTGCACGCCGAGCCTTCGATCACCGTGCCCAACACCCCGCTGACCGTGGATGGCCATATCGGCTATGCCAAGAGCAATTCCTTCCTGGGCGGCTATGGCCCTGACCATCATGTCTGGGATTATTCGGTCGGCGTCTCCGGCGGCTATGGGCCGCTCACCTTCGGCGTCCATTATGTGAACACGGATGAAGCCCGGCAGCGGTCTTATGCGCCGGGCACGGGCGCCGAGGACCTCGGCGCGGATGGCGCGGTGATCTTCTCGGTCGGCGCATCCTTCTGAACCCATGAAAACAGGCCGCCGTCCGTGGGAACGGCGGCTTGCAAGGAGGCTGCGGGCCGGGCCGCAGCCTCATTTCGTTCAGCCCTATTATTCGGAAGCGCCGGCCCATCCGTGCCGGACATGCGAGTCGCTACTGACCCGCCTTCGCGGGCCGGCGCACGCCGCGCGGTGACGATGCGGATCTGCGGTTCGAGCATCTCTCCTTTCATCACGCCTTCGCCCGCCGTGGGGCTACGGGGTGAATCGGCAATCGCGCGGACCACGTCCATGCCTTCGACGATCCGCCCGAACACGGCGAATCCCGGCTGCTTCTCGTCCGCATCGAAGCCGGTCATGTCTCCCAGGATGATGAAGAAGTCGCCGGTGCCCGTGCCTGGCTCGCCCTGTGCCAGCGAGATTGCGCCGTCGACATGGGAAAGCCCCGTCTGGCTCGTCGGCTCGTGTGGGACGGGCTTGAGGATGCGCTTGGGGTCGTTCTGGGTGCCGCCCTGGATGAAGCCGCCGGGTGTGCCGTCGCTCCATTTGAACGAACGATAGAAGACGGTGCCGTCGAGCCGCTTCTGGTCGACATAGCGCAGGAAATTGGCGGCGGTGAGCGGGGCACGCTCCACCTCCAGCGCAATGGTGATGGGCCCGCGCCCGGTGGTCAGGACCACGGGGACGGTCCGCGCCGGGACCGCGGGTGCGGCCGCTTCCGCGTCAGGTGCCGGCGGAACCTCCTGCGCTGCGAGAGGAGAAATAGGCCCGCCGGCCACGGCCAGGGCTGCAAGAGCAAGGACGATCGTCTTCATGGCCGTGATGGTAGCGCAACCGCGTCCCGAGGCAAGGCGGGACGGGACGAGGCGCCGCCCGTCCAAAAGCATCGTGGGCAATTCACATCGCGGCGCCGCGCGCCTATAGCGGCGCCATGAGCTGGCCCCTGCTCCTCCTCCTGTTCCTGGTGACCGTCGCGCTGATGGAAGGCTTCGCCTATGTCATGCATCGCTGGGTGATGCATGGGCCCGGCTGGTTCCTTCACGCGAGCCATCACCGGCCGCGAACGGGCCGGTGGGAACTCAACGATCTCTATTTCGTGATCTTCGCCCTCCCCTCCATCCTGCTTCTCCTTGGGGGCGTGCAATGGGGCTGGGGGAACTGGGCCACGGCCGTCGGCGCCGGCATCGCCGCTTACGGCGCCATCTATCTCGGCTTTCATGACATCATCGTCCACCGCCGCGTGGCGCATCATTATGTGCCGCGCTCGCTCTATATGAAGCGGATCGTCCAGGCGCACAGGCTCCATCATGTGGTGGAGACCCGCGAAGGCAATGTGAGCTTCGGCTTCCTCGTCGCGCCCTCGCCCGAGTCACTCAAGAAGCAGCTCGCGGGCATGGGGCAAGGCAGGCTCCGCCAGCCCGGCAGCGCTGCCGAAACGACCGTCGGGAAATCATAGCCGGGAACGGCGCAGGGCCGGAGGACAGGCCCAGCCTCCTGATGCCCATTCTCTCCGGCCTTGGTCTCCTTCCCGTCTTGCACTATGCAGCGCGCATGCAGCCCAGAACCGCCGGGGAAAAGAATTGACGATTGCGTTGCTCGCGGCCGCTGCCGCCCAGTCCATCCACTTCGACAGCCTGGGTTTGAACCCGGTTGCGCTCGACCTCGGCTTCTTCACGATCAAATGGTACAGCCTGGCCTATCTGGCCGGCATCCTGATCGGCTACTGGTATCTGACCGTGCTGATCCGCCAACCCGGCGCGCCGATGGCCCGCCGCCACGCGGACGATTTCATCTTCTACGCCACGCTCGGCATCATCCTGGGCGGCCGGCTGGGCTATGTGCTGTTCTACCAGCCCGACATCTTCCTGCGCCCGCTCGACATCTTCAAGCTGTGGGAGGGCGGCATGTCCCTGCACGGCGGCACCATCGGCGTGATCGTCGCGATCTGGTGGATGGCACGGCGCGAGGGCCTGAGCTTCCTGCGCGTGTGCGATTATATCGCCTGCGTGGTGCCGTTCGGGCTGTTCTTCGGCCGCCTCGCCAATTTCGTGAATGGCGAGCTGTGGGGCAAGGTGACGAGCGTGCCCTGGGCCATCGTCTTCCCCGATGCGCCGGGCGACCTGCCGCGCCACCCCAGCCAGCTTTATGAAGCGATGCTGGAAGGGCCGGTGCTGTTCGCCATCCTCGCCTTCTTCTTCTGGAAGACCAATGCCCGCTACGAGCCGGGCAAGCTCTTCGGCATCGCCGCACTCGGCTATGGCGCGGCGCGGTTCTTCGTCGAATTCTACCGCGAGGCCGATGCGCAGCTGATGGAGTTCGCCGAGCGCACCGGCCTTCACATGGGCCAGTGGCTCACCATCCCGCTGCTGGTGCTTGGCCTCTATCTCGTCGTCACGGCGAAGGGCCGGCGCACCCGCGTGGAACCGACGGCCGGGACGAACAGTGTCGCCTGAGGGCGCCGACGGGGCTTCGCTTCTCTCGGTGCTTGACTTCATGGCCGCCGCCAACGCGGCTTATTACGGCAGCCGCGATCCGCTCGGCCGCGCCGGCGATTTCACGACCGCACCGGAGATCAGCCAGATGTTCGGAGAGCTGATCGGCCTGTGCTGGGCCGATCTCGTTCTGCGGGCAGGCGCTGGCGAGCATGCGGCCTATGTGGAACTGGGCCCGGGCCGGGGCACGCTGGCCGCCGACGCCTTGCGCGCGATGAAAGGCGCTGGCCTCGCACCGCCTGTCCATTTCGTGGAAACGAGCCCGGTGCTGCGCCGCAGGCAGGCCGAGGCGGTGCCCGGCGCCCTCTCGCACGAGACCATCGACAGCCTGCCCGCCGACCGGCCGATCGTCGTCGTCGCCAATGAATTCTTCGATGCTCTGCCGATCAGGCAGTTCGAGCGCACGCCCCGCGGCTGGCGCGAGCGGATGGTCGCGGGCACGCGCTTCACGACCGGCGATGAGGACCGGGCGGACGACATCCCCGCCCCGCTGGCCGATGCCCCCATCGGCGCGATCGTCGAGCAATGCCCTGCCGGAGAGGCGATCATGGCGTCACTCGCGGGCAGGATCGCTCGCCAGGGAGGCGCCCTGCTCGCGATCGATTACGGCTATGAGGGGCCGGCAACCGGCGATACGCTGCAGGCCATGAGCGCTCATCGCTATGCCGACCCACTGGAGGCGCCCGGTTCGCGCGATCTCACCGCGCATGTCGATTTCGCGATGCTGGCTGCCGTCGGCCGCGCGCAGGGATTGCGGCCTTCGCCCTGCATCGGTCAGGGCGCCTTCCTCACGCACCTCGGCATTCAGGCGCGGGCCGATGCTCTGAAGCGCGCCAATCCGGGACGCGGACAGGAGCTGGACGAAGCCATGCAAAGGCTGGTCGCTCCCGATCAGATGGGCCGGCTTTTCCGCGTTCTCGCTCTTCGCCACCCCGAATGGCCCCAACCGGCAGGATTTGCATGACCATCGAAGTTATCCGCGCGGCGTCACTCGGCATGGTGCCCCATGGCTTTCTCGGCCGACAGGGCGGCGTGTCGACGGGCATCCATGCCGGCCTCAATGTGGGCCTGGGATCTGACGACGAGCGGGAGGCGATCCTGCGCAACCGGGATCTCGCACGCGATGCCGTCCTTCCCGGCTCGGCTCTGGTCACTCTGCATCAGGTCCATTCCGCCGACGTCGTCACGGTCACGGAGGCAATCCCGCTTGACGCGCGCCCGCGCGCCGACGCGCTGGTGACGGATCGGCCCGGCTTGCTGCTGGGCATCCTCACCGCCGATTGCGTGCCGATCCTCTTCGCCGACGAGACCGGCCGGGTCGTGGGCGCAGCCCATGCCGGCTGGAAAGGCGCACTGACCGGTGTCGCGGAAGCGACGCTTGACGCCATGGTCGCGCTCGGCGCCGCACGAGAAGGCATCGCCTGCGCGATCGGCCCGTGCATCGGCCGGGCGAGCTATGAAGTCAGCGCCGGCTTCGAAGCACCGTTCCTCGCGCGCGATGGAGAGGATGCTCGCTTCTTCTCGGCCGGGCGGCCCGGCCATCTCCAGTTCGACATTGCCGGCTATGTCGCCGCGCGTCTGGCCGCCGCCGGCGTCGGTGCCGTCACCATGCTGGATGAGGACACGTACAGCCAGCCAGAGCGCTTCTTCTCCTATCGCCGTGCCTGCCATGCAGGAGAACCGGGCTATGGGCGGCAGATATCATTGATCGGGATCGCGCAGGCCTGACCAGCCGGCAAGCGCGCCGCACCGCTGCCTCACCAGTGGACGATCGGCCAGCCCCTCAGCGTGGCCAGCCGCTCGAGCTTGGCGTGCGGATTGGCCGCGACGCCCTCGTCGGCAAAGTCGAGCAGCGGCGCATCGGTCACATGGTCGCTATAGGCCCGCACATGCGCCTGATCGCGCTCGATGCCCTGCCCCTTCATCCAGCGCTCGATCATCCGCAGCTTGGCGACGTCGTAGCAGTTCTCACCCGCGATCCGGGCGCGCAGATAATCGAAGTCCTGGCTGAAATGATCGGTCGCGATCACGTCGTCGAAGCCGAGGCGCCGGGCGATCGGCTCGACATAGAGGCGGAAGGATGCGGAGGCGATCAGCAGGCGATAGCCGTCCGCCCGGTCATCCGCGATGCGACGCAGCGCACCGGCCCGCACATTGCCGGCGACGACCTTGTCGGCATAGGATTCGACGGCGGGCTGGATGCGCGCACGATTGACGCGCCAGCCAATGAGCAGACCCTGATTGATTTCCTTCGCGCGCGCACGGCTGACCAGCCGCAGGAGATAACCGATCATCACCAGCCCGGCGACGGGGAGGAAAATGAGCCGCCAGGGCGCCACGCAGCGCGCCATGTGGACCAGAAACGCAGCATAAGTGCCGGTCACCGTGATGGTGCGATCCATGTCGTAAATTGCGATCTTCTGCACGCCTGCATCCATTCCGGCTCTTCCGCGTTGAGGGCGCATGAGCCAAATCGGCTTGCCGCGCAATGCAAACTGGCACAGTGTGCAGTCGATGATCAAACCTGCCGACTTCAGCGAACGCGATGACGCGCAGGGCCGGACCATCGCTCTGACGGGAACGCTTTCACTTTCATGCCTCGACCATCTGCCGCAGCGGATGGATGCGATCGAGGGCGATGTCGCCCGCATCGACCTCAGCGAGGTCGATCATATCGACACCATCGGCGCCTGGATCGTCCATCGGCTGGCCGTCCGCACGCAGGCCAGTATCGTCGGCGCCAATGATGACGCCTCGCGGCTGCTCGACGTGGTGGCGCGCAACGATCAGCCGCTGGAAGAGCCGCCCACGCCGCCCAATCCATTGATCCGCATTGCGGACCAGATCGGCGAGGCAACCAAGCTCACCGGCACCACCATGGTCGGCCTTCTGGGCTTCCTCGGCGCCACCGTGATAAGCTTCGGCCATCTGATCCGGCATCCGCGCTCGATCCGGGTCAATGCGGTGGTGCAACGCCTTGAGGTGGTCGGCGTGTCGGCATTGGGCATCATCGGCGTGATGAGCTTCCTCGTCGGCATCGTCATTGCCCAGCAGGGCTCCGTCCAGCTCGAGCAGTTCGGCATGGAGGTGCTGACCGTCAATCTCGTGGGCCGGCTCACCTTCCGCGAACTCGGCGTGCTGATGACGGCGATCATGGTGGCCGGCCGATCCGGCTCGGCCTTCGCCGCGCAGATCGGCACGATGATGCTGAACGAGGAAGTGGACGCCATGCGCACCATTGGCGTGCGGCCGATGGAAGCGCTCGTCATGCCGCGCATCATGGCCGTGGTCATCATGATGCCGCTGCTCGGCTTCTATGCCTCGGTCGTCGCGGTCATCGGCGGCGGCTTCCTGTGCGCGATCGCGCTGGATATCCCGCCCATTACGTTCGTGCAGAGGCTGCGGGAAGTCGTCCCGATCACCGATCTCTATGTCGGGCTGGTCAAGGCGCCCGTCTTCGGGCTCATCATCGGCATCGCCGGCTGTTTCCAGGGATTGCAGGTGCGCTCGAACGCGGAGGAAGTGGGCCTGCGCACGACAGCGGCAGTGGTGCAGGCGATCTTCCTGGTGATCGTGCTCGACGCGATCTTCGCGGTCTTCTTTACATGGATTGGCTGGACATGACGGACGCTGTCACGTCCCCCAACCCCGCGCCGGGCGAGCCGATCATTTCCATTCGGGGGCTCGTCAACCGCTTCGGAGAGCAGGTCATCCACGATCAGCTCGATCTCGACGTGAAGCGCGGCGAGATCCTCGGCGTCGTCGGCGGCTCGGGCACCGGAAAGTCCGTCCTCATGCGCTCGATCATCGGGCTGCAGCGACCCGCCGCCGGCTCGATCAACGTGCTGGGCGAGCCGATGCTCGATCGCGACCCCAATGATCCCGCCTTGCTGGCCGTGCAGAAGCGCTGGGGCATCCTTTTCCAGAACGGCGCATTGTTCTCGACATTGACCGTCTCAGAAAATGTGCAGGTGCCCTTGCGCGAATATTATCCCGACATGTCGTCCCGGCTTCGCGAGGAGATCGCGGCCTACAAGATTCTCATGTCCGGGCTCTCGGCCGATGCGGGTCCCAAATATCCGTCCGAGCTTTCCGGCGGCATGCGCAAGCGCGCTGGTCTCGCGCGGGCGCTGGCGCTCGATCCGGACCTGCTGTTTCTCGACGAACCGACCGCCGGGCTCGATCCCATCGGTGCTGCCGCCTTCGACGAACAGACGCGCGAGCTGCAGCGCACGCTTGGCCTCACTCTGTTCCTGATCACGCATGATCTCGACACGCTGCATGCTATCTGCGACCGGGTGGCGGTGCTGGCGGATCGCCGCGTCATCGCGGTCGGCACGATCGACGAGCTGCTGACGCTCGACCATCCCTGGATACAGGAATATTTCAACGGACCGCGCGGCCGGGTGGCGCACGGCATCACGGCACTGGCGGACGCGCGATGACACGGCGCGCTGGCCCGGCATGGACAGGCGCGCACGGGCTCGCCATAACCCGCTCTGGAAGGCACAGGGGATAGATGGAAACACGATCCAACAATGTGTTCGTGGGCGTGATCGTCCTGTTGCTCGCGGCCCTCGCGATCGGCGGGGCGTTCTGGTTCGCGCGGATCAGCGAGGCGGACCAGCGGGAATATGACATATTCTTCCGTCAGTCGGTCAGCGGCCTCGCCAAGGGTTCGTCGGTGACCTACTCCGGCGTGCCTTCCGGGCAGGTCAAGAATATCGAGCTCTGGCACAAGGATCCGCGTTTCGTGCGCGTCCGCGTCGTCGTCGATCGCAAGACACCCATCCTGCAGGGCACGACCGCGACGATCAACGGCGTGGGCTTCACCGGCGTGTCGGAGATCCAGCTGGCCGGCGCCGTGCGGGGCGCGCCGCCGCTCGGATGTCCCGAGCGCGACAGGGATTCCGTTTGCCCTGAAGGCGTACCCGTCATCCCGACGAAACCCGGGGCGCTGGGCGAGTTGCTGAACAGCGCGCCGATGCTGCTGGAGCGGATCACGACGCTGACCGAGCGACTGACCGAACTGCTCGACGATCGCAACCAGCGGAATATTGCGGGCATTCTCGCCAATATCGACAAGCTGACCGGCGATCTGGCCGCAAGCGGCCCCGAACTCGCCCAGACGATCGTGCAGACGCGCGCGACGCTCGAGAGCGCCGCCAGGGCCGCCGATGCGCTCGCGCAGGCCGCGAACAATACCAATGAGTTGGTGACGAGCGAGGGCAAGCCGCTGATCGCGGATCTTCGCGCCACCGTTCAGTCCGCCCGCTCCACGCTGGATGGGCTGGACGCGACCATCAAGGATGCGAAGCCGGGCGTCGACGTGTTCACGCGCGACACCATGCCGCAGATCGGGCTTCTGGTCCGGGATCTGCGGCAGATGTCGCGCGCGATCCTCGCGGTGACCGAGAGGATCGATCAGCAGGGCGCCGGCGGCCTTATCGGTTCGCCTGCCCTGCCGGATTACAAGCCATGACAGGAAGGGCCGCCATGACACCGTTCCCCGCGCGCACGCGGATCATCGCGCTCGCCATGCTCGCCCTTGCCAGCCTGTCGGTGACGGGTTGCGTGCGGATCGGCACCAAGCCGCCCGAGCGCCTCCTGTCGATCGCGGCCGCGACCTCCGCCCCGGCCGGCCAGACCCTGTCGGCCTCGCGGGATTCGGTCCTCTTCGTCGATCTGCCGACCGTACCGCGCGCCATCGCCACGGTGCGGGTGGCCGTGCGCACTGGCGACACCAGCTTTGCCTATGTGAAGGATGCGCTCTGGGTGGACGTCCCGGCACGGCAGTTCCAGGGCCTGCTGGCGGAGACCATCCGCACGCGCACCGGCCGGCTCGTCCTTGACCCCACGCAGTTCCTGGCCCGTCGCGGCCAGCTCCTGGAAGGCAGTCTGCTCGAATTCGGGATTGACTCAGGACGGCGCCTCGCGATCGTCACATATGACGCCAGCCTGCTGGCGCCCGACGGGCAAAGCCTGACGCGCCAGCGTTTCACGGCCTCGGTGCCTGTCACCGCCATCGACAGCCAGACCGTGGCGCCGGCCATCAGCGAGGCGGCCAATCAGGTCGCGACCGCTGTTGCCGACTGGCTGAAGGAGCGACCGGCCGGCTGACCGCGCCGCTCCGGCGCCTTGCCGCTCTCAGGCCAGGCTTTTGGTGGCCTGCTCCAGCACATCCCGGGACAGCCCCGGGGTCGCCGCGATCCGCTCCAGTTCGGCACGCATCATTGCCCCGCGCGCGCCATCGAAGCGGCGCCAGCGGCCAAGCGGCGGAACCAGCCGTGCCGCCGTCTGGGGATTGAGCTTGTCGAGCGCGATGATCGCATCCGCGACCATGCGATAGCCCTTGCCGTCCGCCCGGTTGAATGCCCACTGATTGGCCGCGAAGGCCGAATAGAGCGCGCGCGCCCGGTTCGGATTGGCCAGCGTGAAATCGGCATGGCCGGCGAGCGCCTGCACGATCTCGACCGTGTCGGGGTGGAAAGCCAGCGCCTGCGTCTGGAACCATTTGTCCACGACCAGCGCATTCCCGGCATAGCGGCGGTAGAAGGCTGCCAGCGCCTGATCGCGCTCGGGCGTTTCCCGATTGACGAGGATGGCGAGCGCCGCCTGCCGCTCGGTCATGTTGTCCGCCCGGTCGAACTGGCCGAAGGCAAGCGCCGCACCGTCTGGCGCGCCGGATGCCACGAGATAGGAGAGCGCCACGCCGCGCAACTTGCGGGCCGCCCGGGCATCGGCCGAAAGGGAGAAGCCGTTGCGAGCACATTCGGCATGGAGCGCGCGCCACTCGGATTCCAGCGCTTCGCCGATGCCGGTCATCAGCCGCTCGCGCGCCGCATGGATGGCATCGGGATCGACGACCTGCATCTGGTCGCCCAGATAGGCCTCGCTCGGCAGGCGGACGGCCTCGGCCACGAAGGAGCGGTCGAGCGTCGGATCGGTGATCGTCCTGCGGATGGAATCGATGATGACGTCGCTTTCCAGCGGCGCGCCGGAGATATGCGCGAGCAGGCCATTGATCATCAGCTGCTGCATCGCTTCATAGCGGCTGAACGGATCATCGTCGCGCGCGGCAAGGAAGGCGAGATCCTGCGCGCTTTGCTCCGCCTCGACGATCACCGGCGCGGCAAAACCGCGGTTGAGCGAGAGGACCGGCGCCTGGGCAAAGCCTTCCCGGCGCATTTCGAGCTGGTCGCGCGTCAGCACCACCAGTTCCTCGCCGCCATGCTCCCCCGTTGCCGGATCGAACAGCGCGAACTTGACGGGGATTGCCATCGGCGCCTTCTCGGGCTGGCCGGGGGTGGGCGGAACCGTCTGGCGCAGGGTGATCGACAGGCTGCCGCTGGCCGGATCGTAGCGCTGCCGCACGGTGAGGCGGGGCGTGCCGGCCTGGCTGTACCAGAGGCGGAACTGACCCAGGTCGATCCCGCCGCCATCTTCCATGGCCTTGACGAAATCCTCGCACGTCACGGCTTGGCCGTCATGGCGCTCGAAATAAAGGTCGGTGCCCTGCCGGAACCGCTCCGGGCCCAGCAGCAGCGCGATCATGCGGATCAGCTCTGCGCCCTTGTTGTAGACGGTCGCGGTGTAGAAGTTGCTGATCTCCATGTAGGATTCTGGCCGCACCGGATGCGCCAGCGGGCCGGCGTCCTCCTGGAACTGGGCTGCGCGCAACGTGCGCACGTCCTCGATGCGCTTGACCGCCGCCGAGCCCATGTCGGCCGAAAAGCACTGGTCGCGATAGACCGTGAAGCCTTCCTTCAGGGACAGCTGGAACCAGTCCCGGCAGGTGACGCGGTCGCCTGACCAGTTGTGGAAATATTCGTGCGCCACGACGCTTTCGATCGCGTCATAGTCCGGATCGGTCGCGGTTTCGGGATCAGCCAACACGTAGCGCGAGTTGAAGATGTTGAGGCCCTTGTTCTCCATCGCCCCGAAATTGAAGTCCGAAACGGCGACGATGTTGAACACGTCGAGATCATATTCGCGGCCATAGACGCGCTCGTCCCAGGCCATGCTGTTCTTGAGCGCCGTCATGGCGTGGCTGGTGCGCGGCAGGTCTTCCTCCCGCACCCAGATGCCCAGCCGCACCGCGCGGCCGCTCATGGTCGTGAAGCTGTCCGCATTGCAGGCCAGGTCACCGGCCACCATCGCGAAGAGATAGCTCGGCTTGGGATAGGGATCGACCCAGCGGGCCCAATGCCGGCCATCGGGCAGCTCGCCCTGTTCCACCGGATCGCCATTGGCCAGCAGCACCGGATAGGTCGCCTTGTCGGCGCGCATCGTGACGTCATAGCGCGAGAGCACGTCCGGCCTGTCGGGGAAGAAAGTGATACGGCGGAAGCCTTCCGGTTCGCACTGGGTACAGAGCAGGCCGCCCGAAGCATAGAGGCCCATGAGCTGGGTGTTGGTCGCGGGCGCGATCTGCACTTCCGTCTCGACTTCATGGGCATTGCCGGGCAGCGCAATGACGAGCACGTCATCGTCCAGCCGCCAGTCTGCCGGGCTCAGCGCCTTGCCGTCCACCGCGACGCTCAGCGGAACCAGCCCGTCCCCGTCGAGGCGCAGTGGCCGGTCATGCCGGCCGGCGCGCGTGACGCTGAGCCGCGCTTTCACGCGCGTCGCGTGCGCGTCGAGGTCGAACTCGAGCCGGATGTGGTCGACCAGCCAGAGCGGCGGTTGATAGTCCTCGCGGCGAATGACGGGAGGCGTGGCGGGGGCGTGCGTGGTCTGGGTGTCTGCCATGGCCTATCCCTATGATGCCGCAGGCAAACGCACAACCTGGCATGGGCCCGGATGAGACGGGCGACACAGGATCACCGCACCATGCGTCGCCTTCGTGCATCTGTCCCCGCCCAGGAACCACCGCGGGCAACATGACGTCATCCTGACCGATGGCGAATGGGCCTTGCCCGCTCAGGGGAAAGGCGCCAGTCCGGCAGCGAAGGCGCGGGCATTGGCCCGTCGGCCGTTTCCGGAGGCGGCATGGCAAAGCATCTTCTCATCTTCGGGCTCGGCTACAGCGCGGGCCGGCTGGCCGGGCGTCTTGCCGCAGCGGGCTGGACGATCGAGTCCACCGGGCGCGCCGGATCGATGGCATTCGACGACACAAAGCGCGTTCATGACGCCATCGCCCGCGCCACGCATATCCTCTCCTCCGTCCCCCCCATGGAAGCGACCGACCCGGTCCTGGATCGCTACGGCGCGGCGTTGCGCGGCGCACCGGCCGCGTGGATCGGCTATCTTTCCTCCACCGGCGTCTATGGCGACACTGGCGGGGCGTGGGTGGATGAAAGCGCGCCGACGGGCGGCGGGCGGCGCGATGCCCGCGCGCGGGCGGACAGCGCGTGGCAGGCGCTCGGCCGACCGGTCCATATCTTCCGTCTGCCCGGCATTTACGGCCCCGGGCGCAGCGTGCTGGATCGCATTCGGGCAGGGAAGGCCCGTCGCGTCGCACTGCCCGGGCAGGTCTTCAGCCGCATTCATGTCGACGATATCGCCTCGGGCGTGGTCGCCGGCATGGATGGACCGGCGGGCGTCTACAATCTCGCGGACGATCGTCCCTGCGCGCACAATGACGTCATTGCCTATAGCTGCGCCTTGCTGGGCCAACCGCGCCCGCCCTTGCTGCCGCTGGAGGACGCCGGGCTCTCGCCTGCCGCGATGGCTTTCTATGCCGAGAACCGGCGCGTTTCGAACGGCAAGGCCCGGCGCCTGCTGGACTGGACGCCGGCCTTTCCCGATTATCGCGCCGGTCTAGCGGCGTGCCTTGCCGCGGAAACGGGCGCGCAAGGCGATGACCATGCCGCCTAGCGCCAGCAGCACGCCGGCAATCGCCAGCGCCGTCCAGCGATAGCCCTCGAAGAGGGTGGAAAGCCCCATCGCGAGGATCGGGACGAGGACGCTGCTGTAGGCCGCCGGCCCAGCACCGATCCGCTGGATGAGGCGGAAGTAGAGTGGAAAGGTGATGACCGAGCCGGCAATCGCCAGATAAGCGACGCCCAGCCAGTAAGCGGGACGCGGATCGATCACGGGCGGGCCGGTCGTGATCCACGCCCAGACGGCATCCGCCGCCGCGCCGATCGCCATCGCCCAGGTGAGCAGGCTCGCCATCGGCACCGTGCGCGCAAGCGGCGCCGCCTGCATGACGTTGGACACCGATGCGAACATCACCGCGATCACGCAGATGCCAAAGCCCAGCAGGACCTGCGCTGGCGTCGCCATCACGCTGGTGCGATACTCATTGAGGAAAAGCAGGGCGATACCGGCAATCGCCACGGCCGAGCCGAGCACGAAGCCGCCGGTCACGCGCTCGCCGAAGAAGATGCGGGCGAGCAGGCTGTTGGGGATCATCAGCAGCGCATAGACCAGCGCGCAGAGCCCGGAGGTCAGGAACACCTCGGCCCGGTAGAGAAGATTGAAGTTGAAGGCGAATTGCGTGAGGCCGAGCGCGGCGGCGAACAGCATGGCGCGCCGGTCGATCGCCAGCGAGGCCCCGCTCAGCCGCGCGACCATTGCCATGCCGAGCGCCGCCAGCGCGAAGCGATAGCAGACGGACCAGCCCGGCGGCACGATCGCGAGCTGATCGCGGATCACGATCCAGGTCGAGGACCAGATGAGGGTGACAGTCGCGAACGGCAGGATGATGCCACTCGCGGAAGGGGCTTTGCTCACAGAGCGGAAAGCGCGGCGGCGAGCGGCGCCACCTCAGCCTCGCCCTGATGCCAGCTCGTGACCAGCCGCGCGGCGCCGGCACCCCAATCGTAGAAAGCGAAGCCCTGCGCGCGCAGCCGGGCCGCCTCGTCTGCCGAGAGACGCAGGAACAGCTCGTTCGCCTCCACGGGATGGAGCAGCCGCTCGCCCGCCGCCTGCGCCAGAATGGTCGCGGCGGCATTGGCGGCGCGCGCGTTCGCCAGCCACAGCTCGCCCTCCAGCATGGCGTGAAGCTGGGCGGCGATGAACCGGCCCTTGGAAAGCAGATGGCCGGCCCGCTTGCGCCGCCGCCGGGCCTCGTCCGCCCGGGCGGGATCGAAAAGGACAAGCGCCTCCGCGTTGAGCGCGCCATTCTTGGTGAAGCCGAAGCTCAAGGCATCCACGCCCGCGCGCCACGTGACGTCCGCGGGCGCGCAATCGCGGCTCGCGATCGCATTGGCGAAGCGCGCGCCATCCATGTGCAGCGCCAGCCCATGCTCGCGGCAGAAGGCGCCGATCGCCGCCAGCTCGTCGGGCGTGTAGACCCGGCCATATTCCGTGGCATTGGTGAGCGAGACCGCATGCGGCTGGACCTGATGCACGTCCCTGCGGACCTGCGCCATCCGCTCGCGCAGGCCCTGCGCCGAGAGTTTTCCGCCCGCGGCGCGGCAGGTCATCAGCCGCGCGCCGCCGGTCTGCAGTTCCACGGCGCCGCATTCATCGGCGACGATATGGGCTTCCTCATGCGTCAGCACACCGCCATAGGGCGGGCACAGCAGCGCAAGCGCAAGCGCATTGGCGGACGTCCCCGTCGAGGTCCAGATGACCGCCACGTCCCGTTCGAACAGCGCTGAAAAACGCGCGTCGAGCCCCTGGCTGAGCGCGTCGCCATCATAAGCGGTATCCACGCCATTGGCGGCCTCCATCGCCGCCAGAAGCGCGGGATGCACAGGGGCTGCATTGTCGGAAAAGAACTGCATGGCGTTCAGCGATGGCGTCTCACACGGGCCTCGTCAATGCGGCGTGGAACCGCGATTGTCGAAAAGGCGCGCGCATCCATGGCTGCGGGCTTTCCGCGCGGCGACGGCCCCGCTAATGCGGCCGGAGACTTTCAGGAAGGAATGCACGCCCGATGAGGATGCCCGGTCATTTCAGGTCCCCAGCGCCGACCCCGCGCAGGCCACGCGGGAACCGGTCTTGCCTGTGACGGTGGTGCAGCCCCGCACTGTCATGGTCGGCGATATCGCGGTCGCCAATGACCGGCCGCTGGCGCTGATCGCCGGCCCCTGCGCGATGGAATCACGCGCGCATGCGCTGGAGACGGCGCAGGCCCTGGTCGAGATGACAAGCGCGCTCGCCATGCCGCTCATCTACAAGAGCAGCTTCGACAAGGCGAACCGGACGTCGGTCGATGCCGCGCGCGGGATCGGACTCGCCGCTGCGCTCGACATCTTCGCCGAGGTGAAGGTCCGTTTCGGCTGCCCCGTCATCACCGATGTACATGAGGCCGGTCAGTGCGCCCCCGTGGCCGAGGTAGTGGACGTGCTGCAGATCCCCGCCTTTCTCTGTCGCCAGACCGATCTTCTGCTTGCAGCCGCGGGCACCGGGCGTGCCGTCAATGTAAAGAAAGGGCAGTTCCTCGCCCCCTGGGACATGGCGAATGTCGCGGCCAAGCTGATGAGCACCGGCAATGAGAAAGTGCTGCTTACCGAGCGCGGCGCAAGCTTCGGCTACAACATGCTCGTCAGCGACATGCGCGCACTGCCCATCCTTGCCGAGACCGGGTGCCCGGTGGTGTTCGACGCGACGCACAGCGTCCAGCAACCCGGCGGGCGCGGCACGAGCTCCGGGGGCGAGCGGCGTTTCGTCCCCGTCCTGGCGCGAGCGGCGGTCGCGGTCGGCGTGGCGGCGGTCTTCATCGAGACGCATGAATCGCCCGACCGCGCGCCAAGCGATGGCCCGAACATGGTCCCGCTGGATGAGCTGCCCGCGCTTCTCGCTGATCTTCAGGCCTTCGACCGGCTGGCCAAGAACCGGACCTGAGGCCGGAAGACATTAGCTGCGAAAGCTTTGCCGGTCGGATCTTTCGCGACCGGCCGGCAATAGGTCGTGCCGCCTCAAATGCCTGTGACGGATAACACCGGCGCTCCCGCGACCCGTAACTTTCAGAAACCGCCGCCGGTGAGCTTCTGGCAGATCATGTCCAGCTGTTCGAGGCTGGAATAATTGAGCGTCAGTGAGCCCTTGCCGTTCTCGAACGCGATGCCGACCTTGAGGCCGAGCAGATCGGAAAGATGCTGCTCCATCGCGACGAGATCGGGGTCGCGAGCCCCGCCAGCATTGCTTGTTTCTTCACGTGGAGAACGCCCTTCCCGCTTGAGCCGTACGAGCTTCTCCGTTTCGCGCACGGACAAGCCTTTATGCGCGATGTCGCGAGCCAGTTGCGAGCAGTCGGAGACCCCGATCAGCGCGCGCCCGTGCCCCATGCTCAGCTGGCCGCCCATCACGAGATCCTGCACATCGTCCGGCAGGTCCAGGAGGCGCATCAGGTTGGCGATGTGGCTGCGAGACTTGCCGACGATCCGCGCCAGCGCATCCTGGCTATGCTGGAACTGGTCGATCAGCCGCCGATAGGCCTGCGCTTCCTCGATGGGGTTCAGGTCCTCGCGCTGGATATTCTCCACCAGCGCGATTTCCAGCGTCTCGGCCTCGCTGAAATCCCGAACGATCGCCGGAATTTCGTGAAGCTGTGCTTTCTGCACGGCGCGCCAGCGCCGCTCGCCCGCGACGATCTGATAGCGCCCGCCGCTGACCGGGCGCACGATGATGGGCTGGATCACCCCGCGCGCGCGGATGCTCTCCGCCAGTTCATCCAGCGCCTGCTCGTCGAACTGCCGACGCGGCTGTTCGGGATGCGGCGCGATGCGGGAGACCGGCAGGAACTGGACCGAGCGATTATTCTCTGGCCGCCCGCCCTCCGCACCGTCATTGCTCACCGGCACGTCTTGCGTCACGTCGCCCAGCAAGGCCGAGAGGCCGCGTCCCAGCGGCCGCCGCGCTTGCGCCCGGTTGGTCACGTCACCTTCACTCATGCCGCAACCTCCGCCTTGGGCAGCTTTTCGATCAATTCCCGGGCCAGCGCCATATAGGCCTCCGATCCAGCGCAGCGCATATCGTAGATGAGCGCCGGCACGCCATGACTAGGCGCCTCGGAAAGGCGCACGTTGCGCGGAATCACGGTCTTGAAGACGAGATCGCCCAAGCACGCGCGCACATCCTCTGCCACCTGCTCGGTCAGCCGGTTCCGCCGGTCATACATGGTCAGCGCCACCCCAAGGATCGACAAGTCCTCATTGAAGCGCGCACGGATACGCTCGAATGTCTGAAGCAGTTGGGACAGACCCTCCAGCGCAAAGAATTCGCATTGCAGCGGCACGAGAATGGACTGCACTGCGACCATGGCGTTCACCGTAAGCAATCCCAGTGACGGTGGGCAATCGATGAGACACACGTTCCAGCGATGCGTCCCGGCCGATTGCAGCGCATTGAGGAGACGATGGGTGCGCTGTTCCACTTCGATCAGCTCGATCTCCGCGCCGGACAGGTCCTGCGTTGCGGGGATGATATCCAGGCCGGGCACCAGGCTGCGAATGACCGCGTCATCAATGGTGCAATCGCCCATCAGCAGATCATAGCTGGACCGCTTGCGATCGCGCACCTGCACGCCGAGCCCTGTCGACGCATTTCCCTGCGGATCAAGATCGATCAGCAGGGTGCGATGGCCTGTCGCTGCAAGCGCGGTGGCGAGATTGATTGCGGTTGTCGTCTTGCCGACCCCGCCTTTCTGGTTCGCGATGGCAATGCTGATCATGACCGTCCTCGCGCGCCGCGAGATCTGGTTGCCGCTCGCTTCGGGCGCTGGCGAAGCGATGCTGCACTGCGGGGTGCCGGGCCCCGCCCGGGCCTGTGGAGGTCCTTGATTGTCACGACGACACTTTCGGGATCGGTGATGCTATGTTCCACGTGAAACATAGCTTGCCAGTCCTGACGAATGTTTTCCAGTTCCTTCTCGCCATTTCGGCCCTTCGGCAGCAACCAAAGCGTTTTTTCATCCGAAAGATGAGAAGCGCTCGGCAGAAGACGATCGAGCGGAGCGTAAGCGCGCGCAGAAATGACGGCTGCCGGTGCCTCCACATCAACGCGCTCGACCTTTCCCGTCATGACCTCGACATGTGCCAATCCCAGCGCGTCCACACAGCGCTGAAGAAACGCGCTCCGCAAAGGCCTGACCTCGATCAGCTTCACAGGACCCGATCGGAGGCACGCCACGACCATGCCGGGAAATCCTGCACCCGTGCCCAGATCGACCCATGCGCCCTCACCTCCCCCGGTGCCTTCGGCAAGAGACAGGAGCTGGGCCGAGTCCACGATATGGCGCGCCCAGAGATGCTCCCGGCTTGCCGTCGATATCAGATTCTGTCGTTCCGATTCTTCGAGCACCATATCCGCAAAAGCCCGCAACCGCTCACCCGCTGCCCCCTGCCACCAGCCATGCCCATCAAGCCACGCTTTCGCTTCGTTTTCGGTCATGCCGCATGCTGCCGAATGGCCACGAGAAGTGCTGCCAGGGCTGCGGGCGTTATGCCCCTGATTCGCGCCGCGGCACCCAGCGTCTCGGGGCGCGCTAAAGTCAGGCGTTCGACCATCTCCGTGCTCAGGCCCCCGATCGCGCCATAGTCCAGATCGCCCGGCAGTCCGATCGCCTCATTCGCACGCAGCGCACGCACCTCGGCATTCTGGCGCTCCACATAGGGCGCGTAGACGGCATCCTGTATGAGCTCGTCCAGAAGCTCTCCGTCGCCCGCCTCTTCCAGGGCCGGGGCCACCTCCAGGAGATGATCGACCGTCACCGCGGGAAAGCGCGCCCACTCGTGCAGCGGGCGTTTGACTCCGTCATCCTTCATATCGGCACCAGCCGCGCGCAATATGTCCGCTCCCACAACTGCGCCGAGAGCCTGGACAGCTTCTTCCCGGCGTACTTCCCGCTCGTGCCACCAGAGTTCACGCTCCTCCCCTAACAAGCCGAGTTCGCGCCCGACAGGCGTCAGCCGTGTGGCTGCATTGTCGGCACGGAGCCTCAAGCGAAACTCGGCGCGTGCGGTGAGCATCCGATAGGGCTCCGTAATCCCCTGCAGGCACAGGTCATCCACAAGAACCCCAAGATAGCTTTCCGCCCGATCAAGAATGAGAGGCGCAAGATCGCGCGCATGAGCAGCCGCATTGGCACCCGCGAGCAAGCCCTGCGCGGCCGCTTCCTCATAGCCCGTCGTTCCGTTGATCTGCCCTCCTAGGAAGAGTCCCTGCATCGCCCGCAGCGCGAGCCGCCTGTCCAGCGCGCGCGGATCGATATGGTCATACTCGACCGCATAGCCCGGCACCGCAACCTCGACTTGGGCAAGCCCGGGCAATGTCCGGAGAAATGCGCGCTGAACGTCCGCCGGCAGCGATGTGCTGAGACCATTGGGATAGACCAGATGCGTGTCCAGACCCTCTGGCTCCAGAAAGACCTGATGCCCATCCCGGTCGCCAAAGCGGATGATCTTGTCCTCTATGGACGGGCAATAACGCGGCCCCCGTCCCTCGATATCGCCCGAGAAGAGCGGCGACTGGCCGAGATTATCCCGAATGATCGCATGGGTATGCTCGTTTGTACGGGTGATGGCGCAGCGCAGTTGCGGCAAGCTCTGCCTGCCCTCTCCGCCCAGGAACGACATGGTCCAGTGTTCGCTATCGCTCGGCTGCTCCTCCAGCGCGGACCAGTCTATGGTTCGGCCGTCAAGTCTGGCCGGGGTGCCTGTCTTGAGGCGTCCCATCGGCAGATCCAGCTCACGAAGCTGGCGCGCCAACTGGCTCGCGCCATGCTCATCGATCCGCCCGCCCTCGATGCGCTCCGCACCCCGAAACATCAGGCCACCGAGAAATGTGCCGGCCGTGAGCACGACGGCGCGGCCCTCAACACCGGTGCCATCCGCAAGGACGACGCCGCTCACCATCCCTCCTGCACGCTGCTGGAGCGCAGCGACCTCGCCACGCAGGACGTGAATGCCTCTCTGCTTTGCCACCGCGCTTTGCACCGCCGCGCGATACAGCCGGCGATCAGCCTGCACTCGGGGACCCCGCACGGCGGCACCCTTACTGGCATTCAGCATGCGCCGATGGATGGCCGCTGCATCGGCGGCCCTGGCCATGATGCCGTCGAGGGCATCGATCTCGCGAACGAGATGCCCTTTGCCAAGGCCACCAATGGAAGGGTTGCAGGACATCTCGCCGATCCGAGCCGGATCGGCCGTGATCAGCGCGACGCTGGCCCCGCGACGCGCAGCAGCGGCCGCAGCCTCGGTCCCTGCATGACCGCCGCCGACAATGATGACATCGAAACCGTCCATAGCTCGCCTCTAGAACGCATGGTCGAAATGGTCAAAGCGGAACGGGCGTGGCGTCAGTGTTCCACGTGGAACAACATGAACGCAGTCACTTTCCGATGCAAAATCCGGAAAAGACCTCATCGAGAACGGCGTCGGTGGTGGATCGGCCGGTGAGCTCATCCAGGGCGGCCAAAGCCTGCCGCAGGCATTCGCCCACGAGAATCTCATCATCCAGTTCCCCGGCTTCGCCGACGGACAGCGCCGCACGCCCCACAATCTCTCGTTGACGTTGCGACAGGGCATAATCTCCCGGAACTGGCAGGAGCAACATTGCCTGCGCACAAACAGCCCCGATCAGCTGATCCATCCCCTCGCCCGAAATAGCGGAAATCGCGAGGCCTTCGCCATGACCTTGCCCGAGATCCGCCTTGGCCTGAACGCAAATCACGTATCCCGTGACGCCAGGGCGATCTGCCGGGTCGCCAAGCCACAGGATGACATCCGCCCCTGCAAGAAAAGCCGATGCCCGGGATATGCCGATACGCTCGATCTCGTCGCTCGAATCCTCGCGCAGCCCCGCCGTATCCGCAAGGATGATGGGAATGCCATTCAAGGAAATCGTGGCCTCGATCACATCCCGCGTCGTGCCGGCATGCGGTGAGACGATCGCCGCTTCCCGCCCCACCAGATAGTTGAACAAGGTGGATTTACCGGCATTGGGCGGCCCGCCAATGGCTACCCTGATGCCTTCCCGCATCCGTTCGGCACCCGGCCGGGCCAGTTCGCTTTCCATATCGCGGGCGATCACTCCGCAGTCCTCTGCAAGCGCATCGCTTATGGCTCCGGCGCGCGACACATCATCCTCATCGGCAAAATCAAGCCGGGCTTCCACCTGCGCGGCGAGCCGCGTGAGCGCCTGCGTCCACGTGGAAATACGCTGCGAAAACTGCCCGGCCATCATCGCCATCGCGGTGCGGCGCTGAAGAGCCGTCTCGGCGGCCAGCAGATCACCCAGCCCCTCGATAGCCGCCAGATCGGTCCGGCCATTCAGGAAGGCCCGTCGCGTAAATTCGCCCGCCTGCGCAGGGCGCAGACCCGGTAGGGCCGCCAGCGCCGCTTCGATACCGCGCACCACGGCCCACGACCCATGACAATGAAGCTCCGCCATCGGCTCGCCCGTCTCCGTCCGGTCTCCCGGAAAGCAGATGAGCAGACCCTCGTCCAGCAGCTCCCCACTCGCCGGATCGACGAAGCGCCGCAGACCCGCCTGGCGCGGCGGGGGCAGATCGCGCGTGGTCAGCCGTCGCGCAGCTCCGAGAGCGTCCGGACCCGAGAGCCGAATGACGGCAATGGCCGCCGGCGGCCGGCCACTCGACAAGGCAAAGATGGTATCGGGGCTCGCCATGGAGAATGAACCGCGAGAGACGAGAGCCTCAGCCGTCCTTCTTCGCGGGACCCCCGGCGGCATTCATGCCGAGGTCCATGAAGCTGGAGAACAGCTTCATGCCAGCGTCGCCCAGCGGCGAAAGACTGCGGAACATGCGCTCCATCTGCTCGAGATTGGTCTGCCCGCTCATCGTGTCGAGAACGGTCTGGATATAGAGGTCATGGATCGGCTTCATGTCCGGCAGGCCCAGAAAGGTGCGGGCTTCCTCGGGCGTGCATTGCACATCGACATTGAACTTCATGGTCGCGATGCTCCGACTGTGATCCGCCTGCTGCTGCCATGCCCGATCTTCGGGTCTTTGGCCACCAGCTTGCTGGCAACAGGGCCGCCGCAAGGCAGCGCCCTGTTGCCCCGTTCCTACTGGAACAGCTGCAGCAGACCGATCTTCTGGTCAGTGATGCCGGTGTAGATCATCGTCACCGCGACATAGAGGATCACCAGAAGGCCGATCCAGGCAATCCAGCGGTAACGCTCGATATATTTGGCGATGACATTGGCGGCGAGGCCCATCAGAGCCACTGCGAAGACGAGGCCGATCATCAGGATGCCCGGATGTTCGCGCGCCGCGCCGGCGACAGCCAGCACATTGTCGAGACTCATCGAGACGTCGGCGATGGCCACGGCCCAGGCCGCGCCCAGGAAACTCTTCGCCGGCTTGAGGCCGCTGCTTTCGTCGCCTTCGATCTCGGGCGATCCGGGGCTTTCCACCGCTGCGGCGCCATGGCCGATCTCGCGATACATCTTCCAGGCGACCCAGAGCAGCAACACACCGCCCGCGAAAACCAGTCCGATGACCTGCAGGAGCTGCGTGACCACCAGCGCGAAGCCGATGCGCAGCACCAGAGCGGCGATGATGCCGATCAGGATCACCTGGCGGCGCTGGTGGGCGGGCAGGCCCGCCGCCAGCGCGCCAATCACGATCGCATTGTCGCCGGCCAGCACGACGTCGATGAGCAGCACTTTGCCGAAGGCGGACCAGGCGCTGAGGTCGCCCGAGAAAAGATGCGCGATATCCGCGACGATGAGGTTCCAGATCTCGGTCATGACGAAGTGATAACCCCCGGCTCGCCTACTGGTTCATTGTGGCGAAGAAATCCTCGTTCGTCTTGGAATCCTTCATCTTGTCCAGCAGGAACTCCATGGCGTCGATCGTGCCCATCTGCATGAGGATGCGGCGCAGCACCCACATCTTAGAGAGCTTGTCCTTCTCGACCAGCAGCTCTTCCTTGCGGGTGCCGCTCTTGCCCACGTCCAGCGCCGGGAAGATGCGCTTGTCCGCCACCTTGCGGTCAAGCACGATCTCGCTGTTGCCGGTGCCCTTGAACTCCTCGAAGATCACTTCGTCCATGCGGCTGCCGGTGTCGATCAGCGCGGTGGCGATGATCGATAGCGAACCGCCTTCCTCGATGTTGCGCGCGGCGCCGAAGAAGCGCTTGGGCCGCTGCAGCGCGTTGGCGTCGACACCGCCGGTCAACACCTTGCCGGAGCTGGGAACGACCGTGTTGTAGGCGCGGCCAAGGCGCGTGATCGAGTCGAGCAGGATGACCACGTCCTTCTTGTGCTCGACGAGGCGCTTGGCCTTTTCGATCACCATTTCGGCGACCTGCACGTGGCGCGTGGCGGGCTCGTCGAAGGTCGAGGAGACGACCTCGCCCTTCACGCTGCGCTGCATGTCGGTGACTTCCTCGGGCCGCTCGTCGATGAGCAGCACCAGCAGGAAGACTTCGGGATGATTGTCCGTGATCGCCTTGGCGATGTTCTGCAGCAGCACGGTCTTGCCGGTGCGCGGCGGCGCCACGATGAGCGCGCGCTGGCCCTTGCCCTGCGGCGCGATGATGTCGATCACGCGCGCCGACTTGTCCTTGACCGTGGGGTCGAGTGTGTCGAGCTTCAGCTTCTCGTCGGGATAGAGCGGCGTCAGATTGTCGAAATTGACGCGATGGCGCACCACGTCCGGATCGTCGAAATTGACGCTGACAAGCTTGGTCAGCGCGAAATAGCGCTCGCCATCCTTGGGCGCACGGATCTCGCCTTCCACCGTGTCACCGGTGCGCAGGCCGAAGCGACGGACCTGATTGGGGGAAACGTAGATGTCGTCGGGACCAGCGAGATAATTCGCTTCCGGGCTGCGCAGGAAGCCGAAACCGTCCGCCAGCACCTCGATGGTGCCCAGACCCATGATCTGCTCGCCATTTTCCGCCTGCTCCTTGAGGATGGCGAACATGAGATCCTGCTTGCGGAGCGTCGATGCGCCCTCCACGCCCAGTTCTTCCGCCATGGCGACGAGTTCGGCAGGCGCTTTGCGTTTGAGATCCTTGAGATGCATTTCGAGAGTCCGGAAATTGGCGTGTGGAGCCAGATGGAAGGATTTTTTGCCGGATTCGCCATTCGACGGCGTGGGGAACGCGCGGGTCGCGATCCGGAAAGGAACAGCTCCGAATTAGGGGCTCGCCCGCCCCAAGTCAAGCGACCGGAGACGGGGTGGAATTCAGCACGGATATGCTGTCTTAGTCCTTGAGAATATGAAGGATTTCTTCCGGATCGGCGCGGTCTGCGATCACAGTGTTCACTGGCGCATGCGGATCGGCCCGGCCGATCGAGAGGCCGCAATAGAGGGTCAGATGGTCCGGGACGCCAAGCTGCGCACGCACCGTGCTGTGAAAGACGGACCAGCTGATCTGCGCGCAGCTGTCCAGCCCGGCCTCGGTCAGCAACAGCATCACCGTCTGCAGATAGATGCCCAGATCCGCCCATTGCGAAGGCCCTGCCGCCTTGTCGATGAACAGGAACATCGCGGCCGGCGCACCAAAGGCCTGGTGGTTGTTGTAGACGTAGCGCAGCCGACCGTCATGATCCTCGCGAGCGATGTCCATGGCGGCATATTGCCGTTCCCCGCAATGAAAGCGGCGAGCGGCATAAGGGTCTTCCAGCGGCTCGGGATAGACCGGGAAGGGCCGCTCGTCGAAGGCGGGCGGAACGACGCTGCGTGCCCGCGTCGCGTCCCGGAGCGCCTCGAGCCGGGCACCGGTCACCAGCCACACATGCCAGGGCTGGATATTGCTGTTGGAGGGTGCCCGCAGCGCCTTGCGAAGCACCGTCTCCAGCAGGCTCTGGTCGATCGGCTCGGGCAGGAACGCACGGATGGACCGGCGGCTGGCGACAGCATTGCTCACGTCCATGGTCAGAAGGGCCGCACGATCACAAGGATGACGACGAAAGTGACCAGAAGCGCGGGCACTTCGTTGATCATCCGCAGCCGCTTTTCCGGCCAGGGCCGCTGCCCTGCGGCGAGCTTCTTCGAATAGCCCACCATCCAGCCGTGGAAGCCCGAGAGGATGAGCACGAGCAGCAGCTTGCCGTGGAACCAGCCCTGGCTCCAGGCGCCGATATGGAATGCCAGCATCAGGCCGAAAAGCCAGACGAGCACAAGCGAGGGATTCATGATGATGCGGCGAAGCCGGCTTTCGCGCTCGATCCAGGCGAGATCCTCGGGCGATCCCAGGTTCGTCTGCTGATGATAGACGAAATAGCGCGGCATCATGAACAGGCTGGCCATCAGGAAGATGACGAAGATGACATGGGCCGCCAGAACCCAGGGATAGGCGGCGCCCAGAAATCCGATGCCCGGCAGGATCGACATGGAAAGTCTCGTTTCTCTTTGCTTGCGGCTTGCCCGACCGCTGCCTTCTAGAACCGCGCGAGGAAAATTGGAACGGCCGGAATCACGGATCGCCGCAACGCCTCCGGACTGTAGCTCAGCCGCGCACGCGCCGCACCAGCCGCTCGACATGCTCGATCGGCGTATCGGGCAGGATGCCATGGCCCAGATTGAAGATATGCGGGCGGTCCTGCAAGGCTTCGAGGATCGTGTCGACCGCGCGGTCCAGCGTCTCGCCTCCGGCAATGAGCGCGAGGGGATCAAGATTGCCCTGCACCGGCAGCCCGGCCGGCAGCGCCTTATGGGCCCAGACGGGATCGATGGTCTCGTCCAGTCCAAGCGCGTCGACGCCGGTTCCCGCAGCATAATCGGGCAGCTTCGCGCCTGCGCCCTTGGGGAAGCCGATGACCGGCGTTTCGGGATGGCGCGCCTTGAGCGCTGTCACGATCGCTGCGTTGGGCGCGATCACCCACTGGCAGAACTGTTGCGGGCTGAGCGATCCCGCCCAGCTGTCGAAAAGCTGCACGGCATCGACGCCTGCCTCGATCTGGGCCGAGAGATAATCGACCGTCGTTGCCACGATCGACTCGATGATGGCGCCGAACCGGGCGGGCGCCTGATAGGCCATGCGCCGGGCGGCGGCGTGATCCTTGCTGCCCGCGCCGGCCACCATATAGGTCGCCACGGTCCAGGGGCTGCCGGCAAATCCCAGGAACGTGGTCTCGGGCGACAAGGCCTGCTTCACCTTGCGGACGGTCTCGATGACCGGCGCGAGGCGCTGCGGCGCGGCCTGAAGCGTCGCAAGCTCGGCCTGCGCGAGCGGTGGCGCGAGGCGTGGTCCTTCGCCCGCCTCGAACCAGAGGTCCTGCCCCAGCGCGTGCGGCACCACCAGAATGTCGGAAAAGAGAATGGCGCCATCGAAGCCGAACCGGCGGATGGGCTGGAGCGTCACTTCGGCGGCCGCCTCGCTGTCATAGCACAGGTCGAGAAATCCGCCCTTTTCCGCGCGCAAGGCCCGGTATTCGGGAAGATAGCGCCCGGCCTGGCGCATGAGCCAGAGCGGCGGGCGGCTGGGCCGCTGTCCGCGCAGAACGCCGAGCAGGGGCGGCAGGACAGTCCGGTCATCCACGAGTCTATATCCTGAATCTAAGTTAAAGAGGGTTGTTGGAATCTGTTGGGGCGTGGAAGCCGGGCATTATTGCTTCCTCCGCCTTTTGCCAACAGCTTGACCTTTCGGTTGCCGCGGCCACGCGATGAGTCCCGGCATTCATCCACATTTCCCACAGCCTGTGCGCAAACCGGTCCTGCTGTGGACAAGTGATCGAGTCGCGATCGCCGTAGCGCGGACGATTTCGGGTCGGCCTTTCATCCACTGCCCTGTCCCTTGCCTTATCCGGCATTTATCCACATGGTTCCCCGCATGGATCGGCTGAACCTGCATCTGCTTTCGGACTCTACCGGAGAAACGCTGGAACATATCGGCAAGGCGGCGATCGCGCAGTTCGAGAATGTGGAGACGATCCGTCATTTCTGGCCCATGGTGCGCTCCGAGCAGCATCTGGAACGCATCATGGAGGAAGTCGGGCGCAATCCCGGCATGGTGCTTTTCACGCTGGCCAACCAGTCGCTGCGCCGCAAGCTGGAGAGCAGCTGCCGCGCCATGGGCATTCCCTTCGTCGCGCCGCTCGATCCGGTGACGGATGCCATGTCGAATCTTCTCGGTCAGGAGACGCGCAACCGGCCCGGCCGCAAGCATGTGCTGGACGAAGCCTATTTCGCGCGGATCGATGCGATCCAGTTCACCATCGCGCATGATGATGGCGTCGGCTGGGAGAATTGGGAGGAAGCGGACATCGTCCTCGCGGGCGTGTCGCGCACCTCGAAGACGCCCACCAGCATCTATCTCGCCAATCGCGGCTACAAGACGGCCAACATCCCGCTCGTGCCCGAATCGCCGCCGCCGCCCAGCCTGTTCAAGCTCCGGCATCCGATGGTCGTGGGTCTGACGGCAGGCGCCGAGCGGCTGGTGCAGGTGCGTCGCAATCGGCTGCTTTCTCTCAACCAGGCGCCGGCCACCCCTTATGTGGATATCGAGCGGGTCAACAGCGAGGTCGCGCATGCGCGCCGCATGTTCGCCGATCAGGGCTGGCCCGTCATCGACGTCACCCGGCGTTCGATCGAGGAGACGGCGGCGGCGATCGTCAATCTTTATCAGGAGCGGCTCAAAAATCTCGCCGCCGGGCTGGGCAGTTCGCTTCCGGTATGAGCGGGCCGCGTCTCCTGCTGGCCTCGCAAAGCGAGAGCCGTCGCCGTCTGCTGGAGCAGGCCGCGGTCCCCTTCGAGTTGGTCGAGGCCGGCATCGACGAGGACGCTGTCAAGGGCGCGCTGGAGGCGGAAGGCCTTGGCGCGCGGGACCTTGCCGATGCGCTGGCCGAATGGAAGGCCCAGCGGCCCTCGATGCGCCATCCCGGCGATTTTGTGCTCGGCTGCGACCAGACGCTCGAGCTGGATGATGGCAGCCGGGTCGACAAGGTCGCGACACGGGAGGAAGCAGCCGCACTGCTGGAGCGGATGAGCGGCCGCGCGCACAAGCTGCACAGCGCGGCGGTGATCGCGCAGGGCGGCGCGCCGCAATGGCGCCACATCGAGAGCGTGACGCTTCACATGCGGCCGCTGAGCATCGCGTTCATCGACCGCTATCTCGCGCTCGATTGGGATGCGTGCCGGTGGTGTGTCGGCTGCTACCGGGTGGAGGGGCCCGGCGCCCAGCTCTTCTCCCGCATTTCCGGCAGCCTGTTCGCCGTGCAGGGCCTGCCCCTGCTGCCTTTGCTCGACTATTTGCGCACACGCTCTATCTTGCCGGCATGAGCCAGCAACGCCCTTATGCCGAAGTGATCGGCGATCCCATCGCGCACAGCAAGTCGCCGACCATCCATAATTTCTGGCTGGAGGCGCTCGGCATCGATGCCGAATATCGCAAGACGCATGTGCGGCCGGACGAGCTTGCTGCCTATTTCCTGCGCCGGCGCGCCGATCCGGACTGGCTGGGCTGCAACATCACCATTCCGCACAAGGTCGCGGCGCTGGAGTTCGTTGACGATCCGGGCGGTGTGCGCGAGCGGATCGGCGCGATCAACACCGTCGCCTGCGAGACGGGTGGGCCGCTGATCGGCACCAATACCGATGCCGGCGGCTTCCTCCAGCCGCTGCTGGCGCGCAAATGGCAGGGCAGCAGCGCAATCCTTGCCGGCACGGGCGGCGCAGCGCGCGCCATCGGCTTCGCGCTGCGTTCGGTGGGCGTGAGCGCGATCACCATCGTCGCGCGCGATGCCGCAAAGGGCCATGCCCTGCTGGAAAAGCTCGGCATGGAAGGCGATGTGCAGGATTTCGCGGCCCCGCTGCCCGCTGCGGATCTGCTGGTCAATTCCTCCTCGCTCGGCATGGTCGGCCAGCCGCCCTATCAGCCCGATCTGCGCGCCTTGCCGGACCGGGCGGTCGTCTATGACATCGTATATGCGCCGCTTGAGACGCCCCTGCTCGCTGCTGCCCGCGCGCGCGGGCTCGAGACGGTGGACGGGCTGGAAATGCTCATCGGCCAGGCGGCGCTTGCCTTCGACATCTTCTTCGATGCCGATGCCCCGCGCGCGCTCGATGCGGAGCTGCGCGAACGCCTGCTCGCGCCCGCCTGACCGCCGTCCATGCCCCATCGCCCTTTCAGGCTCGGCCTCACCGGATCGATCGGCATGGGCAAGTCCGCCGTGGCCGGCATGATGCACGCCATGGGCGTGCCGGTGTTCGATGCCGATGCGCAGGTGCACCAGCTGCAAGGCCCGGGCGGCGCGCTGATCGGCGCCATCGAGGCGCGCTTTCCCGGCACCACCGGCCCGGGCGGCGTCGACCGGCAGGCGCTGGGCACGCGGGTCATTGGCCAGCCGGACGAAATGGCGGCGCTGGAAGCCATCGTGCATCCGGCCGTGCGGGCGGCCCGAAGCGATTTCCTGGCCCGGCATCGCGCTTATCCGATCGTGCTGCTCGACATTCCCCTGCTGTTCGAGACGCGGGCCGAGCGCGGGCTGGACATGGTCGCGGTCGTCTCCGCGCCTTTCTTCCTCCAGCGCCGCCGGGTCATGGCGCGGCCGGGAATGACGGAGGCGCGCTTCCGCCGGATCCGCGCCAGCCAGATGCCCGATCACGTCAAGCGCGCGCGCGCCGATGTGGTGATCGAGACGGGCTGTCCCAAATGGCGGACAAGAGCGCAGGTGCGGGGCCTGATTGCTTGCCTTCGCCGGTCGCTGGTCCGATAATGCCAACCCCACGAGTCTAGAGCGACAATGCGCGAAATCGTCTTTGATACCGAAACCACTGGCCTTGATCCGCTGACCGGGGATCGGCTCGTCGAGATCGGCTGTGTGGAGCTGGTCAATCGCATTCCCACCGGCGCGACTTATCATTGCTATTTCAATCCGGAGCGCGCCATGCCCTCGGCGGCCGAGGCCGTGCATGGCCTGTCGGACCGGTTCCTGGCGGACAAGCCGCGCTTTGCGGAGAAGGCCGCCGAGCTGCTGGACTTTCTGGGCGACGACAAGCTGGTCGCGCACAATGCCCGGTTCGATTTCGGCTTCCTCAATGCGGAGCTGGAACGCTGCCGGCTACCGCTCGTTGATCTCGAGCGCATGATCGACAGCCTGACCATCGCCCGCACGCTCCATCCCGGGGCCAAGCACAGCCTCGATGCGCTGTGCTCGCGCTACGGCATCGATCGCAGCCACCGCGTCAAGCATGGCGCCTTGCTGGACGCCGAGCTGCTTGCGCAACTCTATATCGAACTGACCGGTGGACGGCAGATCGGCCTTGGCCTGGTGGCGGAGGCGCAGATCGTGGTCGGCACGAGCGCGGCCGTTCTGCGTCCCGCCATGGCTGGCCGCGCGCCGCGTCCGCCCCGCCCCTTTTTCCCCAGCGAAGCGGAACTGGCGCGCCATGCGGCCTTTCTCGACAAGCTGGACAATCCCATCTGGCGGGATGGCGTGGCCTAGGGCAACGGCCCGGGGTCCCGCCATCCCGCTTACACAGGCCATCAAGGCCCAAGAAGAAGGAGAAAGTTGATGGACATCCGCGTATCGGGTCACCAGGTCGACACCGGTGAAGCCCTGCAGGAGCATGTCTCCACGCGCTTGAAGGCCATTGCAGACAAATATTTCTCGCGCACCATTTCCGCGAGCGTGACGTTCAGCCACGCCCCGCATGGTGCCTTCCGCTGCGATATCGTCTGTCATGTCATGTCCGGACTCATCCTGAAGGGCGCCGGTGAGGCGCATGACGCGCACCACTGCTTCGACCAGGCCGCCGAACGCATCGACAAGCAGCTGCGCCGCTACATGCGCCGCCTCAAGGACCGGCATGAGCAGACCGCCGCTGCCGAGGCGCAGCGCGACGCGACGGATACCATCGATGATGCGAGCTATGTCGTCTTCCAGTCGAGCGGAGAAGACGATGCGGACGAGATCGCCGACGCGCCGGTGGTGATTGCCGAGATGCGGGTGGATATCCCCCGGGCAAGCGTGTCGGACGCGGTGATGATGCTCGATCTG
The DNA here is from genome assembly GCF_014203955.1 of Sphingobium lignivorans. Classification (NCBI taxonomy): domain Bacteria; kingdom Pseudomonadati; phylum Pseudomonadota; class Alphaproteobacteria; order Sphingomonadales; family Sphingobiaceae; genus Sphingobium; species Sphingobium lignivorans. The sequence continues at coordinate 4,181,666 of NZ_JACHKA010000001.1, forward strand.
CGCAACACCAACGCGCTGCTCTTCGTGAACAGCGGCACCGCTGCGTTCAACATGGTCTACCGCCGCAATGACGGGACGATCGGCTGGGTCGAACCCCCCAAGTGACTGCCGGCGGCTGATCGGATGATGCGGGGCGGGAATGACGCTGCCTCGCTCGGATGGCGTTCGCTGGGCCGACCAACGACCCCACCCCTGCCCGGCGGCGGGGGTGGCGGTTGACCCCAGAGGCTATAAGCTCTATGGGGCCCCACGGTTTCTCCCCGCGGCAGCGCAGGGCCGGCTCGCCAGCATCCGACATCATCTGCAGGCCGCCGCAGGACACAGGTTGAACATGGATAATTTCAGCGACTTGCTGGCAGCGGACGCTGTTTCGTCTGCGGTCACGCTTCCCAACAAGAAGCAGCTTTTCCAGAAGCTCGGGCAGCTTGCGGCCGACGCCTACGGCCTCGACGCCACCGAAGTGATCGAGCGCATCACCGAGCGCGAGCGGCTGGGTTCCACCGGTTTCGGCGGCGGCATTGCCATCCCCCATGCCAAGCTCGATCATCTGGACAAGGTGCATGGCGTCGTCGTCCTGCTCGCCGAGCCCATCGCATTCGATGCGATCGACGAGGCGCCCGTGGATGTCGTGTTCATGCTGCTCTCCCCGGCGGACAGCGGCGCGGAGCATCTCAAGACCCTGGCGCGCGTCTCGCGCCTGCTGCGCAACGAGCGCCACCTTGCCCGTATTCGCGGCGTGCGCTCGGATGCCGCGCTATATGCCCTGCTCGCCGGCGGCGAGACGCGTGACGCTGCCTGAGGGCATGGCGCCCTCCGGCGAGGCCGCCCATTTTCGTGCGCTTGAGCGGCTATATGCCTCGGCGCGGATCAACCAGCTCTTTCCCTCCCGACTCTCGGTCACTGCGCCAGGGGAAGCGCGCATCGCCTTTGATGTGAACGAGAGTTATTTCCATGCCGGTGGCGCTACCCATGGCACGGTCTATTTCAAGATGCTCGATGACGCGGCCTTCTATGCCGCGAACAGTCTGGTGAGCGATCGTTTCCTGCTCACCACGGCCTTCAACCTGTTCTTCACGCGCCCGCTCCGCGCCGGTCCGGTCGTGGCGGAGGGACGCTGGCTGAGCGGAAAGCGGCGCGTCTATGTCGCCGAGGCGCGGCTGATCGACAGCGAGGGCGAGGAAGTCGGTCGCGGCACCGGCACCTTCATGCGCTCCACCATCGCGCTCGCCAGCCTGCCCGGCTATGCCGAAGCGCCATGAGCAGCCGGCCGACGACGCAGTTCCTGGTCGGTGCGCTCGTGCGCGCCGTGGAAGCGCAGGGTGGCATGGCCGCGGTGCTTCACAAGGGCGAACCGGAGAGTGGCAGCATTGTCGTGCAGCTCGTTGAAAAGGGACGAAATCATGGCTTCTACGAGCGCGTGACGGCGCTGTCGGGCGCTGTGGAACTCACCCCCTGCGGGCCGCGAAATATGGATCAACCATTTGAAATGATGGAATATATCGAGAGGCGTGTGCGTTCGGACCCCGATATCTGGTTCGTGGAACTGGATGTCGCAGAGGGGGAACAGCTCGCCGCCGCGATCCTCTGCGCTGCTTGACAATACAGCGCCCAGCGGCAAAGAGCGCCTCCACTCCCGCGCAGGTTGCCCAGGCGGTCACGGGGACACGCCATGGCAAACACGCAGACGGGGGGCGGACCGGAGCATCGAGTGATCGCATGACAAATGCGGCCCGGGCTTCGTCATCCGACCCACCGCCATATTCTGAAGGTTCATGCCCAACACTACTGTCATCGCCGCATTGACGGCGTTTGGACTCATGTCGTCCACTCTCGCGCTGGCTGAAGTCACGGATACTTCGCCGGCCGTCTTCGAGGTTCCTGCTACTGTGAACGCGCCAGCCGCGCTTCCGGTTCCGGTTGAGCCCGATACGTCTCTTTCGTCCGATGCGGGCTTCTCGCCGCTCGCGGATCCCGAGCAGCCCGACAGCCTGCCGGAACTGGTCGCCGCCGTCGATGAGCGGGGCGCCCTGAGCGAAGACGAGCATTGCCTCGCGACCGCCATTTATTACGAAGCGCGCAGTGAGAGCCTGTCCGGCCAGCTTGCCGTCGCCAATGTCGTCCTGCAGCGCGCCAAGTCTGGCCGCTTCCCCACCAGCCTGTGCGGCGTGGTGACTCAGCCCGGCCAGTTCAGTTTCGTGCGCAGCGGTCGCCTGCCCGACGCGCCCGAGACGGCGCCCCAGTGGCGCACCGCCAAGGCCATCGCCGAGATCGCGATGGAAGGCAGCTGGGAAAATCCCGTGCAGGGCGCTCTCTTTTTCCACAGCACCCGGGTTCAGCCGGGCTGGAACCGGGCGAAGCTGACGCGCATCGGGGGCCATGTCTTCTACCGATAAGGCGGTCTTGCGGGGGCCGGATGCGTTCCGGCCCCTTGTTCTTGTTCCTGTCTTGTTCTAATCAGGGTCAATGGATTTCGTTTCCGGCCCTGACCTTGTTCTCCAGACCGCATTGCTCGAGGGTACGGCCCCGGCAGTGACGCGCGGTGTCCTGCGCCTGTTCGCCCGGCATGATATTTTCGGCGTCGCGGAAGTGCCACTGCCCAACGGCCGGCGGCTCGACATCATGGCGGTGGACGCGCGCGGCAGCATCATCGCGGTGGAGATAAAGTGCAGCCGGGCGGATCTGCTCGGCGATGGCAAATGGCCGGATTATTTCGACTATTGCGACCGCTATTTCTGGGCGGTGCCGGCAGGGTTCGATCTCTCGCTGTTCGAGGGCGAGGCGCTCTGGCCGGGGCGCACCGGGCTCATCGTCGCGGATCAATATGATGCCGAGATCGTCCGGGCCGCGCCCAGCGAGCCGCTCAGCCCCGCGCGTCGCAAGGCGGAGGTCCAGCGCCTTGCCCGCCGCGCCGCCCGCCGCCTCGCGCAGCTGGCCGATCCCGAGGGGCAGATACTCTGGGGCGAAGGCGCCTGACGCCACGAGCCGGCTGCTCGCGCACCGGAATCCATGGACAAGCGCGCCGGAACATGCATCCATGTCTGCAAAGGATGCAATCGCCAGCCCGGGCTCCCGGCCAATAGGGATAGGCTGCTGCCAATTCCCAACTTGGTATGTGGCCGGTCCGCCGCTTGCGGTCAGTCCGGCAAGAGTCAGGAGAGAGCGCCTTGAATCAGACCGTCTATCCCGTTTCCGCCGAATGGCGGCAAAGAGCCTATGTCGACGCGGAGGCTTATGCCCGCCTCTATGCGCAGTCCCTCAGCGATCCGGAGGGCTTCTGGCGGGAGCAGGCGCAGCGGCTGGACTGGATACGGCCCTTCACCCAGGTCAAGGATACGAGCTTCGACGAGGCCGATTTCGGCATCCGCTGGTTCGCGGACGGCAGCCTGAACATCGCCGCGAATTGCCTCGATCGCCATCTGGAGACGCAGGGCGATGTGCCGGCCATTCTCTGGGCAGGCGACGATCCGGCCGAGAGCCGCACGATCACATATCGCGAGCTGCATGCGGAAGTCTGCCGCTTCGCCAATGTGCTGAAGGCCAAGGGTGTCCGCAGGGGCGATCGCGTCACCATCTACATGCCGATGATTCCCGAGGCGGCGATGGCGATGCTGGCCTGCGCGCGCATTGGCGCCATTCACAGTGTGGTGTTCGCCGGCTTCTCGCCGGAGAGCCTGGCGGGACGCGTCACCGACTGCGATTCGAGCGTCATCATCACGGCCGACGAGGGCCTGCGCGGTGGGCGGAAGATCCCGCTCAAGGCCAATGTCGACGAGGCGCTGGGCCATTGCACGGCGTGCGCGACGGTCATCGTCGTGCGGCGCACCGGCGGCCCGGTGACCATGGTGCCCGGCCGGGACCACTGGTATCATGAGTTGCGCGAGAGCGTGCCCGCGGATTGCCCGGCCGTGGAGATGGGCGCGGAAGACCCGCTGTTCATTCTCTACACGTCCGGGTCCACCGGAAAGCCCAAGGGCGTGCTGCACACGACGGGCGGCTATCTGCTCTGGGCGGCGCTCACCCATCATGTCGTGTTCGATTACAAGCCGGGCGAGATCTACTGGTGCGCGGCGGACATCGGCTGGGTCACGGGGCACAGCTACATCGTCTACGGCCCGCTCGCCAACGGCGCGACGACCGTGATGTTCGAGGGCGTCCCCACCTACCCCGATTTCAGCCGCTTCTGGCAAGTGGTGGACCAGTTCGGGGTGAACATCTTCTACACCGCGCCCACCGCGATCCGCGCGCTCATGCGCGAGGGCGACGAATGGGTCCGCAAGGCCAGCCGCAGCTCGCTGCGCCTGCTGGGATCGGTCGGCGAGCCGATCAATCCGGAGGCGTGGGAATGGTATTATTCCGTGGTGGGCGAGCGTCGTTGCCCGATCATGGACACATGGTGGCAGACGGAGACCGGCGGGCACATGATCACCCCGCTGCCCGGCGCCATCCCGCTCAAGCCGGGCAGCGCTTCGCGGCCCTTCTTCGGCGTGCAGCCGCAGGTCGTCGATCCGGAGGGTCGTGTCCTGGAAGGCGCCGTGGAAGGCAATCTCGTCATTGCGGACAGCTGGCCGGGGCAGATGCGTACTGTCTGGGGCGATCATGAGCGCTTCTTCCAGACCTATTTCTCCACCTATCCCGGCAAATATTTTACCGGGGACGGCTGCCGGCGCGATGCGGACGGGGATTACTGGATCACCGGCCGCGTGGACGACGTCATCAACGTCTCGGGCCATCGCATGGGCACGGCGGAAGTCGAGAGCGCGCTCGTCGCTCATGCCAAGGTCGCCGAAGCTGCCGTTGTGGGTATGCCCCATGACATCAAGGGCCAGGGCATTTATGCCTATGTGACGCTCAATGCGAACGAGGAAGGGGATGATGCGCTGCGCGCCGAGCTGGTGCGCTGGGTGCGTCATGAGATCGGCCCGATCGCGACGCCGGACGTCATCCAGTTCGCCCCTGCCCTGCCCAAGACCCGCTCGGGCAAGATCATGCGCCGCATCCTGCGCAAGATCGCGGAGGATGCGGTGGACCAGCTGGGCGATATCTCCACGCTCGCCGATCCGGGCGTGGTCGATCATCTCGTGGCGAACCGGCATCGCGCCATCGCCTGAACCGCCGCCGCGCGCGCCCGTCTGGTCCTGCCGGCGCGGCGCGCGCGAGGCGCGTTGACAAGATTTCAAGGTTGCGACATAAAATTACGGTCCGCCATGACGCGATCCGGGAGAGTCCGGGCCCGATCAGTCAGGTCCGGCGCCGAAGGAGCAACCGGTCCCGGAAACTCTCAGGCACCAGGGACCGGATCGCCAGGACAGTCTGGAGAGAGGCGTCCGGCCAGGCGCCCACCGAAGGGGAACGGTCCGCGCCGCGGATCGACGCTCTCAGGTAACCGAACAGACGGGACTACGCCTTCTGTGGAGAGGGTGATGAGTCACGGCCTGCCCGGGAGTGTCCAGCCATGGCGAGAATCGCCGTCGTCGGTAGTGGAATAACAGGAATCACGTCGGCTTATGCGCTGGTCCGCGCGGGCCATGAGGTGACGGTCATCGACCGGCATCGTTATCCCGCGATGGAGACATCCTTCGCCAATGGCGGCCAGCTCTCCGCCAGCAATGCGGAAGTGTGGAACAGCTGGGGCACGATCCTCAAGGGCTTGCGCTGGATGACGCAGCCGTCCGCACCGCTGCTCCTCAATCCCCGCCCGAGCTGGCACAAGCTGAGCTGGCTTGCCGAATTCTGCGGGCAGATCGGCAATTATCGCGCGCACAGCATCCAGACGGCGCGCCTCGCCATCGCCGCGCGGGAGCATCTCTTCCGGGTGGCGGAGGAGGAGGACATCGCGTTCGATCTCGAGCGACGCGGCATCCTGCATGTCTATCATGATGCGGACGGCTTTCGTCAGGCCGATCGCGCCAATGCGCTGCTGCGCGAGGCGGGCCTGGATCGCTATCCGGTCACCCCGGCCGAGATCGCGCAGATCGAGCCGGCCCTGAACGGCACCTTCCATGGCGGCTTCTTCACCCCGTCGGACAGCACCGGCGACATCCACAAGTTCACGCGCGGGCTTGCTGCGGCTTGCGAACGTCGCGGCGCCATACTCAGGCTCGGGGCGGGCGTGGAGCGGATCGTCGCGAGCGAGCGGGACGTGCGGCTGGAGCTGGCGGCGCCCGATGGCGGTACGCTCATCTGCGACCGGCTTGTCGTCTGCGCGGGCGTGGAAAGCCGACGGCTGGCCGCGCGCCTGGGGGATCGGGTCAACATCTATCCGGTCAAGGGCTATTCCATCACTGTCGCGCTCAATGACGAGGCGAGCCGCGCCGCCGCGCCCTGGGTCAGCCTGCTGGACGAAAGCGCCAAGATCGTGACCAGCCGGCTGGGTGCCGATCGCTTTCGGGTCGCTGGCACGGCGGAATTCAACGGCTACAACAGGGATATCCGGGACGATCGCATCCGTCCTTTGATTGCCTGGACGCAGCGGCTGTTCCCGGGCGTGGAGACCGATGCGGTCGTCCCATGGGCGGGGTTGCGGCCGATGACGCCGTCCATGATGCCGGTGGTCCGCGCCGGGCGGAACCCGCGGGTGCTCTACAATACCGGGCACGGCCATCTCGGCTGGACGCTCTCGGCCGCGACGGCGGAAATGCTGAGAGGGCTGCTCGACGGGGAATGAGCCCGTCCGGGCGGAAGATGCCCGGCGCTCGTCCCGCCAAAGGTTGAACAGGCACGCGCAGATGTGACATGCTGGGGAGCCGATCCACCTCAGCCCAGGAACGATCTTGCTGTTTTTGTCCCGCTTTCTCCTCGCCCTGGTGGCCTTTCTCCTCCTGCCTCTCTCCGCTCTCCAGGCCCAGCCGGCTTCCGCCAGCCGGCCGACGCCGGGCTATGTGCGCGTCCGGCTGGAGACGAGCATGGGCAATATCGTGCTGGCGCTGGATGCGAAGCGGGCGCCGCTCACCACGAAGAACTTCCTCGTTTATGTGGATGACGGGCGGCTGGACGACACGACTTTCTATCGCGCCACGCGCCACAAGGGCGATCCGAAGACCGGCTTCGTCCAGGGCGGCATCGATACGGATGCGCGGCGCATCTATTTCCCGACCGTGCCGCTGGAGCCCACGGACAAGACGGGCATTCGCCATCTCGACGGCGTGATTTCCATGGCGCGGCACAAGGACCCGGATTCGGGCACCGGCAATTTCTCGATCCAGGTCGGCCCCAATCCCACGCTGGACGCCCGGCCCGGCTATCCCGGCTATGCCGCGTTCGGCCATGTCGTGGCGGGCATGGACGTGGTCAAGCGCATTCTCGCGCTGGATACATGCTGCGGGCGCGGCGTCATGTTCGGCCAGATGATCAAGAACCGGGTGACGATCGTCCGCGCGGTGCGGCTGGACGGCAAGCCCGCGCCGACCGGCGCGGTGAAGCCCTGGCTGATGCGCCGGAAATAGCGCAGCGGGAGGCACCGGCGCCGAACCCCGCCGGGGCCGGTGCCTCCCGATGTATCGCCGCTTACCGGGCCAGCAGTGCCCGGGCCTGTCCGGTCAGTTCCGCCACCATCGCCGCGCTTGGGCCGGCGGCCGCCTGCGCGCGCGTGATGAGCTGGCGGAACTTGGCTACTGCGCCTTCGTTGCGCTCCAGCCATTCCGCCACATAGGGGCCGGTTTCCTTGTAGCGCGCGCCGGCGAGGAAGGCGAGGCGCATCTGCTGGAGGTCGCGGGCGCTGCCGGCGACCAGCAGGCGTTCCCACGGGTCGGTCGGGCTCATCCGCGCCGCCAGTCCCTGCAGCCAGTCGATGCCGAGCGCTTCGCCCAGATGGGTGAAGGCGCCGGCCACCGCGACTTCGCCCTGGGCGAGGTCCTTGGCGAGCAGCGAGAGGCCGATCGCGCCGTCCATCTTCACCAGCAACACAGTCCGCGCCGCCAGGGCCTTGCTCACGCCCAGTTCGCTCAGCTCGGTCATCTGCGCGGTGGTCCGGCGCGCGGGCTCCGGCTGCAGCAGGCTGTCGACTTCCTTCACGAGCGTCGCCATTGGCGGGGTCAGCGCGGCGATCGCGTCGCTTGGCCGCATCGCGGCGGGCAGCGAGCGGTGAGCATCGCCGATATGCGCTGCCATCGCATTGGCGACCTGGCGATAGAGCGCGAGCCGTGCCTGCTCGCTCAGCTTCGCGGCGTCGATGTCGTCCCACAGGGCGCGCACGTCGAACAATTGCTCGGCAATGACGAAGGCCCGCGCGATCTCGTCGAGCGTGCAGCTTGCTTCCTCCGCCAGCGTGAAGGGCAGGATCACCCCCAGCCGGTTGACGATGCGGTTGGCGAGCTTGGTAGCGATGATCTCGCAGCGCAGCTGGTGCGCCTCGATCGCGTCGGCCTCCTCCTCCCGCATCCGGGGCGGGAAGGCACGGATGAGATCGCTGGTGAGCACCGGGTCGGAAGCAAGGTTGCTTTTCTCGATGGCGTCCTGAAGCGCCAGCTTCGCGGTGGAGAACAGCACGGCCAGTTCCGGCCGGGTGAGGCCGATGCCCTCGCCCGCGCGGCGCAGCAGTTCCTGGTCGCTGGCAAGGCCCTCCACCTTCCGGTCGAGATGGCCGCCATTTTCCAGTGTCGCGATCAGGCGCACATAGGATGCCAGATCGTCGGTGCCGCCCGCCTGCGCGATGGAGAGGCCGAGCGCTTGCAGGCGATTGTCCTCCAGCACGATCTCGGCGACGTCGTCGGTCATGTCGGCCAGCAGGGCATTGCGGGCCTCCTCGCTCAGGCGGCCCTCGGCCATTTCCTTGTTGAGCGCGATCTTGATGTTCACTTCATTGTCCGAGCAGTCGACGCCGGCCGAATTGTCGATGAAGTCGGTGTTGATCCGCCCGCCCCGCAGGGCGAAGGCGATGCGTCCGGCCTGGGTCACGCCCAGATTGGCGCCCTCGCCGATCACTTTGGTCCGCACGTCCTCGGCGTCGACACGCAGCCGGTCGTTGGCGCCGTCGCCCACGTCCGCGTTGTTCTGCCCGGCCGCCTTGATGTAGGTGCCGATGCCGCCGAACCAGATGAGGTCGCTTTCCGCGCGCAGCAGGGCGGAGATCAGCGCAGTCGGCTCCATCGATGTTTCGCTGGTTCCGACGATGGCCTGCATTTCCCGGCTGAGCGGGATGCTCTTGAGCGAGCGCGGGAAGACGCCGCCGCCCTTCGAGATGAGCTTGCGGTCATAATCGTCCCAGCTTGAGCGGGGCAGCTTGAACAGCCGCGCCCGTTCCTTCCAGCTCGCCGCCGGATCGGGATCGGGATCGATGAAGATGTGGCGGTGGTCGAAGGTGGCGACCAGCTTGATCGCCTTGCTGAGCAGCATGCCGTTGCCGAACACGTCGCCGGACATGTCGCCCACGCCGATGACGCGCACGCTTTCCTTCTGCACGTCGATGCCCATTTCCGCGAAGTGGCGCTGCACGCTGATCCAGGCGCCGCGCGCCGTGATGCCCATCGCCTTGTGGTCATAGCCGTTCGAGCCGCCGCTGGCGAAAGCATCGCCCAACCAGAAATCGCGCTCGATGGCGATGGCGTTGGCGACGTCGGAGAAGGTCGCGGTGCCCTTGTCCGCCGCAACGACGAAATAGGGGTCCTCGCCGTCATGAATGACGACATTCTCGGGATGGACCACCTCGCCCTTCACCAGATTGTCGGTGACGGAGAGCAGCGAGCGGATGAAGATCCGGTAGCTCTCCGTGCCTTCGGCCAGCCAGGCGTCGCGGTCCGCGGCGGGGTTGGGCAGCATCTTGGGATAGAAGCCGCCTTTGGCGCCGGTCGGCACGATGACGGCGTTCTTCACGCGCTGGGCCTTCATCAGTCCGAGGATCTCGGTGCGGAAGTCGTCGCGCCGATCGGACCAGCGCAGGCCGCCGCGTGCGACGCGCCCGGCGCGCAGGTGGATGCCTTCCACGCGCGGCGAATAGACCCAGATCTCGCGCCAGGGGAGCGGCCGGGGCAGGCCCGGCACTTGCGCGCTGTCGATCTTGAAGGCCAGCGCTTCCTGCGCGGCGGGCGAGAAGGCATTGGTGCGCAGCGTCGCGCAGATGACGGCGCGATAGAGGCGCAAGATGCGGTCGTCGTCCAGCCCGTTCACGCCCTCGAGCGCCGCGTCGATATCGGCATTCAGCGCGGCCGCCACGTCCTTGTTCCCGCCGCGCACCGGATTGTGCATGGCATGGAAGAGGTCGACCAGCATCCGCGCGATGCGCGCTTCCCGCCCGAGCGAATCGACCACGGTGGACAGGCCGTAGGAGATGCCGGTCTGGCGCAGATAGCGGAAGATCGCGCGCAGGATGATGATGTCGCGCGGGCCGATGTCCGCCGTCACGATGAGCTCGGCGAAACTGTCATTCTCGGCCCGTCCTTCCAGCACCGCGTCGAGCGCTTCGCCGACGATCTCGGCGCGGTCCAGCACGGGCGCGGCCGGGCCGCCGTCCTGCCGTTCGAGCGCGAACCGCTGGATGTGCCCGAGCGCGCTGTCGGCGCCGACGCCGGTGCTTCGCTCGTCCAGCGCCCGGAAGCCGAAATTCTCCAGCGCCGGCACGGCTTCGGAAAGCACCAGCGGCTCGAGGCTGTAGATCTTCACGCGCAGCCGGCTCTCGCCGTCCGAAGCGATGCGATAGAAGCGCACGGAGCGGGTGCCCGGCCCCGGCAGCCGGTGCAGGGCGAGGATGTCCCGCGCCGCTTCCTCGGCCCCGGCGCTTTCACGATAGGAGAGCGGCAGGCCCGGTGCGTAGCGCTGGGCGAGGATCGCCGCGCGCGTGGTTTCGCCCAGGTCGAGCAGCCCCTGCTCGACGGCGGGCACCCAGCCGCGCAGCATCCGCTCGAGCTGGTGGTCGAGCGCTTCGGCATCCGGCATGTGGCCGCCGTCGCGCACGTCGAACGTGAAGCGCACCAGCGCAAGGCCGCTGTCCTCCAGCGCGATGGACCAGCCGAGCAGCGTCGCATTGGCCGCGCTGGCGAGCATCCCGCCAATCGCTTCGCGGCGCGTGGTCGAGAGGTCGTCGCGCAGCATCCAGACGAAGGCGAAGAGATGCCGGTCCAGCGCGTCGCTCACCAGCTCCAGCTTGGGCCGGGGCCGGTCCGCCAGGGACATCGCGGTCAGCGTCACGCGCTCGCGGTCCTCCGGCTGGAAGGCCATCATGATGTCGTGCGGCAGGGTGGTGAGCGCATGCACCATCGTCTTGGCCGCATGGCCGGTCGGATCGTAGCCGAAGCGGGCCATGAGGCCGAACAGCGTGTCGCGCAGGCCCGGGATTTCCTCGGGCCGGGCGGCGAGCGCGGCGCTTGTCCACAGGCCGGCATGGATGGAAAGCGCGGTGATCTCCTCGCCCTCGCGCACCGGCACGATGAACAGGTCGATGAGCACATGGCGATGCACGCGCGACATGCGGTTGGATTTAAGGATCAGCGGCCCGGCATGGCCGGCCTCGAACCAAGCGAAGGCATCGGCGATGCGGCTGCGGGCGATCAGCGGCTCGTCGGCGAAGGTGCTGATGCCCTTGGCGCGGCTGACATTGCCTTCCCGGTCGCGCTGTTCGTGGCCGAGCTGGGTGAGGTTGCCCTTCTGCAGCCAGCGCAGCAGGTCGCCGCCTTCGCCCGCGCCCAGCCGGTTGGCATCCGCGTTCATCGCGTCGACCATGCTGCGCCAGGCGCCCACGGCTGCCCGCACATGCGCGAGCGTGAGTTCGAGCGCGCGCGCCAGGGCCTGCCGGCCCCGCGCATCGATCCGGTCTGTCTCGATGTAGATGAAGGATTCGCGCGTCGCGCCGTCATCGTCGCCGATGGCGGTGAGGCGGCCTTCCGCGTCGCGCCGGACGGGGAGGATCGGGTGCGCGAGCAGGTGAATCACCAGCCCCGCGTCGCTCAGGCAATTGCCGATGCTGTCGACGAGGAAGGGCTTGTCGGCATTGATGATCACCAGCCGCTGGCGCCGGGTCACGGCGTCGCCCCGCAGCTCGTCGCTGCTGCTGTCGATCAGGATGACGGATTCGCCGTCCTTGCGGACTGCCGCCGCTTCGCTGACGAATTGCGCGGCGGCGTCCAGCGCGCTGCCGCTCAGCGCGTCCCGTTCGCTGCCGTGCAGCCCATCCGCGAGGGCCTTGGCGATGTGGAAAGTCGTCGATGCTTCGGAAGTGAGTGTTGCGCTCATGCCATCCTCTCTCGATGGTCGCGTCGAAGGGGTCGCGGCGCGCGACTGGCGCCGGTGTTATTTTCTTGCGTTAGACCTCTGACGATAAAACCGCAACTCGGCCGCTGCCCTTCGCGACAGGGCGAGGGGGAATTTCAGACCTTTCGAGCCGCGGCGGCATAGACCCGGCCGGTCAGCCGGTCTTCCTGGTCGAGCGCGGCCACCATGGCGAGCTGCCCGTCCGCGTCCCGCCGCAGGATGACGACCGCGAGGCCCGTCTCGTCGAAGGGCAGTGTTTCGGGGGTGATCGTGCCGGCCCCGCGCAGCTTGCGCCGGGCGCGGCTGCCGGCCGCCGGGCGCGTCGACACGCTGGCGCCGCGACGGCGCGCGCGCACGCTGGCCACCAGCCCCTTGAGCCCTCCGGGGATGCTGTGGAGATACTGGGTCAGCGCGCCGGGCTCCATGCCCTCGGCCAGCGCATGGTCGATCGCGCAGACGAACTCGGCGAGGCGGGTCTTGTCATAGTCCGCGCCGAAGACGAGCTTGGCGAGCGCGGTCAGCGGGCTGCGCGGCTGCACCTCGATGCCGGAATCGGCCAGCAGCTCGGCATAGTCGTCCGGCCGTGCGGCTGCCACGGCCGCGAAGGCGTGGGCCAGGCCGATGGCGCGATAGAGGGCATGGCGCGTGCGGCCCTCGCTGGCGTTGGCGGCTGCCGCGGCCTCGCGTGCCTGCGCCAGCGAATCGCCCAGCGCCGTCTCGCTGTCGGAATGGTCTATGAGGTCAGGCGTGAGGTCGAGCGCGGCATTGTCCCACATCCCGTCCTCGGCCATCGGCGTCTCATCGAGGTCGTCGAAGCCATCGTCGGGGCCGAGGTCGAAGCTGGTGGGGCCGTCGGACCAGATCGGCACGCCGGTCGGCATGGCCAGCGCGCCCGGACCGGCCGCGGCGACTTCCGCGGCGATGCTGTCGGCCAGGTCCTCGGTGACCACTTCCTTCCAGTTGATGACGCCATAGACGAAGTCGATGGTGTCGTCGTCGGTGGAGAAGGGCATCATGATGCCGCGATAGAGGATCTCGGCGCCGCGCTGGTTGGTGAATTCCGCCTCGAAGCCGATCGGCGCGGCATTGGCGATGATCTGGAGATAATGGTCGGTGATGCGCGAGAGCAGCGTGCGCGCCGGGATCTGGCTGACGCGGCTGACCGGGCTCGTCAGGTCGCACTGTGCGGCCAGCGCGCTGCCGAGGAAAGCGATCGTCGGGTCGTCGATGCCGCTGGTGAAGTCCAGCAGCACGCTGTGCGAGCCGAAATCGTGGATTTCGGCGGGATTGAGGTCCTCGATATTGGGGAGCGAGCGGTCGCCCAGCAGCGATGCCCAGTAATTATAGGCGCGGATGTGCATCCGGCGCTCGTCGAAGCGGACGATAGGCGGCGCATCCATCGCGTCGTCCAGCATTATGGCCTCCTCGGCCGCGCTGTGCCCCTGTGCATCCATGGTCTGACTCGTCGATCCGCCGTTGCGATTGGCCGGACACTTGCGCACGGAAGGGTAAATTCGGGGTAAAGGCGGGGCCGGATCGTAACCGCTCATTAGGACTGTTGTCCCGCGCCGGGCCACGCGATCGTCCCGATCCGGCCGGATCGGGCGCCATGCCGGAGGATCGCACGCGCCGGCCCGCCCCCGCTCGTCCGCCCGCACCGATGCCCCGGAACGCACTCTAATGGCTTGCCACGCGCCACCACTGCTGTTAAGCGCCGCCGCTGCGCGGGAAAGCCCTTCACCAAAGGCCCTCGCGCAGAAGGACCGCAGGCCGGTCCACCGGAGCCGCTTTAGCTCAGCCGGTAGAGCATCGCATTCGTAATGCGAGGGTCAGGTGTTCGAGTCACCTAAGCGGCACCATCTCTTCGAAACCGGCGGGAAAGCCGGATTCCGACAGGCCAATAGGTAACTATCTAAGAGCTCTTCTCTGTGGCTTGACCGCTGGGAGCCGCCGCAGATTGGCTGGGTTAAGGAAAACCTCGGCCGCGAAACGCCGGCGAAGCGATATAATGATGCCGCGACGGGCGCTCGGCCCGGTCAGGCGCCCACGTTGATGCGGACGATGCCGGATGGCTCGCAACGGCCGGTCAAGTTTGATGGCGTGCAGGGCGAATATGTGATTGACCGAAAGTTCAGGGTCGTGAACCGTCCCAGGGCGCGTGCCCAGTTATTGCGGCAGTCGGAAGCACTGGCGCATAATCGGGCCATTGGAACTTGGGAAGTGCCCAATGAAGCCGAGCGAATCGCTGCGCTCAAGTTGTTTAAAGAGATGAAGATCACAAACATCAAGGTGAGGGTGGTGAAGCCATGAGTGCAATAGGGGTGGCGCGGATTATCGCTGATTTCATATTGTTTCTTGACCTCACCGATGATGATGTTCTTGATCCTGATGCAGCTGTCCTCATGATGGAGGATATGGCAGCAAGGATTCAGGATTTGGACAAAGATTTTCTTCGGCAGTTGGTCGATGCTTTTCCTGTGATCGCCTCAGAATATAGCGGCGAGGCCCACAAACTGGTGCTCGACATACCCTATAGCTTCTATCTTGAGGAAACACTTGCTGCCGGCGACCCGGTGAGGCTAGCCGAACTGGAAGCGATCCGCGACGCGAGGGATTGAACGTCCGGATGTAGAGCCGGGTCGCCTCACGGACCTTTCGACGCCGCCCTGTTACGCGCGATCAATAGAAATTTCCCAGTGATTTGAGTTCCCATCCTTGTCGTCTGTGGGGCACCATTTTCCTCAAGGATCGGAATTCCCCCGTCGGGAATGTCGCGCTGGCAGCTGCGTCCGGCGTAACGCCTGTGCGAGGTGCGCCGCCTTCCCGAGGCCGCACCTCGCACAGGCCATGATCCACCGCATATTGGCTGGTGAAGGAGAATCCTGGTCCCGAAAGGCCGTGGCCCGCGCCCACGTCCCACCGCGCCGGCGCCCGCTGGCGATGTCCGCCCCCTTCCCCGTCCGCCTCACATCCCGCGCGCGCGTTTCAGGGCGCGTTCGATGTCGCGGAAGCTGTAGGGTTTCGCGACGGTGGGCACTTGCGCATGGGCATCCTCGTGCATGGCGTCGCCATAGCCGGTCGCGAAGATGAAGGGGATGCGCCGCTCGGCCAGTGCCGCCGCGACCGGATAGCTCTGCTCGCCGTGCACGTTCACGTCCAGGATCGCCGCGTCGGGGGGCTGGCGCGCGATCATCTCCGCCGCTTCTGCGAGCGTGTCGGCGAGGATCGGGCTGGCCCCCGCCTTTTCCAGCATGTCCTCCAGGGCCAGGGCGAGGATGGGCTCGTCCTCGATGATGAGGATGGCGAGGCCGCGCATCGTCATGCCGGGCTCTTCGGGATGCGGGCGTCGATCGTGCAGCGCAGGCCCTCTGGCTCGAAGTGCAGGGCCACGGCCCCGCCCAGCCCGGGCGCTATGCCGCGCTGGATGAGCCGCGTGCCGAAGCCGCGCCGCGTGGGCGGCTCCACCGGAGGGCCGCCCCGCTCCCGCCACTCGATCGCCAGCCGGCAGTGATGCTCTTCCTCCTCCACGCTCCAGGCGAGGTCCACCCGACCCTCACCGGCCGAGAGCGCGCCATATTTGATGGCGTTGGTGCTCAGCTCATGCACCACCATCGCCATAGCCATCGCGGCTTGCGGCGGCAGCCGGATGTCCGGCCCGGCGAGGTGGAAGCGCGCGCTGTCCGATCCGGCCGTCGCCTCGATCGCGCTGCGGACGGTGTCGATCAGGCGCGCGGCCTGCCAGCTCTGCGCGGTGAGCAGGCTGTGCGCCGCCGCCAGCGCGGTGAGCCGGGCATCGAAGGTCGTGCGGGCCTGCTCCGAGCCGGGAATGCCCCGGAAGGACTGGGTCGCAAGCCCCTGCACCACCGCGAGCGTGTTCTTCACCCGGTGGTTCAGCTCGTGGATCAGCAATTCCTGCTGCTCCTGCGCCTGCACCTGCTCCGTCACGTCATTGCCCTGGACGAAGATGCCCGTCACCGCGCCGGCGCCATCGAAGATCGGCTGATAGATGAAGTCGAGGAAGCGTTCCTCGTCTCCTCCGGCCCCCTCATTGGCAAGCAGGATCCGCTGGTTGCGGCCGACATAGGGCCGCCCGCTCTCGCGCACCGTATCGAGCAGCGCGATGAAGCCCTGCGCGACGATTTCCGGCAGCGCCTCGGCGACCGGCCGGCCGATCAGGTTGCGCTGCCCCACCAGGCGGAGATAGGCGCGGTTGGCGAGGCGGACTTCGTGGCGCGGCCCGCTCAGCACCGCCATGAAGCCGGGCGCCTGGTCGAACAGGGCCTTGAGCTGCTCGCTTTCCTGGCTGAGGTCCAGATTGCGCGCCTGCACGGCATTGGCGCGCTGGACGACGCCCATCTCGTCGCGCAT
The DNA here is from genome assembly GCF_014203955.1 of Sphingobium lignivorans. Taxonomy (NCBI): domain Bacteria; kingdom Pseudomonadati; phylum Pseudomonadota; class Alphaproteobacteria; order Sphingomonadales; family Sphingobiaceae; genus Sphingobium; species Sphingobium lignivorans. The sequence goes on from NZ_JACHKA010000001.1 coordinate 4,198,211, forward strand.
CGCGCGCAGGCTCTCGAGCTCGGTCACGTCGACGGTGTGCTGGAGGATGTGGCGCACCTCGCCATCCGCATCATGCAGCGGGGTGTGCGTCGCGCTCCAGTAGCGCTGGTCCATGCCGCCGTCCGGCCGACTGATGTCGTAGCGGATGAGCGCCAGCTCGTCCGTCTGCCCGGTGTCGAGCACGCGCCGGAGCGAGCCTTCCAGTAGCTTGTAGCTTTCCGAGTCCGGGTCGCTGGGAAAGGCCTCGAACATCGTGCGGCCGACCAGCTCCTCGCGCGTCCGCATGGTGGCCTTGAGATAGGCATCGTTCATCCACACGAGCCGCAATTCGCGATCGAGCACGACATAGGCATTGGGGGATCGGGCAACCAGCATCCTGAAGTCGATCGTTGCCGGCATGCGCACCCATCTCCCGCTGATACTGCTTCTGCCGGCCAGGTCCCGCAGCGGCGACTCCCACGTCAGCCGGCACATATCAGTGCTGGCGCGACCTTAGCGCGCCGCGGGCGGCGCGCAAGAACCCAGCGCCGGGCCGTTTGGGGAAAGAATGGCGGGCGTGTGGCCCCTGCCTCTTGCCCGCCGATCCGGCTTGCCAATCCGCCGCGTGGCTGGCACCTCCCGGCGGTCGGCGGCAGCGGCCGTGGCATATGGGAGAGTTCGGCCATGCATGTTTCCATGTCCCCCGCTCGCTATGCGCGTGCCGCCATCGCGCTGCACTGGCTGCTGGCCGCGCTGCTGCTGTTCCAGCTCTCGCTCGGCTGGCGGCTGGAGGATCTGGCGGGGCTGCCGCAGTTCGCCGCCTATCAGCTTCACAAGAGCGTCGGCTTGGCCATCTTGCTGCTGACGCTGGTCCGCCTCGGCATCCGGCTGGCGGTGCGGCGTCCGGCGCCGGTTCCGGCGAGCCCGGCTGTCGCCTTCCTTGCCCATGCCGTCCATATGCTCTTGTATGGGGTGATGATCGCCGGACCGATCACGGGCTGGATCATCGTCTCGACGGCGTCGGTCAAGGTGCCGACATTGTTCCTCGGCATCCTCCCCTGGCCGCACCTGCCGCTCGGCAGCGGCTGGAACGAGCCGGCCGAGACAGCGCACGGGCTGATCGCCTGGCTGTTCGTCGGGCTGTTCCTGCTCCATGTCGCCGGGGCACTGCGCCACCATTTCATGGGGGATGACCTGATTGCGCGGATGATGCCGCGCGCGCTTTCCGCTCGTCCGGCGCTCAGCGTGGCGACGCTCGCCGTGCTGATCGGGGCGGGGCTGGCCTTCGTCGCGGCGCAGCGCCTCTCCTTCGCGCCTGCGTCAGGCCAGGGCGCTGCGGCCGGGGCGCCTTCCGCGCAGGCAAACGGGGCGGAGGCAGCCGGCCAGCCGGGCCAGGCACCGGCGGCGCTCGCCAACGCCGCGCAGGCCATGGAGAGCGGATCGAATGCGGCGCTTGCGCAGGAGGCGCCGGCGGCCGCCGAGCCGGTCCCCGAGGCCACCCCCGCGGCGGAGCAGGCGCGTCCCGCGGTGCCCTGGCAGGTCCAGCCGGGCGGCCGTCTCGGCTTCCGGGCGGATTATGCAGGTTCGGCTGTCGACGGCAGCTTCTCGCGCTGGGATGCCGATATCATCTTCTCGCCCGATGATCTTCCCGGGTCGCGCATCCGCGTGACGATCGATCTGGCCTCGGTGGATACGGCGGATGCCCAGCGGGACGATACGCTCCGCAGCGACGGGTTTTTCGACGTTGCCGCGCATCCGCGCGCGACGTTCCGCTCGACCGGCATCAGCTCGCGCGGGGGCAAGGCCTATCGCGCGGCGGGCGTGCTGTCGCTGCATGGGCGGGAGCGGCCGGTCAATCTGGACTTCACGCTGGACATCGATGGCAAGGATGCCACCGCCGCCGGCACCGCCAGTCTCAGCCGCACCGCCTTTGGCGTGGGCTCCGGCCAGTGGGCGGATACCGGCGAGATCAAGGACGGCGTGAGCGTGAATTTCCGTTTCAAGGCGAAACGGAAATAACGGCCCTGGGGACCTTTTCGCAAGGCCCGTTTTATATGTCCTGATGTGTCCGGAAACGCACCAGCCTGCCCGTCCCCGAACGGCGGAAAATCGCGGATCGGGCGTGACATTGACGTGCGGCTATACCGTCCGCTCAGAGCAGGCCGGGCAGCGCGTCCTGGCCGCCTTCCGGCGGCGTCAGTCCAAGATGTTTCCAGCCGGGCGCATTGAGGATGCGGCCGCGCGCGGTGCGGGCGATGAAGCCGAGCTGGAGCAGATAGGGCTCGATCACGTCCTCGATCGTGTCGCGCGGTTCGGACAGGCCCGCCGCGAGCGTTTCCACCCCCACCGGGCCGCCTTTGTAGATGTCCGCGATCATGTGCAGATAGCGCCGGTCCATGAGATCGAGGCCGAGCCGGTCCACGTCGAGCCGGGAAAGCGCATGGTCCGCCGCACGGGCGTCCACCGTCTCGTGGCCGGCGTCATGCGCGAAGTCCCGCACGCGCCGCAGCAGCCGACCGGCGATGCGCGGCGTGCCCCGCGAGCGGCGGGCGATCTCGGTGGCGCCGTCCGGCGCGATGGGCAGGGCCAGCAGCCGCGCCGCCCGGCTGATGACCAGCTCCAGCTCCTCGACCGTATAGAAGTTCAGTCGCACCGGAATGCCGAAGCGATCGCGCAGCGGCGTGGTGAGCAGCCCTTGCCGCGTCGTCGCGCCGACCAGCGTGAAGCGGGGCAGGTCGATCCGCACCGAGCGCGCGGAGGGCCCTTCGCCGATCATGATGTCCAGCGCGCGGTCTTCCATCGCCGGATAGAGGATTTCCTCCACGGCCGGACTGAGCCGGTGGATCTCGTCGACAAAGAGGACGTCGCCCTCGTCCAGATTGGTGAGCAGCGCGGCGAGATCGCCGGCCTTGGCGATGACCGGCCCGGATGTGGCGCGAAAGCCCACCCCCAGTTCGCGCGCGACGATCTGCGCGAGCGTGGTCTTGCCCAGGCCCGGGGGGCCGAAGAACAGCACATGGTCCAGCGCTTCGCCCCGCGCCTTCGCGGCGGCAATGAACACGCGCAGATTCTCGCGGGCGCCCTTCTGGCCGACGAACTCGTCGAGCGTCTTGGGGCGCAGCGCGGCATCGGCATCCTCGGCGATGCGCGTGCCCGTCGTGAGGCGATCGGATGCAGTCATGCTTTGCCCTTGCGCTCCGCTCCGCTGCCTGTCGAGCCCCGCATTTCCATCATGGCCGTTCAGAACGGGTTGATCGCATAGCCCTGCTGCTGGAGCAGGACATGCGCGGACATGGCGGAAAGCGCGAGCCTCACGCCCGGCAGCAGGTCGTCCTTGGCGATGCCGAGGCTCGCGGCGCTCTGGCCGCAGAGATAGATGTCGACGCCCTTCTCCAGAAGTTGCGCCACCGCGCTTGCCGATCCATTGGAGCGCCCCTCCTTGTGCGCGCGATAGGCCTCGTCCCGCACCACGTCCCAGCTCGCCGGTCCGTGGACGACTACGGTGACTTTGATGCGGTCAGGCGCCACGCCGGCCGCGACATGCATGTTGATGAAGCGCGCGGCACTGTTGATCGTCTTGTTCACTTCCCCCGCGGGCGCAGCGTCCTTCGCATCGAAGGCGACCTTGAGCTGCGCATCCGGCGGGATCACGAGGTCGCTGTCCACCGGCGCGGTCTGGCCGAAGTCGGTGAAGACCGGCCCGGGCCGGAAGGCGGGGCTCTGAGCGGCGGCAGGCACGGCGGCGGGCAGCAGCGCCATACCGGCGAAAAGAAGAACCGGTAACCGCATGACAGATCGTCTCCCTCGATATGGAATGGCGAGCGCGCGGAAACGGCGCCTCGCCCTCATTTCGCCGCCTTGCGCAGTGCGAGTCGCACCAGCCTGTCGAGGCTGATGTCATCCCCCAGCTCCGCCAGTGCCGCATTCACCGCGAGGCTTGCCTCGCCCGGCCGGAAACCGAGGGAAGCGAGCGCGGCCATGGCGTCCGCCTCCACGCCGCTCCCGGCCGCCGGCGCGATCCCGCCCTGCCCGCCGCCGATGGGCAGCGGCCCGCTCGCGATCGTGCCCGTCCGGTCCTTGAGCTCGCGCACGATGCGCTCGGCGAGCTTGGGGCCCACGCCATTGGCGCGCGCCACCATCGCCTTGTCCTGCGCGGCGACGGCGCGATGCAGCTCATTGGGGTCGAGCACCGAGAGGATGGCAAGCGCGACTCGCGCGCCGACACCCTGCACGCTGGTGAGCAGCCGGAACCAGTCCCGCTCCGCTTCGCTGGCAAAGCCCACCAGCCGGATGAACTCCTCGCCGACCAGCATCTCGGTATGGATCATGACATGCTCGCCCGGCCGGCCGAGAGCGGCGAGGCTGCGCGTGGACATGCCGACCAGATAGCCCACGCCGCCCACGTCGACGACGGCATTATCCGCCCCGGTGGAGACGAGCAGGCCCTTGAGATGCGCGATCATGGCGCGGGTCTAGCGATGTTCCCGCTTCGTTTCCACCCATTCCGTGCATGGCCCGGCAGAGCCTCTCCGCTTTCCCGCGCCCGGCAAATGACATAGAATGAGGCCATGAGAGGGATGCTTCACGCACTGCTTGTGTGCGGCCTCCTCGCGACCGTCGGATCGGCGACGTTGGAGCCCGCCTGTGCACAGGAAAGATGCTGCAAGATCTGCCGCGCCGGCAAGGCGTGCGGCGACAGCTGCATCGCGAAGGACAGGGTCTGCAAGAAGGTCGGGGGCTGCGCATGCGACGGCTGATGCGGCGGGGACGTCGGCGGCCGATCTCGTCGCCGGGGCCTCATGATCTCCGCGCCACAAGATTGACAAATCCGCCCGCTTTGCCTATCGGCGCGCCTTCGGACAGGCGGCCGCTCATCCCTAACCGGAGCGAGGCGGCCATTTTTGTCGATTCTGCAGAACCGATTCGATGTTGAGGAATGAACGATGAAGCGCACCTTTCAGCCGAGCAATCTGGTTCGGAAGCGCCGCCACGGCTTCCGTCTCCGCATGGCGACGGCGGCGGGCCGCAAACTGCTGAACGCGCGCCGCGCCCGCGGCCGCAAGAAGCTGACCGCCTGATTTCTTCGCGCGGCGGGGACGCGCCTCGGCGCGTCCTTGGGCGCATGACCCGCCGCGCTGATTTTCTGGCTGCCAATCGCGGCCTGCGCGCGCCCATGCCCGGCTTCGTCCTGCTGGTCCGTGATCGCCATGACGGCGATTCGATGCCGCGTCTCGGCATCACCGTGACCAAGAAGATCGGCGGCGCCGTCGTGCGCAATCGCATGAAGCGGCGATTCCGGATGCTGGCGGCCGAGCTGCTGCCGACCGAGGGATTCGAAGGGGCCGATCATGTGCTGATTGGCCGTGAGGGTGGCATCGAGCGGGATTATCAGGCCCTGCGCGGCGAGCTTTCGCGCGCCTTGCGCAAGATCGGCGGCCGGCGTGGCAAGCCCTCGCCCGAGGGCGCTCAGCCCGACCCGCAGCGATGATCGCCCGGGCGTTCATTCTTGTGGCGCGGGCCTGGCAGATCGGGCCCAGCCGCCTGATGCCGCCCACCTGCCGCTATTCGCCCAGCTGCTCGCAATATGCCATCGAGGCCCTCACGAAACATGGCGCGATAAGGGGTGGCTGGCTGGCGGCGAAGCGGCTATTGCGCTGCCACCCATGGGGCGGATGCGGCCATGATCCAGTGCCTTAGCTGCTCATGACTGGCCGGAACGAACAGGACGCAAGAGAGACTCGTGAACGATAAGCGCAACATCATCCTCGCCGTGGTGCTGACGATCGCCATCCTGTTCGGCTGGCCCGTGATTTCCGGCTATTTCTTCCCCCAGCTCAATCAGCCCGCGCCGCGCCCGGCGGCAAGCGCGCCGGCCGATCCCGCCTCGGGCGCCGCTCCGGTTCCGGGTGCGCCTGGCGCGCCGGGTGCCGCGCAGGCCATGCGCTCGCTGCCGCAGGCGCTGCGTGACGCGCCGCGCGTCGCGATCGAGACGCCCAAGCTGCGCGGTTCCATCAATCTGCGTGGAGCGCGCATCGACGATATCGTCCTGCCCACGCACAAGCAGACCATCGAGAAGGATTCGCCGCCGGTCCGCCTGTTCAGCCCCAGCGGCACGAAGGATGCCTATTTCGCGACCTTCAGCTGGAGCGGCGAGGGCATGAAGCTGCCCGGCGCGGAAACCGTCTGGACCCCGGATCGGCAGACGCTGACGCCGCAGTCCCCGGTCACGCTGCACTGGGACAATGGCAGCGGCCAGCGCTTCCTCATCCGTCTCTCGGTTGACAATGACTATATGATCACCGCTGCCCAGACGGTCGAGAATGCCGGCACCGGCGCGGTCGTGGCGCGGCCTTATGGCCTGCTCTCGCGCCTTGGCCCCTCGCGCGATCCCTCGACCTGGACGATCCACACCGGCCCGGTCGGCGTGTTCAACGGGTCCGCCAATTACGATGTCGACTTCGCGACCCTCGACAAGGAAGGCGACCAGCGCTTCGCCACGCGTGGCGGCTGGCTGGGCTTCACGGATCTCTACTGGCATGCCGCGCTCATTCCGGCGCAGACTCTCCCGGTCGAGGCGCAGTTCCGCTCGGGCGCGGACCAGCGCTATCAGGCCGACATGACCTATGGCCCCGTCGCGCTGGCGCCCGGCAAGTCCGTCACCACCACCAGCCGGCTCTTCGTGGGCGCCAAGGAAACCCCGGTCCTCGAACGTTATGCCGATCAGGAAGGTGTGCAGCTTTTCGACCGCGCGATCGACTGGGGCTGGTTCCGCTGGTTCGAGAAGCCGATCTTCTACCTGCTGGACTGGCTGTTCCGGATGATCGGCAATTTCGGCGTGGCGATTATCTGCCTCACCTTCATCGTGCGCGGCCTCATGTTCCCCATCGCACAGCGCCAGTTCGCCTCCATGGCGGCCATGCGCGCGATCCAGCCCAAGATGAAGGCGATCCAGGAGCGCTACAAGGACGACAAGGTCAAGCAGCAGCAGGAGATCATGGAGCTGTATCGCTCCGAGAAGGTCAATCCGCTTGCCGGCTGCCTGCCCATCTTCCTGCAGATCCCGATCTTCTTCGCGCTCTACAAGGTGCTGATGCTGGCGGTGGAGATGCGCCACCAGCCCTTCTATCTGTGGATCAAGGATCTTTCCGCGCCCGATCCGCTTCACATCCTCAACCTGTTCGGCCTGCTTCCCTTCACGCCGCCCAGCTTCCTCGGCATCGGCCTGCTCGCGGTCATCCTGGGCATCACCATGTGGCTGCAGTTCAAGCTCAATCCGGCACCGATGGACGAGATGCAGAAGCAGATCTTCTCGATCATGCCCTGGGTGATGATGTTCATCATGGCGCCTTTCGCCGCGGGCCTGCTCATCTACTGGTGCACGTCCAACATCCTCACCATTGCACAGCAATGGTGGCTGTATCGCCAGCATCCGGTGCTCGGCCAGCCGGCGGCGGAAGCGAAGTAGCGCGGCGGCCGGCGCCAGCGCCGGGCGCGCTGGCGATCCTGAATGAACGGAGACTTGGTGATGGACGAGGCCGACCAGACAGATCGCATCGAGGAGGCCCGGCGCATCTTCGCGGGGCCGATCGCGTTCCTCAAGTCGGCTCCCAGCCTCAAGTTCCTGCCGGATGCCGACGTGCCGGAAGTGGCCTTCGCCGGGCGGTCCAATGTCGGCAAGTCCTCGCTCATCAATGCGCTGACCGGCCGCAATGCGCTGGCCCGCACATCCAATACGCCCGGCCGCACGCAGGAGCTGAACTTCTTCGATGTCGGCAGCCCGCTGCGCTTCCGGCTCGTGGACATGCCGGGCTATGGCTATGCGAAGGCGCCCAAGGATGTCGTCAAGCAATGGCGCTTCCTGGTGAATGATTATCTGCGCGGCCGCCCGGTCCTCAAGCGCACGCATGTGCTCATCGACAGCCGCCATGGCCTCAAGGAGGTGGACGGGACGCTGCTCGACATGCTGGACGAGGCGGCGGTGAGCTATCGCGTCGTGCTGACGAAGGCCGACAAGGTGAAGGCGAGCGATCTTGCCGCCGTGATCGAGCGCACCGCCGCGGCCATGCGCAAGCGCCCGGCCGCACATCCGCAGATCATCGCCACGTCGAGCGAAAAGGGCATGGGCATGGCGGAACTGCGCGCGGCCGTGATCGGCGCGCTGGACTGAGGAGAGCGCCCGGTGCTCCGGCTCATCATCGGCAACAAGGTCTATTCAAGCTGGTCGCTGCGCGGATGGCTGGCGGCGAAACAATCCGGCCTGCCCTTCGAGGAAGTGGTCGTGCCGCTCTTCGATGCGGACTGGCCCGCCCGCAAGGCCCTGCCGGACCTCGCGCCCTCGCGCGGCAAGGTGCCGATCCTGTGGGACGGGGACAGCCCGGTCTGGGAGAGTCTCGCCATCATCGAGTATCTCGATACGCTGACCGGCGGCACGCGATTCTGGCCGGAAGAGAAGGCCGCGCGGGCCCTCGCCCGGTCCATCTCGGCGGAAATGCATGCCGGCTTCATGGCGCTGCGGCAGGCCTGCCCGATGAACCTGCGTCATGTCTTTCCCCCGCGTGAGACCAGCCCCGATGTCGCGGCCGATGTCGAGCGGATCGTCGCGCTCTGGCAGGATGCGCGCGAACGGTTCGGCGGTGGCGGCGATTTCCTGTTCGGGGCCTTCGGCGCGGCGGACATCATGTTCGCGCCGGTGGTCACGCGCTTCGTGACCTGGTCGATCCCCGTTCCCGGGCCGGCCCGCGCCTATATGGACGCCGTGCTGGACCATCCCTTCATGCGCGACTGGCGCGCCGGGGCCGATGCCGAGACATGGATCATCGCGCGGCTGGAGCCGGGCGAGGGCGATGCAGGCGCCGCTGCTCCGCAGGGCTGAGACGGCGCAGGTCCCTTCCGGTCTGCTTCAGGGCAGCGGCCGCGTCGGATAGGGCGTGCCGTCCCGGCGCTTGTAGCCATCGGCCGTGAAT